>SXXK01000422.1 GCA_005791255.1 Planctomyces sp.
AAATCCAGCTGCTGCACCACATGGCACAGGTACAGTGCTGACAGCGGAGTATCCTCGGCAGGCTTCAGCACACACGTGTTGCCGGCTGCCAAAGCCGGAGCCAGCCCCCAGCCCGCCAGCAAAAACGGAAAGTTCCACGGAATGATGAATCCGCAGGCGCCCCAGGCATGACGAGTCACCCAGGCCTCGTGCTTCTTCACCGCAATCACCTGGCGATAATTCACCGCCTGAGACAGGTCGGCAAAATAACGGAACGTGTCAATGAAGTTCTGAATGTCCCCGATCGCCTGCGCATAAATCTTGCCGCAGTCCAAAGCCTCCACCTGAGCAAACTCGTGTATCCGAGCCTCCACGGCATCGGCAATCCGATGCAGCTTCGCCGCACGCTCCGCAACAGACATTGACGCCCAGCCACTGTTGTGAAATGCATCCACAGCCGAGTCCACGGCACGGTCCACATCCGCCTTCTGCAGACTGGTCACCGTCGCAATCTTCGTACCTGAACCCGGATCCAGCACCTCAAACGTCCCGCCGTCGGTCGCTTCAACCCAGCGCCCCCCGACATAAGACTTGTGCAGCGCTGTGGCCAGAAACGCACTGACCGCCGGAGCAAAACCGGTGGCGGTCGGAGCAGCTGTGGTGGACATTGTGAACCCCCCAAAGAAAAACAAAAGCGAGTAAAACCGCGTCAGAATGATGCCCCAGCGAAGCCACTCAACACAAAATGCAGACCAGGATATCCGCAATTCATCAACGAGGGCCGGCTGGTGCGGTTATGATACTGATTCGCGGCGACGTTTGAAAATCCGCGGCCTGCGGAATTCCGGGTTTGTGGCAGGCCAGCCCTGCCACCCGAATCCCCATGGCAGGACTTTGTCGGTTTTTGCCGCAGATCCATTCACTCCGCCGCGCCGTTTCGGTAGCATTCCACCCGGTTTCGGCGGATCGCCTGGTCCATTCGGCCTCGCGATGCGTCGCCTGATTCATCTTCCCTACAGCTGTTGCAGAAGTCAGTGTCACATGGGCACCATTCCCGCCGGTGAATTCAAAAAAGGCATCAAGGTCCAGATCGACAACGAACCGTACGAAATGCTGGAATGCAATTTCGTCAAGCCAGGCAAGGGGCAGGCACTCTACCACACCAAGCTGCGAAACCTGCTCCGCGGCACCATGTTCCAGAAGACTTACCGCAATGGTGACTCGCTGGAAACAGCCGACGTGCACCGCAATGACGGAGTGTACTCATACCGCGATGGCGACAGCTACGTCTTCATGGACAACAGCACCTTCGAACAGCACAGCCTGCCCGCCGCCGCGGTAGCAGACGACATGCGGTGGCTGCTGGAAGGCGCCACCGTCGGCCTGCTGTTCTGGAACGGTCAGCTGATTTCCATGATGCCGCCACAGCAGGTCATTCTGAAAGTCACCTACACCGAGCCCGCCGCACGCGGCAACACGGCCACCAACGTCACCAAAGCTGCCACACTGGAAACAGGCGTGGAAGTCCAGGTGCCGGCCTTCATTAAGGACGGTGACCGCGTCAAAATCGATACCGAGTCCGGTTCCTACATGGAACGCATCCAGTCCTGAACCATTCACGTCGCAGCACCAGGACCCCGGCTCGGGCAGCAATGCTCGAGCCCCCCCGTGCGACATAAACACCGCAACACCACCACCGCGGCCTGGGCACTACTGCCCCGGCACCCTGCACAGATCGCCACCCCCGGAATGTCCGAAACTGCTCAGCAACAGCCCGCAGACTCCGCCCCGATCAGCAGCCGACCGCCGCACAATGGTCGACTGTACATCGAAACCGTTGGCTGCCAGATGAATATGCTGGACAGCGAACTGGTCGTCGCTGCACTCCGTCGCGAAGGCTACCTGCTGGCAGACAACCCCAAAGACGCAGATACCGTTCTGTTCAACACCTGCAGCGTTCGCGAACACGCAGAACACAAAATCTACAGCGCACTGGGGCGTCTGAAATACAGCAAACGCAATCGCCCGCAAAAGGTCATCGGGGTCATCGGCTGCATGGCTCAGAAGGATCAGGAACTGATCTTTCAGAAAGCTCCCCATGTCGACCTCGTCGTCGGTACCGGACAACTGGCCGAAATCCCGCGACTCATCCGGGAAGCCCGCAGCAGCGAACAGCAGTCACGCCTCACAGCACTCAGCCTCGGTCGCTCCGACGGCTCACGGCTGCAGGTCTCCGACAGCTTTCAAAGCTATGATCCGCTCCGCGATCCCGAAATGCGACCTACGCCTTTTCAGGCTTTTGTCCGCATCATGATCGGCTGTGACAAATTCTGCACCTACTGCGTGGTGCCGGCAACCCGCGGACCTGAACAAAGTCGCCCGCCTGAACACATCATTCAGGAAGCAAAGCTGCTGGCCGATCAGGGTGTGCGCGAAATCACGCTGCTGGGACAAACCGTCAACAGCTACAAATACACAGAAAACGGAAGACTGGTCCGCCTGTCCGAACTGCTGGAAAGACTCCACAACATCAGCGGGATCCAGCGCATACGCTTTATCACCAGCTTCCCAAGAGACATGACGACCGACCTGCTGCAGGCCGTACGCGACCTGCCGAAAGTCATGAAATACCTGCACGTGCCCGCCCAGTCCGGCTGCAACGAAGTGCTCCGACGCATGAAACGCGGCTACACTGTCGAAGACTACCGCGAAATGATGGCACGCATCAATGACATCATTCCGGGCTGCGCCGTGTCCAGTGACTTCATCGTCGGCTTCTGCGGGGAAACTGACGAAGCCTTCGAGAAAAGCATGCAGCTGATTCGTGACTGCCGCTTCAAAAACAGCTTCATCTTTAAGTACAGCCCCCGCACCGGCACCAAAGCCGACGAACTGTACCCCGATGACGTCCCTGAAGAGGTCAAACGACGACGCAATAACGAAATGCTGGAACTGCAAAACCGCATCTCAGAAGAGGACAATGCGGAATTCATCGGACGGAAAGTCGGTATCCTGGTGGAAGGTCCCAGCAAATCCGCCGCCCGCCGTGCCGCACGTGAAGGGCTGCCAGCCGACGCCGCCGGAACACCCCCGCTGCACCAGCTGGATCACCACGATCACCACGATGAACGCGGAGCCCTCGAACACGCCGGACTCGCTGAACCACAGCAGCTGCAGCACGCCTCACCAGCCGCTGAACGCCTCGCACTGCAACTGACGGGACGCACGGAATGCGACCGAATCGTTGTGTTCGACGGCAACCCGCGCCTGATCGGATCACTCGCAGAAATCGAAATCCACGACTGCACCAGCACGACACTGATCGGGTCCATCGTCACCCGCGAACTGCAGTTCGGTTCAGGCAGCATCCTGCCAATCCTGTCGTAATAACCTGACCCGCGACAGCCGGCCGGGTCGGATCACACCACACTCAGTACCGCACCACCTGATTTCCTGGCAGCCTGCGAATCAGTCGCCGCACCTCCAGAACCGTCAGCGTTGCCAGAATCTGCGGCGCCTGCTGCTCACGCCCGCGCAGCACCTGGTCCACCGCACATGGCTGCTGCCCGATCCGGTTCAGCACGTCCTTTTCCAGCGCGTTCAATGACAGTTCCCGCGGCTGATGCACCGTCTCACTGCGCGAACGCCGGGCAGGCTGCGGCAGCGGCCCCAGCGCTTCCAGCACATCATCGGCATGCCGCACCAGCTGCACGCCGTCCCGCAGCAGTTCCAGACATCCGGCACTGGCCAGACTGTCCACCGGCCCCGGCAACGCAAACACATCTCGCCCCTGCTCAATCGCATGCCGCGCCGTGTACAGCGCACCCGATCGACGCGAAGCCTCAATCACCAGCACACCCAGACAAAGCCCGCTGATAATTCGATTCCGCTGCGGAAACAGTCCCGGCAACAGCTGCTGACGATGCGACATCTCACTCAGCAATGCGCCCTGCTGCACAATCTCCGCTGCCAGATCCGCATGCTCGGGCGGATAGATGTTCTGTACCCCGGCCGGCAGGACCGCGACTGTCCTGCCACCGGCACGCAGCGCGGCACGCTGCGCAGCCCCGTCAATCCCCCGCGCCAATCCGCTGATAACCGTCAGACCGGCCCGCGCCAGTGAGGCCCCCAGCCGCTCAGCCTGCCGCAGACCATACGGAGTACACCGGCGGGAACCCACAATCGCTATCGACAGCTCGTCCTGCGGTAACAGCACACCCCGCTGAAACAACACCCGCGGATAATCACAGATCTCCAGAAGCCGTCGCGGATACTCAGACGTCCCCGACAGCAACACGCGAATTCCCGCCGTCCCGCATTCGCTGAGAATCTGTCGAGCCCGCAACAGCAGATCGGGATCCTGCAGACCGGACGCTGTCTTCGCCCCCACACCGGCAACCTGCCGCAACTGCACAGCACTCTGCTGCAGCACAGCCGCGCAGGAGCCAAACACCGCTGTCAGCTCCGTCAGCAGCCGCGGACCCACTCCGGGAACCAGCCCCAGTGCAATCGCAGACCGCAATTCTGTCGCCGTGGCTGCTTCATCTGCGGCCACAACACTCGGCACCGCTCCGGCCGCGGCCGGACAATCTTCAATACTCATCACGCCCGCCTGTCGACCAATGGCCCAGTCGGCGTCCGTGCTTATCCAGCAATACCCGGGCTTCCATGCCCCGAGTCCAAACGTGCGTTTCTGATCAGCAGGATCAGTTCCCCATGACATCCCGAACGACCGGCTTCCAGCCAGTCACTGACATCAAACCGGAACGCAGCCAGCGTAGCCGGAGGTACACTGAACGCACTCAGCCCCCAGCAGCACATCAGCATCGCCATGCCCGGATTATGCCCCACCACCAGCACACTGGATTCATCCGGAGCTGCGTGGTACCGAGCCGCATCAGCAAAGGCATCCGCAGATGCACCATACAGCCCGGTCTGCAGCTGTACCGGAATTCCCGGACCGAAATCCGGCTGTACCGCAACTTCAGGCTGCGACAGACCTGCCACCGCCTGTCGCACCAGAAAGGCCGTCTGAGCCGTACGAACCGCTGCCGATGCCAGAACCCGCTGCGGAGCCAGCCCCTGAGCCCGCAACAGCAACCCCGTCTGCCAGGCCATCGAGATCCCCGACGCAGTCAGGCAGCGATCGAAGTCCGCCTGGCCCGAAGTGGCCTCCGCCGCTTCCGCATGCCGCATCAGCAGAACCGTTTTCACAAATCGCAGACCTTTTGCTTATGGGTGGTACCAAACAACACCACTGCCAGATTATAGATTACCGCCAGGGCTGCAACAGAAATCCCCCTGTCGTAATCGCGATTCAGGCAATCCCCGCACAATCTGCCGATATGTTGCCATCCGTCAACATTCCCCGGTCACTGCTCCAGCAACGCCTGCACTTCATCCGCTACGTCAGCCGGAGCAGCCACAAACTCCCGCATCTCCTCCGCCGTCGAAAACACCCAAACCCGACCACGGAACAACGCTGCATGTTCCAGATCACCCTGCACCCGACGATTTGACTGCAACAGCTTCAAGGCGCAGTCACCGTCCAGCATTGGCCAGTAACGCTGAGGATTCGCCGAGAACATCTCCAGCTCCTCCGCCGTTGCAAAGTACAGCAGTTGCCCCTTCCACTTCAGCTGATGCCGGGAACTGCCGGCAACCACGGCCCGCGCATCCCGAGCACTCACGAGAGAATTCCCGCCAAAAGCCGGCTGCAGCGGGGCCTGAGCCATCGC
>SXXK01000423.1 GCA_005791255.1 Planctomyces sp.
AATTCGTGTCCATTCGTGTTCATTCGTGGTTCAAAACAACCCGCTGCGAAGACCCTGCAGGGCAGAACTCGGGCTCGAAAGCCCGAGCTACAAAAATTCGTGTTCATTCGTGTCAATTCGTTGTTCAAAACGCCCGCAGCGAAGACCCTGCAGGGCAGAACTCGGGCTCTACAACCCGAGCTACAGAAATTCGTGACCATTCGTGTCAATTCGTGGTTCAAAACAACACGCAGCGAAGCCCCTTCAGGACAGATCTCGGGCTGGAAAGCCCGAGCTACATGAAATTCGTGTCCATTCGTGGTAAACGGTTGATCGCTTGAATTTTCCGCAGCGGTTGCTTACCCTTTGCGGTTCAATTTTCCCTTCGTTCCGGCACTTTCTGCGCCGATTCCACTACGACTTCAGGGTTCCTGTTCCATGACTGACACCACCAACGGAAAACTCAATCGCAAGCTTCGGATGGCTCTGGTGGGCGGTGGTCAGGGGGCGTTCATTGGTCGGGTGCATGCCACGGCGGCTGTGCTGGACAACCGTGCGGCTTTGGTGGCTGGTGCATTGTCGTCCGATCCGGTCAAAGCCAAAGCCAGTGCTCCGGCTTACGACATTTCGGCCGCGCGGGCCTACGGTTCGATTGACGAGCTGATTGCGGGTGAGCTGGCGTTGCCGGCCGATCAGCGGATTGATTTTGTCAGTGTTGCAACTCCGAATCACACGCACTTCCAGATAGCCAAAGCCGCGGCGGCTGCGGGATTCAATGTGATTTGTGACAAGCCGATGACCTTTGACTTTGCTCAGGCCGAAGAACTTGTGAAGGTTGTGGAAGCCAGTGGCGTGGTGTTTGCTGTCAGCCACAACTACACGGGTTATCCGCTGGTCCGTCAGGCTCGCGAGATGATCCTGAATGGCGAGCTGGGTGAGATCAATGCGATTCGGTCCAACTACATTCAGGGCTGGCTCAGGACTCGACTGGAAGCATCTGATCAGAAGCAGGCAGCCTGGCGTACGGACCCGAAGCGTTCTGGTGCAGCCGGCTGTTTCGGCGACATCGGGACTCATGCGTACAATCTGGGCCGTTACATGACTGGCCTGCTGCCGTCTGAGATCTCGTGCAACCTGAAGATCTTCGCGGACGGTCGTGCTCTGGACGACTATGGTCATGCGGTGGTGCGTTATGAGAACGGCGCGATTGGCACGGTGACGGCCAGCCAGATTTCGCATGGTCGTGAGAACGATCTGTTCATTGAAGTGGACGGCACGAAGGGTGCTCTGCAGTGGCGTCAGGAAGAGCCGAACGTGATGATTGTGCGTCGCAACGGTTCGCCGCATCAGATGTATACTCGTGACCCCAATGCTCCTTTCATGAACACGATGGGTCGTGAGGCCTGTCGGTTGCCATCGGGGCATCCAGAGGCCTTCTTTGAAGCCTTTGCGAATGTGTATCGTTTCGCCTATGACTCGATGGTGGCTCGTGCCACCGGCGGCGTTTTCGAGCAGCGCAACACGATTTACCCGAACGTGTATGACGGTGCCGAGGGCATGTATTTCATTCAGCAGTGTGTAGCCAGCAGTCAGCAGAACGGTGCCTGGCTGCCGGCTCTTTACACCGGGGCTCGTCGCTGATCTGCCGCGTCGCTGATCTGCCGCCTTCTGATCTGCCGCGTCAACGTGGAGTTCTTGCGGGACCAGCCTCATGTCGCGAGTCATTCGATCGGATGAGTTCCGCGACCTGTGTCAGAGGCTGAGGGGTCAGCCGGCAGCGGAGGGTGTTGGTGACTGGCCTGTCCGGCAGTTGGCGTGGCTGGGTGCAGCGGGTGGCTGGCGCTGGAACATGCCGCAGTCGTGCGGGGGGCTGGGATGTTCGGCGGTGGAGCTGCTGGAGATTTACCGGGACTTGAGTGCCTGCTGTCTGACGACGGCTTTTGTGCTGACGCAGCGGAATGCGGCCTGCCAGCGACTGCTGCAGGCTCAGGCGGGAGTGGTGTCTGCGAGTTTGCTGGAGGATCTGGCAGCGGGTCGCGTGATGGCGACCGTGGGTATCTCGCACCTGACGACATCCCGCCAGTTTCTGGCTCGCCCGGCCGTGCTGGCGGAGCCGGTTGCTGGTGGCTGGGTGTTGACAGGCACAGTGCCGTGGGCGACGGGTGCTGCCAGCAGTCAGTTGCTGGTGACGGGGGCGACGACTGAGTCGGGGTTGCAGTTGCTGGCAGTGGTTCCGCTGCCGCAGGATTCTGTGACGGTGCGGGCTCCTGCGGAGCTGCTGGGTCTGAGTGCTGCGTGTACATCGGAGGTGCAGTTATCGGGTGTGTATGTGCAGCGGGGCGACGTGCTGCAGGGGCCGAGCGAGCGGGTGCTGTCGGGCGGCTCGGGGTCAGCTCCGGCGGCCGGTTCACTGTCGACATCGGCGGTGGCACTGGGATTTGCTGAGGGGGCTCTGGCGGGTTTTGCGAATGAGGCGGAGCTGCGAGCGGGCCTGGTGCCTTATGTTGGGCGGCTGCGTCAGGAGTCGCGGGGTTTATGGGAGCAGTTATTGCGGAGTGCGGAGGGTGTGGGCGAGATGACGGCCGAGCAGCTGCGTGGGCGTTCCAATTCGCTTGCGCTGCGAACGGCTCAGGCGTGGCTCGCTGCGACTCGCGGTGCCGGCTACCAGCAGCAGCATCCGGCGTCTCGGGCGGTGCGTGAGAGTGTATTTTTTCTGGTGTGGTCATGTCCGCAGGCGGTGCTGGAGTGGCAGTTGCAGGAACTGACGACGGACTGGTTTTCGGAAGAAGGGCAGCATTGTGAGTCAGACGGTTCAATCTGAGTTTGACGTGGCGGTGAGTGCGGCGCGTGAGGCGGGCGACATTCTGCTGAGTTATTTTCGAGCCAGCGTGAATGTGCGTGAGAAGGGCATCGCGGATCTGGTAACGGATGCGGATGTGGCGGCCGAGCGTTGTATTGCGGCGCGAATTTCGGCGGCATTTTCCGGGCATGCGATTTTGGGTGAGGAGGAGCAGGCGGGGGACACGGATGCGGAGTATTTGTGGGTGGTGGATCCGCTGGACGGAACAACGAATTTTGCGCATGGGTTGCCGCATTTTGCGGTATCGATTGCGCTGCTGCACCGGGGTCAGCCGCAACTGGGGGTGGTCTGGAATCCGGCTCGAGGCGATCTGTACACAGCTCAGCTGGGTGCGGGCGCGTATCACAACGGTCGTCGGCTGCAGGTGAACAGTGAAGCCACGATGGATCAGTCGCTGATTGGCACGGGATTTTACTATGACCGCGGTGCGATGATGGAAGCGACGCTGGGGGCGATTGGCGACTGTTTTCGGCAGAACATTCACGGGATCCGTCGTTTTGGGACGGCGGCGCTGGATTTGGCGCATGTGGCGGACGGTTTGTACGGGGCATTTTTTGAATTTCAGTTGTCACCGTGGGACTTTGCGGCCGGGCAATTGCTGGTGACCGAGGCGGGCGGGCGAGTGACGGACTGCAGCGGGAATCCGCTGCCGTTGCGGAAGAGTACGATCCTTGCGTCGAACGGCCTGCTGCACGACCAGATGCTGTCGATCGTGAGGCCTCGAGTTGGCACCTGGTGAGCCGGTCGTGCGGCAACCAAAATCCGCCCCCCCCGCGGCAACTGAAAACTAAAAACTGGCAGCCAATCCTCCCCTCGCCCCCAACGGGGGCGAGGGGGCCACTGCTGTTTTTTCCAACACACAACAACACAAAATCCTCCGCTGGCCCCCGGGCCCCTCTGCTGTTCCAGGGGCAGGTGGCCGGCAGCGACGATTCATTCGCGGCCATTCGTGGTTCCAAAACGACCATTCGCTGACAAATACATTGGCAGTGGTCAGCGTTTTGCCGTATTATTCACACTCCTTCCGGTCCACAGATTTCGCCGTTTTCTTTCCAGAAAGCGTCAGCCCGCCATGACCACTCCATCTGTTGCCTCGCTGTCTCCGCCCGCCGCTGCTCCTCACCTGTGGTCTCGTCGTCAGATTCTGGCTCGTACGGGCTGTGGCTTTGGCATGCTGGGGCTGACGGGGCTGCTGCAGGACCAGGGTCTGCTGCAGGCTGCCGAGGATACCGGGGCAGCGCGGATGCTGAATCCGCTGGCCGCGCAGCCCGGTCATTTCCCGGCCAGGGCCAGGCGGGTGATCTGGATCTTTATCAACGGTGGCCCCAGTCCGGTGGATACGTGGAATTACCGGCCCGAGCTGACGAAGTGGGATGGCAGGACGATTCGCGAGTTTGATGACGGTTTTCAGAACACGACCGGGTTCTTTCGCAATTCGGTGGGCAATCTGATGCAGTCACCATTTCGATTTGAGCCGCAGGGGGAATGCGGCCGGATGGTGCCCGAGATCTTTCCGTATCTGGGCCAGCATGTGGATCGCATGGCGATCATTCAAAGCGGGTATACTGAGTCGAACAATCATTCGCCGGCTTTGTTCGCGATCAACACGGGTATTGCGCGGATGGGTTTTCCGTGCGTTGGTTCGTGGGTGACTTATGGGCTGGGCAGTGAGAGTGCGAATCTGCCCGGTTTTGTGGTGATGAGTGATCCGAAGGGTCGTGGGCTGCCGAAGGGGCACGCGGCGAACTGGAGTGCCGGGTTTCTGCCGGGTGTGTATCAGGGTACGTGGGTGAAGCCGACGGGGGATCCGATTGACAATCTGATGCGTCCGGCGGAGCTGACGGCCGAATCGCAGCGGGGCGGTCTGGATTTGCTGAAGCAGCTGAACGGCCTGCATCAGGTGCAGCATGCGGCGGACGCCGAACTGTCTGCTCGCATTGAAAGTTTCGAGCTGGCCTGGCGTATGCAGGCATCAGCTCCTGAGGCCCTTGACCTGTCAGCCGAGACAAAGGAGATGCAGACGCTGTACGGAATAGGTGACGAGCAGTGCGACCATTTTGCTCGCCAGTGCCTGACAGCTCGGCGTTTGGTGGAACGTGGCGTGCGGTTTGTGCAGATCTACTCGGGTGGCATGGAGAATCAGCGCTCGTGGGACGGTCACAACGACATCGAGGGCAATCATCGGCAGTTTGCGGGTGAGACGGACAAGCCGGTGGCAGCGCTGCTGACGGACATGGCGGCCAGTGGACTGCTGGACGAGACTCTGGTGGTCTGGTGCGGTGAATTCGGGCGGCTCCCGATTGCTCAGACCGGCGGCAAGCCGGGGCGTGATCACAATCCGCATCATCTGGTCTGCTGGCTGGCCGGTGGTGGTATCCGTGGTGGCGTGACGTATGGAAGTTCGGATGAGATTGGCTATAAGTCGGCGGACAATCGCGTGCATCTGAATGACCTGCATGCGACGATTCTGCATCTGCTGGGGCTGGATCATGAAAAGCTGACGTACAAGTACAATGGCCGGCGTTTCCGTCTGACGGATGTGGCGGGGACAGTGATTCGCGATATTTTGTCCTGAGTGTTTTCTGAATCAGCACAATTTCTGACTGGAAGACCTGCGATGCAAGCTGCTGTGAATTGTTTTCCGTTGTGCCGGGCTGCGCTGCTGTGCGTCGTGATGCTGACCGGCAGCGTGGTGGCGGTGGGTGATGTGATTGTGCTGAAGTCCGGGCAGCGGGTGGAGGGCGAGGTCCTGAAGGTGCAGAAGGACACTCTGTTTGTGGACGTGGGTGTGGACGTAATCCGGATTCCGGTGGATCAGATTCAGGAGCGCAAAGGCGCTGAGGCTCCGGATCCCGCCAAAACGGCTCCTGTGGAATCCCTGTTTCTTTCCACTGAGCTGCCTGAGCGGACGGTCAAGGAACTGGTGGAGACCTTTGGTGAGGGTGTGGTGCTGATTGAGACTCCGGGAGGCCTGGGATCGGGATTCATCATCAATTCCCGTGGTTACTGTGTCACGAATTACCATGTGATTGAGGGTCAGACGCGGGTTGCAGTCACGATCTTTCATCGCGGGAAGGAAGGGGATTTTGAGCGTCGGGCGATTCGGGATGTGAAGATTCTGGCGCTGAATCCGCACTTTGACCTCGCGTTGCTGGAGATTCCGGCTCAGGCGGACATGCCGTTCCGCCCTGTGGCTCTGGCCGCTGACGATGCTCATCGCGAGGGTGATGCGGTGTTTGCGATTGGCAGTCCGCTGGGGCTTGAGCGATCGGTGTCTGAGGGCATTGTCAGTACTCGCAACCGCAACATGGACGGCATTGTCTACATCCAGACGACGGCTCAGATCAACCCTGGCAACAGTGGCGGCCCGTTGTTCAACGAGCGTGGTCAGGTGGCTGGAGTGATCAACATGAAGCTGCAGTTTGGCGAGGGTCTGGGGTTTGCAATCCCCATCTCGTATCTGAAGCATTTCCTGAACAACCGGGATGCGTTTGCGTACGACCGAACGAACCCGAACACGGGTTATCATTATCTGCTGCCGCCGCGACGAAAGAATTCTCGACCGGCGTATGAGCAGAAGCCGGCGGAGCAGAAGGCTCCCTGAGTGTGTGCTGTGTTGTCCGGCAGGAGTCCGGGCAGCAAAAAGCAGCTCGGGCTTTGGCCCGAGTTCTGCCCTTCGCAGCTGGGGCTTTGGCCCGAGTTCTGCCTGGCAAAAATCGACCTTGCTTATCGATGTCGCCGCCATCTCATGGCACAAGCGGCGTACGATCGATGTGTTGTTGAGGAGCGAGTGGCATGCAGTTGTGGCGGTGTGTGTGTGGTGTCGTGCTGCTGCTGAGTGTTGCTGTGGCACATGGTCAGGAGCCGGCAGGGCTGTCGGAGTGGACACTGGAGGCGGCAGCGGCTGGCTGGAAGCCGCGGGACTCGTCGGGGGAGGCTGTTTTTCGGGGTCGAATGTGGATTCTGGGTGGCTGGTTCGATTCGTATTCTGCTCCGCCGCGGGATGTGTGGAGCAGTGAGAATGGTCGGGACTGGGTGCTGGAGACCGAGCAGGCTCCGTGGAAGCACAGTGACTTGCCGATGGTCACGGTGTTTCGGGACCGGATGTGGCTGATGGGCGGCTGGTACAATGGCCGGCTGGAGGGTCATGGGGCATCGAACGAGGTGTGGTCGACGGGGGATGGTCGGGAGTGGCGGCAGGAGGTGGCAGCGGCCCCCTGGAGTGCTCGGCTGGCCGGCGGTCTGGTTGAGTTTCGGGACCGCATGTGGCTGCTGGGCGGGACGGAGAATTATTATTTCGGTGACCGGAACAGTCTGAAGAATGATGTGTGGTCGACAGAGGACGGGCGGCAGTGGCGTCAGGAGACGGTGTCTGCCGGGTGGACTCCGCGGGCCTATCATCAGGCGGTGACTCACGAAGGCCGGATCTATGTCCTGGGTGGCGGCAATTATGTGCCTGAGCATCATGCGCTGAATGATGTGTGGAGTTCTGAGGACGGCGTGCACTGGGAGTGCGTAACCGAGAAGGCTCCGTGGTCACCGCGCCTGTGGTTTTCGGCGGTTTCGTGGCGGGGATATCTGTGGGTTTTGGGAGGCTGGTCGGGGAATCCGCATCGCAACTGGGGTGATGTCTGGTATTCGAAGGACGGTCGGGACTGGAAGCAGCTGGAGTCGGGGCGGATGTGGAAGGAGCGTCACGAGCATTCGGTGTTTGTGCTGCGGGACCGGTTATGGGTGGCGGGGGGCCATGCGCAGCCGTTGAGCAATGAAGTCTGGTCAATTGGTGGTCAGGAATAGTCGATGTCAATCATCGGCAGCGGCTGGACATTATGGAACAGAGACTGAGGGATTGAACGGGGTGTGGCCCTTGATCAGGCGTCGCCGCGGGCGACCTGTTGCTGCAGTTCTGCCAGCATGTGGTTCAGCTGATCCAGATCCAGAGCAGCCAGTTGTTCGTCAGTGCTGACGGGCAGCCGCAGCAGTTGCTGCAACAACAGGATTTGCCCCTGCAGCAGTCCTCTGCGAATACCGCGAGCGTCGCCGATTTCGATACCGCGAGCTTCGCCGATTTCCAGTCCCTGCTGCCGGCCGAGGATGATTCGAGCCTCTTCGTCGCGCTGAGCTTTCAGGCGGGCATTGTATTCCTGCAGTTGTTCCGGTGTTTGAGCAATCATATCGAGGACTTTGGCAGCTTTGGTGAATTCCTTCTGTGGCATTAACAGGGCCAGCTGTTCGGTAGTTAATTCCTGCGCATGTCGGAGGAAATGCAGGAATGAATGGTGGTGGAACTGGATCAGGCGTCGCGGTGGTTGAGCTGTTGCTGCATTTGTGTCAGCATGTGGTTTAGCTGATCCAGATCAAAGGTGGCCAGCTGTTCGTCAGTGCTGACGGGCAGCCGCAGCAGTTGCTGCAACAACAGGATTTGCCCCTGCAGCAGTCCTCTGCGAATACCGCGGGCTTCGCCGATTTCGATACCCCGGGCTTCACCGATTTCGATACCGCGAGCTTTACCGATTTCGATACCCCGGGCTTCGCCGATTTCGATACCGCGAGCTTCACCGATTTCCAGTCCCTGCTGCCGGCCGAGGATGATTCGAGCCTCTTCGTCGCGCCGGGCTTTCAGGCGAGCATTGTATTCCTGCAGTTGTTCTGGCGTTTGAGCAATCATTTCCAGGACTTTGGCGGCTTCGGTGAATTCTTTGTCCGGCAGTAACAAGGTCAGCTGTTCGGTGGTCAGTTCCTGAGCATACCGGAGAAACCAGCACCAGCGTTCGACCGAGGATGCATTATACAGGGTGTCGGCAGTGACCTGAAGATGATTTAGCTGCAAAAAGTGGATTTGCAGATGTTCAGTCAGAGGCCGCGGGCTTGACAGGTCGCGGAGCCGGAAGTCCAGATGCAGCCGCGCCGGCTGCTCGACCAGTGACCCCGCCAGCACGTCGAGGATCACGTATTTATCGTCAGCACTGAGTTTGTTTTGGATGGTGTTGAGGAATGTCACGTCGGTCACCGGTGGCTGTCCGTCAAGCACCGTATTGATCAGGCTGATGGTGAGCATTTTGTGATCAGTGCGGCCGAACAGCATTTTGAAGGCATAGTCGACGAGCGGATCAATTCCAAGGGCCATAGACACCTTCCAGGGGAAATCCGGGCTGCAGAAGGAAGCAGTACAGAGAGTCAACTGAATATGTACCCACGGGTATACTTCAATACTTCACTAAAACAAGCTGCGGTTGCCGGAAAAACGTGAAATGTCGGGGATTTGCTGACGGGAATTACGGTTTGACGGCGACAGCAGGCCAACCCACAGACCCTTAAACGCCGCTTCTTACTCTCAGTCCATTTCCGTTTCTCTGTGCTTCGCAGGAAAACCCGCACGGCACCCGCGCTGAAGGTTCACCCAAACCGTACCCTCGTACTCTGAAAACCCGAGCGGCGGGTGTTGTGTGAACTCCTGACTCCGCCCGGTTCCTGGGATTTCTGCCGATTTCCGCTCACTGAGACCCCGGGCTGTTCTGTGCTGGTCAACATATTGCCTCCGCGATAGACTCGTTACTGCAGGAACTCAGCTTCTCAGGCCTTTCACGTGAGTGGATGGACGGTCAGTCATGTCGGACACACAAAAGCTCAGCAAAGTCGAATTGCTCAAGGAATCTTCGCAGCAGCTGCGGGGGACTCTGGCCGAAGAGCTGCTCAACGATCGCCCGGAATTTTCGGATGATGCCGCGACTCTGCTGAAGCATCATGGCAGCTATCTGCAGGACGACCGGGATACTCGCCGCGCCAAGGGTGAGGACGGCAAGGCGAAGGGCAAGCAGTACAGTTGCATGGTGCGAACGGCGATCCCGGGTGGTCGTCTGACGGCACAGCAGCTGCTGGCCGAACTGGATCTGTGTGAATTGCTGGCGAATGGAACACTGCGAATCACAAGTCGTCAGGGATTGCAGCTGCACGGGGTTTTGAAGTCAAATCTGAAGGCCAGCATTCGCGAGATCAACCGGATCAAGCTGACGACATTTGCGGCCTGTGGTGACGTGAATCGCAACGTGATGGCCTGTCCGGCGCCCTTCCGCAATGACGCAGTGAGGGCCGGTCTGCAGGAGATGGCAGCTCAACTGGCGCTGCACTTCCGTCCGAAGACGACGTCTTATTTTGACATCTGGCTGAAGGACGAGGATGGAGTGGAGCAGGAGGTGGGTGAGTTTCAACCTGTGGATGAACCGATCTACGGGTCTCGCTACCTGCCGCGCAAATTCAAAATGGGAGTCGGCCTGCCTGAGGACAACTGCGTCGACCTGTATACTCAGGACCTGGGTCTGCTGGCGATTGTGGAA
Organism: Planctomyces sp.; assembly: GCA_005791255.1. Taxonomy (GTDB): domain Bacteria; phylum Planctomycetota; class Planctomycetia; order Planctomycetales; family Planctomycetaceae; genus SXXK01. The sequence continues at coordinate 10,174 of SXXK01000423.1, forward strand.
AACGGACAGATCATTGGCTGGAATGTGCTGGCGGGTGGCGGCATGGGGCGGACTCCGTCTGCCGAAAAAACCTTCCCGGCATTGGCCAAACGCCTGTGCTTTGCGACTCCTGAGCAGGTCATTGCGGTCTGCGAAGCGATTGTGAAAGTGCAGCGGGACTTTGGGAATCGCGAGGATCGCAAGCGAGCAAGGCTGAAGTACCTGATCTCTGACTGGGGAGTGGCGAAGTTTCGGGAGACTGTTGAGCAGTATTTTGGCGGTCCGCTGGCGGATCCGCATCCGGCGGATGTGACGGGTGTGGACGACCATCTGGGCTGGCACGAGCAGGGTGATGGTCGACTGTTTCTGGGCATTAATGTCGAAAACGGACGGATCAAGGACGAAGGTTCGCTGCGGCTGAAGGCTGGTCTGCGGGCGATTCTTGGTCGGTTCGGCATGGAAGTCCGACTGACTCCGCTGCAGAGTCTGATTCTGTGTGACATTGATCCGGCTGATCGCGAAGAGATTGAGCGGATGATGTCCGAGTATGGAATTCTGCGAGCAGATCAGTTGTCGCTGCTGCGACGCTATGCGATTGCGTGTCCGGCATTTCCGACGTGCGGATTGTCAATCACGGAATCTGAGCGTGCGTTGCCGGGCGTGATTGACCAGCTGGAGGTGGAAGTGGCAAAGCTGGGGCTGCAGACCAGCAAGCTGGCAGTGCACATGACGGGTTGTCCCAACGGTTGTGCTCGTCCGTATACTCCGGATGTCGGACTGGTGGGCAAGGCAGTGGGCAAGTACACGGTGTTTGTGGGTGGCAATCCCGAGGGAACTCGGCTGGCCTTCATTTATCGTGACATGGTGCCTCTTGAAGAGATTGTGCCGGCACTGGTGCCGCTGCTGCAGCGGTATCGAGTGGAGCGTGAGGGTTCGGAATCATTCGGCGATTTTTGTGCTCGCCGGGGCCCTGAAGCCATTGGTGCTGCGGGCTGACCGATCTGTCAGTTTGGGGTACATAACAGGAGTCGTCGATGTCAGAGTCCGGCGGAGATGACCTGTTTCGGGCGCCGGCTGCAGCGGATGTTCCGGCAGCGGTCAGCGGATCAAAATCCGTCAGTGCAACATTTCTGCTGACGTGCTGCGTTCTGTTTGTCACTGTGGCAGCGGCGTTGTTCATCGCAGTGCATTTTGCTCGTGCGCCGTTATTCGGCCCGCCCGGGCGTTTTGGCGGCAACATTCGCCATGTGTCGCTGGCTTTACTCAATTATCACGACACGTTTGATTCGTTTCCGCCTGGAACAGTGGCGGTTCCTGGGCTGACGGTGGACCAGCAGTTCAGCTGGGCCGTACTGACGGCTCCTTTCATGGACGGAATAAACTCCGGGAGACCGAAAGCGGAGCCGCGTCTGCATGATGGCTGGGCCAGTCCGTACAATCGTGGACTGGATTTGGACGTGGTGAAGTACTTCCACGATTCGGACCGCCCGACACCGCGGGCGGATCCCTGGTCCGGAGATTTTGTGGGGATCGCGGGGATGGGGGCTGATGCCGCTGTGCTGCCCGACGGGCATCCGCGCGCTGGTGTGTTCGGATATCAGCGCACGACAACGCTTGCCAGCATCACGGATGGAGCGTCAAACACGATGATGCTGAGTACACTGATGGTGCCTAATCATTCGATCTATGCGGGTGGTCGCGAGACTGTGCGGGGGTTCTCGCAGCGTCCGTACCTGAACGGCCCGGACGGCATTGGGTCTGATGGAAGTCGCGGAGTACCAGTGCTGCTGGCGGATGGTTCAGTACAAGCCCTGAAACCAGAGGTGGACCCCGCTGTTGTGGAAGCACTGGCCACGAAGGCTGGCGGAGAAAAGATCTCGATATACAGAATCTTTGGGAGCACAACAGATGGTGCCGGATACTGAACCGAATATCTTTCAGGCTCCGGATCTGAAAGAACCACCATCTGAAAAATTCAGACCGTTTCTGCGGCGTCCCGTGTTCTAGTTCTCGTTTGCTGCAGCGGGTGTCCTGCTGATATTGGTGCTGTGGGCATTGCCGCTGATGACCCGGCAGGCGCGCCCGGCCGCCCGGAGAGTTCAGTCAAAGATCAATCTGCGGCAGATGGGGCTGACGCTGCAGAATTATCATGGAACGTTTGGAATGTTTCCCGCCGGCACTGTGTCGGTTCCGGAACTTCCCGTCGAACAGCGATTCAGCTGGATCCTGCCGCTGATTCCATTCACGGACCAGCCGTTGCGAACAGAAGTGCGAGCGGAGGCGGGCTGGCAAAGTGCGGAGCATGCCGAATTGATCGATACGTCACAGATCATTTATCGCAATCCCGAGCAGCGACTGGAGCGACCATTTCGCTCCGCTGGTGACTACGTGGCAATTGCGGGAATCGGGGCTGATGCGGCAGAACTGCCCGAGAATCACCCGCGAACGGGGGTGTTTGGCTATGATCGCCGGTCGACATTGGAGAGCATCACCGATGGACTCTCGAATACACTCATGATTACGACTTTGGTGCAGCCCAATCGTTCGATGTTCGCCGGGGGTCGCGAGACAGTGCGCGGCTTTTCGCGGCAGCCATACCTGAATGGCCCGGATGGAATCGGGGCAGTTGCGGGCACCAATGCAGTGCAGATCCTGCTGGCGGATGGCTCGGTTCGTTCACTGTCACCGGCGGCTGATGCAACGCTGATTGAAGCCCTGGCGACAAAGGCAGCGGGTGATCGAGTGCCGAACGAGGCGGAGTGGTAAAGGCGGCGGCCAGCGGGGTCAGGATACTTCCGGCAATTTTCCATCCCACCATTTGGGCTGGGCGAACGAGTCAGCGACACTGAATTCCAGCCCCTGCAGTCGACCGATCCCTGTCAGCTTCTGCCATGCCCCCAGCGCCAGCGTGTGCTGACCTCGACTGATCACCTGAATCTCCTTTTTGAAGGGATCCGGCACCCACACGGTTTCTACGCCCATCTGCAGCAGTGATGTCGTGCGTCGGCGCATGTCACTGCGACGATCATTGGTGGAGGCAATATCCACAACGAGTGCCGGAACTTCCGTGGCAACCACGAGGTCGGCCTGGGAAAAGGGACGGCCTCCAAGAAATACCGAAATGGCCGGGGCATACACAGTGTCCGGTTCGCGGGCCACATGCAGTCCGATGCCGTAGGCTGCGGATCCTTTGACTGCGGGCAGCCAACCGGCCAGTATGCGCGAAATGTTGAACACGATGGTGCCGTGAATTTCTTCGGGCGTTGACAGCAGCGTCAGGCAGCCTTCATGCAGTTCATGAAAGCGACCGGCTTCCGGAAGATCAAAGCGGGCCTGCTCAAATTCGGCGGCTGTCATCCTGACGGGTTCTTTGGTCATCGGGTATGGTCCTGATCAACACGGGGCTTTTGAGGTGGAGCAGGATATTCTGATCAAACTGGAGGGCGACAGCAACGCTGCCTGGTCAGGCAAATTCGCCTCCGATTGCAGCTTCGCATGCTGAATTTGGTCAAATTTAACGACATGTGGCGAAAAAGCAGCGGACAAATCGGCTCGGATTTTTGCCCGACCGGCCGAACGCGGAATGCTGGACCTGGGGCAGCTTACGCTGCAGAATGATGTGTCAAACCAAATGACTCAAAGAGCAAAACCGGAACAGCACAGGCATGAAGGAGTCGGCAGATGGCCCGTGATGCATGGCAAATCGGCGCGAGAATCAGAATTCTGGTGATGGTGTGGTGTTCCGTAACGTTGTCCCCCGCTGAGGCTCAAACCGTCAGCGGTGCCGCCACAATTCCACCGACAGCCGGTTTTCAATGGCTGTCACTGGATCCGCAAAATCGCAACAGTGCGTGTGCAGTGCTGGACGTGGACGGTGATGGCAAAATGGACATTGTCAGCGGCAATCACTGGTATCAGGCTCCGAGCTGGCAGCGACACCGAGTTCGCAGCGTGGAGGTGATTCGCGGACGGCAGGATGACTACGCGAATCTGCCGCTGGATGTCAACGGGGACGGACGGACGGACCTTGTCAGCGCCAATTATCGCAGTCAGAGTCTGTACTGGATTCGGCATCCGGATCCGTCTGCTGGCCTGGACGCGGAGTGGGATCGGACAGTCGTGGAGACTCCGGGAGCCATGGAGACCGGTCGTCTGGTGGACATTGACGGCGACGGGCGTCTGGATGTACTGCCGAACGGCGTTGAGTTTGCTGCGTGGTGGACGCTGCAGCCGGGCCCGCAGCCGCAGTGGCAGCGCCATGCGTTGCCGGATGAGCTGGCCGGCCATGGGATTGGTGCGGGTGACATCAACGGAGACGGTCGTACGGATGTGGTCGGACCACACGGCTGGGCTGAAGCTCCGGTGAACCCGCATACCGACCGCTGGATTTTCCACGCGGAGTTTACTCTGTGGCGCGATGCCTCCATACCCATTCTGGTGCAGGATGTGGACACAGACGGGGATGCCGACCTGATCTGGGGGCGTGGTCATCAGTCGGGACTGTACTGGCTGGAGCAGACCGGCAGTGGGGAGCAGCGAACATGGCAGCGACACGTCATTGATTCGTCGCTCAGCCAGCAGCATACGCTGCTGTGGGCGGACCTTGACGGTGACGGTCGCGGCGAATTGATTTCCGGCAGTCGTTATTATGGACACGATGGGCGGGACGTCGGCGAATCCGGTCCGCTGCAGGTCTCGGCGTGGCGGTATGCAGCAGACCGTCGAGTCTGGCAGAGGCAGCTGCTGAGCAGCAATTTTGGAGTGGCACTGGGTGTGGATCCGAAGGTAGCGGATGTGGACTCCGATGGTGACCTGGATCTGGTGTGTGCTGACCGCAGCGGACTTTCGCTGCTGCTGAATCCCAGGCTGCAGCCCGCAGGTGCTGCCACTGTCACGCAGTCCATAGTCCAGGCAGTGCAACTGACAGCGGAACAGCTGACTGCAGACTCGCAGCAGTACGACCACGCGAATCCGCAGGTGGTTTTTCGCGGTCAGTTGCAGCCACTGGAAACAGCCGCGGATGCTGCACTCCGTCGTGAACACACTCTGGCCGGCATGAGTCTGGCGATGGGGCCGCTGCCTGCTGCTGATCGCCGCTGTCCGCTGGACATGCAGGTGCAGACTGAGGAGGCAGCCGGGAAATATCGGCGGCTGCGCATTTCGTATCAGGCGGAGCCTGGCGATCGCGTGCCGGCGTGGCTGCTGTTGCCGGATGCTTCCGCAGCCCCGGGTGCCAAAGCCGGTCCGGCGATGCTGTGTCTGCATCAGACGACAGGCATCGGCAAGGGCGAGCCCGCCGGACTTGGCGGATTACCCAATCTGCACTACGCCCATGAGCTGGCGGAACGCGGGTTTGTGTGTCTGGTGCCGGACTATCCGTCATTCGGTGACTATTCGTATGACTTCAAAACTCAGGGCAGCCACTACGCCAGCGGTTCAATGAAGGCGATCTGGAACAATCTGCGGGCGGTGGATCTGCTGCAGACTCTGCCGGAGGTTGATCCGGATCGCATTGGCTGCATCGGGCATTCGCTGGGCGGACACAATACGCTGTTCACAGCAGCTTTTGACCAGCGGATTCGAGCGGCAGTGACCAGCTGCGGCTTCACCGGTTTTCATGATTACTATGGAGGTAAACTGGCGGGCTGGACCAGCGATCGCTACATGCCGCGAATTCGCGAATTGTACGGCAACGATCCGAACCGCGTGCCATTTGATTTTGCCGAAGTGCTCTCAGCGATTGCTCCGCGAGCCCTGTTCGTATCGGCACCTGTGAACGACGACAACTTTGACAACGCCGGGGTCCGCAAGGTGATGACCGCGGTGACTGCGACCTGGCAGCTTTACGGAGCACCTGCGGAATCCGTCATCGCGGAATATCCGCAGTGTGCTCACGACTTCCCACCGGAAACTCGCGAACGCGTTTATCAGTGGCTGAGAGAGAGGCTTGATTGAGTTGGCAGTTGTCAGTTTGAATGTGTTTTTCCTTCGCGGCTTCGAGTGAGGAATTGTGATGCGCAGCACTGGGGTTGCTGGTGGGGGCGGCACGAAGGTGCCCTGCCCCATTACGCCCGGAGCGTCTCTGCAGTTCCAGGAGCAGGCGAAGATTCTGCGGCCAGGGCTTCGGCCCCGTAACCTCGCAGGATCACTCGGCGCGTCAACAGCAGTTCGCAAATCAACAGGCCCAGAAACCCAAACATCAGAATCGCCCACAGCTCCGTGGTTGTTTCATTCCCGTACATCCGCTCCTGCAACTCCGCCAGTGATTCCGCGAATCGCGCCCGGTCATTTGTCGCCAGTCTTGCGCGATCATCACCCACCAGCGGCACGAACTGATCTTCCGAGTGATCGTAGTTGACCACGAAGGCATCGGGCGGCGTTGAGGCCGGTTGATCACCGGCAGGCTGCGGCTGCTCTGCAGCGACCAGATGAGCTCGCAGAATCCCCGGTCGACTGGTTTCACGAATCACTCCACGCAGTTCGGCCCCGACCGGAGCAGCCGGTACCTGCAGCACCCGGCCATCCGGCAAAGTCACCTCAAATTGTCGCTGCCCTGTTCCGTCAGCGAGCGGTACGATGTCCGACGGCGTTTGATTCGCGGGCTCCGGCAGATCAGACGGTGGTGCAGGATTCACCGCCGACACAATCAGCGATTCCCCGGCTGACACATTTCGCCGACTGCTGGCCGCTGCAATCCGAAATACGGCCTCGTGCAGAAACGGCACAAAATCAGCCCGTGACGCCAGATCGTTTCCTGAGCGGTCCAGCGACGATGACAGCACCAAAATCCGTCCGTCTCCATGCTGAGCCTCGACCAGCAGCGGATCACCGGTCGTCAGTTGCGCGAGGACAGCCGGGGCCATGGCGATGCGGGAGTCTTCCGCTGGCGCTGACGTTCCGGTCTGTGGAATTGTGTTGCGAACGATATTCAGCACAGCCCATGACTGAAAATCGGATTTGAGAAATGTGCGTCCGGGATCAGAGCGAAATCGTTCCAGCCAGCCGGGCTGAATCGACAATGGCGCTGCCAGCACCCGGTCCGGCGCTGCCGGCGGTATCTGCCGTATGCGGGACAACTGCAGCCCGGTGAGCATACCAGCAGTTTTATAGCAGGCATCAAAGGCGGCTGGGGTCATTTGATCATCACAGGATACCAGCAAACCTCCGCCGCTTCGCACAAACTGCTCAAGGGCCGCAGCGAACTCCGGAGTGACCCGGGAAACTCCGCAGCACACAACCGCAGCGCACTTTTGCAGATCCGATGGCGTGGCGGCATCCGCATCGCGGACAGTGGCTTCCACCCAGGGTTCCCCGGCCTCCATGGCACCGAAAGCGGTCTGCACAAAAAAGCTGGCTCGCTGCTCCTCGCTCACCGCCGCCCGACCGTTCAGCACCAGTACCGGCAACGAGGGCATGGAGCGGACTGCGGCATGACTGACGTCATCCGCTCGAATCGCCTCCTCCCCGGTTTCCGCTTCAACACTGAGCACATGCGTACCTGATTCGCGCATGGCATACTCAAACTCAACAGCCGTTTCTCCGTGAGGCGCAAGCCGCAGCGACTGAGTGCGTCCGGCGAGTGGCTGGCCATCGAGCAGCAGTCGCACGGGAACGACCGATTCCCGATCCGATTCGTTGCGAACCACTGTCCGCATACGCAGCGGAAATCCGGGCACGGTCAATTCCCGCGACAGCTCAAGCCGACCGACAGCGATGTTTCTGCCGAATTCCGGCAGGCCGGTCGAGGCATCCAGCACCCAGATGCGGGGTCTGACAGCCGGCAGCTTCAGCAAATCGTCAAATCGCAGCCATGCAGCCGTATCCCCGGTTTTCCAGGGCCCCGCCTGCCGATCGGTAAACACGACAATTTCGCGGGACAGGGCACTGCTGCGTCCCAGAATTGCCATGGCTCGTTCCAGCGCGGGCAGCATCGCACAGGCACCGCCAGGGGGTGGCAGTGCCTTCAACTGATCGGCCACGGCCGCGGTGTCCTGCAGCGGAGATTCCACGATGGCCAGCGGCTGATCGCGGGCATCCACGACCGCCACCGTGTCGCCGCCCTGCAGCGTCTGCAGAAACTCAGTCGCCCGCCGCACCGCCTGCTGATGCACCGAACTGACACCGTCAGAACGCGACATCGAGTTCGAACCATCAATCACCAGCACCACAGTGCGGGAGCCGGCGGAACGATAACCATGAAGCCAGCCTCCGGGAATCCACGGACGCGACGCGGCCAGCGCCAGCAGGCCAATCACACCCATACGCAGCAACAGCAGCAGCAATTCCTCCAGTTGCATCCGTCGCCGGGTTTTCCGGGATGGATTCAGAAACTGCATGGCTCCCCAGTCCACCACGTCAAAACGACGGCGGCTGATCAGATGTGCCGCCAGCGGCAGACCAATGCCCACCAGTCCCGCCAGCAGCCAGGGATTGAGGAAGTACTGAAACATAACCGGAGATCACAGGCCACAGCGAGGAAAGACACACGGCTGCTGCAAGTATAGCGGTTGTGGCAGCGGGCTGAAGTGAACCGGTCAGGGGTCCGGGGCGGCGGACTGGTCGGAGTGCTTTCGACCGCGTCTGACGTAAGCCTCGCGCTGCGCGGCATACTGAGCAGCATCCAGTTCAATCGCAGCAGGTGGCTGGGCCTGCTGAGCGGCGTCAAACAGCCTGCGCAGAAACGGCACGCACCAGCCGCAGCCCGTACCGGCACCGCCGCATTCGCTGATTTCACTGGGAACCCGCGGCTGATGCAGGCGAATCCAGTTGACAACCTTGCGTTGCGTCACGTGGAAACAGTAGCACAATTTGTCGTCAGGCTGCATATCTGCGATCCGCACCCGCTGGCGGGTTGACAGAGTCTTCAAAGACTGACAGCATCCAATATCCTGCTCCTTCTGACAAGTACGACGGGTGGAATATGCCGTTCAAATCACAAACGATTGTCTGCAGCTGCGGGCTGCTCATCTGCAGCTGGCTGGCTGCAACTGCGGAGGCCCAGAGGACACCTGATCGTGCCTTTTTTGAGTACTCCGGCAGACCCGGTACCGTGGCTGCGGTGGGCGGTGGTGAACAGCCGGCGGAAATCGCAGCCTCAGTGGTGCAGACGGTCGGTGACAACGGCACGGTGGTGATCATTCCTGATGCTGCTGAGGATCCGGTCGCGGCAGCGGCGCAGGCGGCGGAGTATCTGCAGACAGCCGGTGTGAAACCGGCAGCGATCGTTGGACGCAGTACAGCACTGGACGATGTCGTTCGCGGACAGGTTCTGCAGGCCCTCGGGACGGCTCGAGCAGTCTGGATTCCCGGCGGGCAACAATCCCGACTTTACGAGGCCTGGCAGAACACTCAGCTGGAGTCGTCGCTGCAGCAACTGCTGCAGCGCGGCGGCATGATCGCCGGCAGCTCGGCGGGTGCAGCCATCATGTCACGGATCATGATCGCTTCCGGCAAGGATACTCCACAGCTGGCCACAGGCTGGGACCTGATCCCAGCAGCCATCGTGGACCAGCATTTCAGCCAGCGGAATCGGATTGGCCGCAGCCAGCAGGCCGTCAGCCTGCATCCGGGGACAGTCGGTTTGGGAATTGACGAGGGGACTGCGGTACTGCTGACGGGTCGCACTCTGCGGACTGCTGGAAGCGGTAACGTCACGCTTCTGCTGGGAGCATGCAGTTATCGTCCGGCCGAGACAATTGTTTTGCCGAGCGGGGCCACCGCTGACTGGACTCAGCTGCGTCGCGCGGCCCGGCAGCGGGCTGCCGATGTTGATCCCGGGTTACCGCAGTTTGGTGCCAGCACCGTCAGCAAAGGTGCACTGGTGATTGTGGGTGGCGGAGGCATGCCGCAATCGATCGTGGATCGCTTCGTGCAGCTGGCTGGTGGCGAGAACGCAAGTATCGTGGTTCTGCCCACGGCCGTGCCGCGAGATCAGACGGATCTGCGAGTTCCTGGATTTCTGGCTCGTGCAGGCGTGAAAAAAGTGACGGTGCTGGACCAGCGTGGACCGGAGGAAGTCAGCAGCGAAACATTCCGTTCGGCCCTGAAGGAAGCCACCGGCATCTGGTTTGGCGGCGGCCGGCAGTGGAATTTTGTGGACGCCTACGAGAACACGGATGCTGTGGCGGCATTTCATGAGGTGCTGCAACGAGGTGGTGTGATTGCCGGCAGCTCAGCAGGGGCCACGATTCAGGGAGAATTTCTGGTCCGCGGTCATCCGCTGGGCAACCAGGTCATGATGGCGGAGGGCTATGAACGCGGATTTGCCTTTCTGCCGGGCAGTGCGATCGACCAGCATTTTGCTCAGCGCGGTCGCCAGCCTGATTTGCTGCCGGTGATCCAGCGACATCCGCAGTTGCTGGGAGTTGGGCTGGACGAAGCAACAGCCATCGTGGTGCAGGGTTCGAAGGCGGAAGTTGTGGGCCAGCATTCGGCGCATTTTGTGCGAGCCGATCGTTTGCAGGGTCTGACGGCCGAGCAGCTGCCAAAGAGCGTGGACGAAGCGGCGAAGCTGTATGTGACAGTCCCCACCGGCGGCAGCATTGACCTGCTGACATTGCAGCCGCCACAGTAGGTTGCCGGTTGCCGTGCAGCTGCAGTTATCTCGATAGTTCGAGCGTTCCTGAACCGATGACGCAAAAAACGGCCCGGATTGCTCCGGGCCGTCTGTGTCAGCTGGTCTTCAGTGCCGGCTCATCAATGACAGGCTCAGTTCAGCCAGGTCAGGCCGCTGCTGCTGAGTTGTCCGAAGACGTCGTCCAGCAGTTCGCGGGATTCCGTGCCGCCGCTGGAAACAGCCACCGGACTCTGACCGAACTGCCGGGCAACCCGGCTTGCCCGCTCGCTGATCACCGGGGTTTCAGACTTCTTCGTCACAGCAGTTGAGGATCGACGAGCAACCGGTGACAACAGAGTCGTCAGGCCGGACTGTTCGCCGCTGATGCCACCCGTCGGCAGTAAACTGCGACGATTGACGACGGTGGGAAACTGTGAGTCGTCCGCGACGCCAGACTGTTCGACCCGGTAACCTGGCAGCTGCGATTCCACCGCAACAGGCGGCGGGTCCGCTATTCCCTGCGGATTTGCATTTCCTGGCCCCAGGGCGAAGGAACTGGTCAGCACCGGAGCCGTCAGCGTCCGACCGTCAGCGTAACGGTAGACTCGATCGGTGGCACTGTCGGAAATCCACAGGTCCATTACGCCGTTTGCGGGATCCAGTGCGATACCGGTAGGAGCAGCATTCTGAGTGCTGATGGCCCATGACGACACCGCAGTGGACACACCGCTGGCATTCAGAGTGTAGCGATACACCCGATCCACAGTCGTTGTGTCATCAACTACCCACAGATACGACACATTGTTCTGTCGCCCCCAGACAATATCCCTGGGGATAGCGTTACCGCGAGTCAATGCAAAATTGGAGGTTGCGGTCTGAGTACCGGTAGTGCGAGCCGCCGCATTTGCATAGTAGTAAACCCGGTCAGACCTTGCATCGACGATCCAGACATGAGTTCCATCGGTGGCTATACCCTCGACCGTGGCATTGGTTGCGAGCGTCCCCAGTGCCCAGTTGCCGAGGAGAGCACCGCTGGTGTTGTAGATATAGACCCGACGAGCAGCATCCACGACCCAGACCTTGTCGCCGACAGCTGTCATGGCCAGGCCGCGAGGCGTGGTATTACCGGAATTCAGTGCATAGTTCTCGATGGGGACCCCGGCACTGTCATATTCAAACGTGCGATTCGCTGTGGCGTCATCCACCACGTAGAACTTCGTGGCCGGCGGAGCCTCGTCGTCCAGATTGGTCAACGAGAAGTCAGCGGGGTTGTTTCCGTTGTACAGGGTGTCCGATGAAGCGGCCGCCCCGATGACCAGTGTCCAGGCAATGTTGCCATCAAAGAACGTATCGTCAACTCCGGTTCCGGTCACCGTCACCGGTGTGTTCCAGTTGGCCGCGGTAAACGTCACAGACGCCGGACTGACGCTGCCTTCGGTGGCATCTGAGCTGCTGAAGGCCAGAGTCACATCCGCTGTCGGCTCGGAATTCAGACGGATTGTGAAACTGACAGCTGCACCCGCTTCCGTGGTAGTCGTTCCGGAAATTGTCCCCACGGTAATGCCTGCGGTGTCATCATCCGTGTTGGACAGAGACACATCAGCGGCGTCAATTCCATTCCAGGCAGTGTCGGCAGACGTGGCAGCTCCCAGTACCACCTGATAAGCGATGTTACCATCATCCACGCTGTCGTTCACACCGGTCACAGTGACAGTCTGAGGCGTCGCCCAGTTGGCGGCTGTAAACACCAGAGACGATACCGAAACTGTGGCTTCTGTGGCGTCTGAAACACTGACCGGAATCACAACATCCGCCGCAGGCTGTGCCGACAGACTGACAGTGAATGTCACCTGCCCGCCAGCCTCAGTGGTGGCTGCGGCCGAAGGCGGAGACACTCGAACTGCAATTGCCTGCCCGTTCAAATAATCGATCACATTCTTCAGGAACGTGGCCTGATTATTCGGAGCAGCCGCGGACGAGCTGATGCTTTCGAATGGCACGGTCGAGAAGACCATGCCGAAGCCTCCGGCAGAGTAATCACCTCGGTAGCGGACGGCAGAGAACGGCGAGCTGGCGGTTGTGACGCCATGCTGCAGAATTCCCGCCGCATCGGCCATCGGTGTCACAGCATCAACATACAGGGACGCGAAGTCAGCCGGGGCGGCTGCAGCCAGGGCCATTCCCGAGGTGATTGGGTCACCGGTAACGCCGGTTTCCGTGTGAGCCGCAGTCGTGACATCACTGGCGAACGTGGAAACTTTCAGGTAGTTCTGCAGGAACGCCGTGGTGACACCATTGTACAGAACGTCCTGACCGCTGATGAAAATGCGACCACCGGCATTCAAATACTCTGAAATTGCTGTCTGCTCGGCCGCTGACAGTCCTGCATTTGTGCTGCTGTAATCGTAACCGGTGTTCCAGATCACAGTCTGATATTTCTTCAGATCCGTCGATGTCGGCAGAGCTCCGGCAC
>SXXK01000424.1 GCA_005791255.1 Planctomyces sp.
CCCGGGACATGGTGAAAGTCGGAAACGGCTCCGACACCGATGATTCCATAACGAACATGCGAAGTCATACTGGCAGCACTCTTTGTGTGGTGAATGGGATGTCAATGAAAAGGCCAGCACCCTGCGGGTGCTGGCCAGGAAAATCAACAATGCCCGGTGAAATCACTTCCCGGACTTCTCCTTTTTCAACTCGTCAAGGAACTGACGGATCTGCTGAGCATTCTGCGGTGGCACGTCGTCGCCAAGATTGGCAACTGCCTGCGTCTGCAGTTCGATGGCGCGGTCCAGGTCACCATTGAGATGCACAAGGTGTGACAGCGTGTCAATGACCATGCCGTTTTTCGGTTCCAGTGAAACGGCTTTCTCTGCGGCCGCAATTGCCGCAGCCGTGACGGATTTGGGAACTTTCGCTTCTGGATTGCTGGCCATCTGGAAAACGGTCCAGGCCATCTCATTCAGGTCATTGGCCTCAGATTTCTTATCTTCCGCCACGGCACCAACCAGTGCGGCTGCCTGCTGTTCACGACCTTTTACGATCATCAACTGCAGCTGGAGTCCCTTGAGGCGTCCCTTCAGTTCGGGAGGACAGGTTTCTGTGAGCTTTGCAAGTTCAGCAAAGCCCTCATCCGTTTTGTCGCCCTGCACCTTCTGAATGGCTCCGTTGACCTGAATGCTGAAGCTCATCTGGTCCAGCATGGCAACATATTCTTTATCATCAGCGTTGTTCTTTTTGGCTTCGGCCACCAGCGTCAGAGCTTCTGCAATTTTTCCGCGCTGCATCAGGGGACCCAGTTTGGCCTGCAGCAGTCCACGCTCCTGTTCCTTGCGGAAAGTTTCGAGGAAAGCGGCGCGGTCCCACTTGTCGGTGACAACCTGCTCCAGCGTGTCGTCCATCTGCATTGGATGGCCGATCCATTCAACGAGTCCGGTCTTGCCCACGATAAAGCAGGTTGGAATGCCGTTCTGGCCGGCAGCTTCCATGTAGGACGTGTAGACCGAGCGATCGGGGTCGGTGGTCAGGCAGTAGGCACTGGTCAGCTGGGCGTAGGTTGGAGGCGTGTTTGTGCCTTCGGCCGGCAGAGCACCACGGACAGGACGTTTCAGGAACCCCTGCACCGTCTCGAGGTCCTCGTCGCTGATACTGACAATCTGCACGCCGCTTTTGGCGTACTTTTTCTGGACTTCCACCAGATGCGGCATGCTGGCGATACAGGGACCGCACCAGGTGGCCCAGAATTCGACAATGTAAACCTTGCCGGATTCAAACTTCGTCACCGGCTTGAAAGTTCCGTTGCCGTCGCTGACCCAGTGCTCGACATTGATTTCCGGAGCTTTTGAACCGATAGTCAGAGTTTGATCAGCTTCATCGGCGTGCAATGGGGCAGCGAGGGAAACTGCGGCGGCGAGCGCCAGCGAGGCTGTGCCCGCGATTCGAGTCCACATGATGTTGAGTTCCTTGAAAACAGGATTCAGAGAATCGCTCCCGTGGCCACGCACAGACCCCGACTCTGCGGGAATCAGAGTACCAGAAAACGGGGAATTCTGGAAAACGGAGTTCCCCGGAATTTGAAAAAACGGGGAAGCCCGGTGCGGCGAAAACGGTCAGTACCCGTCACTGGTGACGGGGCCGGCAACGGTCAGGGCCGGCAGATTCAGACGCCGGCGACAGTCATCCAGAATGATCTGAGTGGCGCTGGCGCCGACACGGCTGATACCCAGTTCCCGACACTTCAGAACTCCGTCAAGGTCGCGGATCCCACCCGCCGCTTTCACCTGCACTGATGGTCCGGAATGCTGTCGCATCAATTGCAGATCGGCAAATGTGGAGCCACTGGTGCCATAGCCGGTGGATGTCTTGACCCAGTCTGCCTGTAGTTCTGTGCAGATTTCACAGAGCCGAATCTTCTGGGATTCATTGAGGAAACAGTTTTCGAAGATGACTTTGACTTTCTGCCCGGCTTCGTGGGTCAGTTCGATCACTGCGCGCAGGTCCGCTTTCACGTAGTCCCAGTCTCCGCTGACGACCCGACTGATATTGCAGACGAGGTCCAGTTCTTCACCGCCATCGAGCAGCGCCTGGCGGGCTTCGGCGACTTTAACAGCCGTGTGATGGCCACCGTGTGGAAAGCCAATGACCGTACTTGAGTGTACACCGCTTCCCTTGAGCAATTCCGCGCAGCGGGCCAGATAATGTGGCTGGATGCAGACACTGCCGGTCTGGTAAGTGACCGCCAGTCGGCAGCCCTGCTCGAACTCGTCGATCGTGGAGGCTGGTTTGAGCAGGGAGTGGTCGATCATCCGGGAAATCTGGTGGTATTCAAACGTGGACACGGCAGTGCCTTTCCGTCGCAGCAAAGTGTGGCAGCAGAATTACCATTCACCATCGCGTCGGAATTTTTCCCGGGCATTGGCGGCAAACTGCCGTGACGCGTCACCCAATTGTTGCAGCAACTGATCCATGGTCAGTCCGGCAGAATTGCGAGCGGCCTGAATGACCGTCTGGCATTCGTTGGAATCCATGAATCGTGCGGCTTCGAGAATCCGGGGTTGGGCGTCGGGTTCGATAATGAGGAATCCGTGTTTGTCGGCGTGGATGAGATCCCCGGGACGAACGGTACGGCCGAAGACCTCGACCTCGCATCCGAATTCGACGGGCTGCACGGCGCCGTGGCCCACGCACAACCGTCGTGCAATCGACTTGAACCCGGCATTTGTCATTTCGTCGAGGTCACGAATGGCCCCATCGGTGATGGTTCCGACACAGCCGAGTGCACGGTGAATATTGGCATTCACTTCGCCCCAGAACGATCCGATCAGCCGCGGTTTATCAAGGTCCTGCACCACGACGATTTTAGGGCCGGGCACACTGGCCAGATACCTGCGGTAGTCGCTGGTTGCGGTGGGTTTTGTCCGACGATGCAGTGGGTTTGATGGTTCCACCCGGAGCGTTACAGCGTAACCCACCATTGGTCCCATCTGCGGCATGAAGTCCCGAGTCTCTTCGAGATTGAAGGCGTCGGCGCAGTGGTCCAGCTTTGTGATCTGTTCCCAGCCATTGTAGATGGTGGGAGTATTCCAGCGTTTCAGTTCGAGCAGTTCGGCGTGGCTGAGGATGCGGTTCTGAGACATGTTCATCCCTTCAGCCGAGTGAGAATTTCGTCCACGACGCGAGTTACCGGAATGCGGTCCTGCTGCAGAGTATCTCGGTCGCGAATGGTGACACAGCCGTCTTTGGCGGTGTCTCCGTCGATGGTGAGGCACCAGGGGGTGCCAATTTCATCCTGGCGGCGGTAGCGACGTCCGATTGCCGCCTGCTGGTCGTACTGTACGCTCAGCCCTGCGGCTTTGAGCTGGCCGTAGATTTCCATGGCTTTTTCCGGCATTCCGTCCTTTTTGATCAGGGGGAAAACCGCCACTTTGACCGGGGCCAGGCGGGGATGGAACCGCATGACGACGCGTTCCTGCATGGATCCATTTTCATCGGGCTGCTGATCTTCGTGGTAGGCCTCGCAGATGAAGGCGAGTGTCCCGCGGTCGGCGCCGGCGGAGGGTTCGATGACGTGGGGAGTAAACCTTTCCCGCGTCTGATCGTCGAAGTAGGTCAGGTCTTTTCCGCTGCCACGATGTTTGGGCTGACCGTCAGCGGTGCGTTCCAATTCCAGCTGACCTGCGGAATTCTTCGTCAGTTTACCTTCCATGTGCGAACGCAGGTCAAAATCGCCGCGGTGAGCAATTCCTTCCAGTTCCCCGTATTCTCCGGCGTCAAGGAACGGGAACGCGTACTCGATATCCGCGGTGCCGACGGAGTAGTGTGCGAGTTCGTCCTGGTGATGATCACGAAGGATCAGTCGATCTTTGGTGATGCCCAGATTGAGGTACCAGTTGTAGCGACGATCGCGCCAGTAGGTATACCATTCACGGGACTGTGACGGGTGGCAGAAGAATTCGATCTCCATCTGTTCGAATTCGCGTGAGCGGAAGGTGAAGTTCCGCGGCGTGATCTCGTTGCGGAAGCTTTTGCCCACCTGGCAGATGCCGAAGGGCAACTTGACTCGACTGCTGTCCACAACGTTTTTGAAATTTACGAAGATTCCCTGTGCGGTCTCAGGACGCAGGAACGCCGCATCGTCATCAGTGCCCAGTGCACCGATGATCGTTTTCATCATGAGGTTGAATTCGCGAGGTTCGGTGAGGCGACAACCGGTATGTTCTCCGACGCTTTTGCTGGGTTTTTGCGGGCAGGGGATACTGGGGATGTGGTCCTGTCGGAATCGCCCCTTGCACGCATGGCAGTCGACCATCATGTCGTGGAACAGGTCATAGTGTCCGCTGCACTTCCAGACCTGCGGGTGCATGATGATGGATGATTCGAGTCCGACCATCTGAAATGTGGACGGGGCGCCGGCGGGCTGCAGCAGTTCGTTGTGTGCGGAAACCATGTCGCGGTACCAGACGTCCCGCACGTTTCGCTTCAGTTCGGTGCCCAGTGGACCGTAGTCCCAAAAGCCATTCTGTCCGCCGTAGATTTCGGAGTTCTGAAAGATGAATCCGCGTCGCTTGCAAAGTGCGACGATCTTGTCCATCGAACGGCTCATAGGAGATCATTTCCAGTGGTAGCAGTGGAGTTGACAGGCGGGCGCGGTGCGCCCGGCAGTAGCTGTGCATTACGAGTGTGGGGTAGTCTAGAGCCTTGCGGGATTTCGGAAAAGTCGCAGTGCGGCAAACGCGGGGGAACGGAGAATCCGAGAACGGCGGGCGGGGGGCTGGTGTTCAGGCGGCTGATGACACACGGGTAATGGTTTGTTCAGAACTTGAACAGGCCTGCCGGGAGGATGCGTACCCGGTACCGTTTCCAGGAGATTCGCCAGTGTTTCTGTGGGTGGGTAAACCCGGGTTCCTGGGGGTGTGAAAGGGGGCTTTAGATCACTGGTCCGGGTCTCCTGCTACAAATTGACAAATTTGATGCTCGAGCGTCTTTCCCTGGCACGGAACTTGAACTGGATCAGGACAGGTTTGTCCGAGCTTGCAGCACTTGGGCATCTTTTGTTGGCAATTGAAGAACAACGGTGTGCGATGGCAAAGTCTCTGCCAGGAGATTGTTCAGCCCTTTTGACACTTTGTTTTGCCAATTGCTAACCGGACTGTGCACAGCATGGCTGGCATTTCGGTGCAGCAGAAGTTTTTGTGAAGGCTGACGGAAACTGGGATGTGAACCCTGTGACAACGGCCTTATTTCACTGTAGACGCAAACCAAAACAATAAATTTCCCAATGTCTTCCAGCGAACCTCCAGCAATAAGCCCACCATCGTGGTTGCGATGGTTTGTGAATGATGCCGTTCGCGGCATCATGCACCAGGCTGATTCTGCGCCCGTTGGCTGTCATTTTTATTACGACGCAGAGAACGATCTCTGGGAGGTGACCCTGTTCATTGGTCGCTCAGAGGTGCTCGGGGGGGCTCACGACGGCAAGACTGTTCCGACGGGGCTGGAAGTGGACGTGACCCGAGTGATGGCCGCCTTTGACACAGCCCCCGGGGTTTTGTGGCAGGCAGAGCACGTGACTCCGCAGGACGAACTGGGGCCGCATCTGTCATTCGAGGGTGAGACTCGGGGTCACGATGTCTGGCTGCGGATCCTGCAGACTCCGCCGGACTGGGCGGGAGTGGGTCGATTGCTGCATGCATCGACGGGTGAGTTCGAGGACTTGTGGTAAAGTGCAGGTCAAAAAAGAGGGGGCAGTGGTATCCACTGCCCCCTTTGAATTTTTACGGTGAATTCTTGTTCACCGAAAATGGCTGAACGATCATTCTTCGGCGACGAATGGCAGCAGCCCGATAAAGCGTGCTCGCAGGACGGCTTCTCTTACG
>SXXK01000425.1 GCA_005791255.1 Planctomyces sp.
GACCCGATGAAGTGCTGTGTCCCCGTCGACCCGGTGATGTGCTGTGTCCCCGTCGCCCCGAATGAAAACCTGCAATTCCGCGGCAGATTCCCGTGCAGCCGACTTAAGGGCTTCCGGAGCACGAACGCAATCGGGAAATCTGCGCTGACTTTTCCTTCTAATCCGATTCAACCGGATGGATTAACTGCAGCAGCCGCGACGAATTTGCCGAATCTGCCGACAGGAGATGTTGCGCAGATTCTCCGCGAGGCCCGCTATGATGTCCTGGCTGCTCAGTCAACCACTGCCGGCAAGACTCTTCCGTCGACGCCGGTCTCCATCTCACAGTGCCGCAGAATCACTGGAGGCACGACTGTGCGCCGGCAGCCTCAATGCCCTGCCCACCCTGCTGCCCCCGAATCTCGATCCTGCACCACACCCAACGCCTGCCGCAAAAGCCGGCATTTCCAGCCCCTCCGCCGACAGCCTGCGGATCGCCTGGGACTTCCGTGACCTGCCGGACAGCCCCAACCTGATCAACTCAGAGCAGCAGAGTATCGCCGAGCAGGCGCTCCGCGCATGGGAACAGGCGTCTGCCGGCCGATTCCAGTTCTACCGCGATACCAGCAGCCCACTCGACTCCATCCTGAACATCGGCATCGGTTCCCTCGATTCGCTGAATCTGACCTCAGTCCCGGGCGGCCTGCTCGGAGTCGGTGGCAGCAGCCTGCTGAATGCCCCCGAAGATCACTCCGTCCACGGACTCGTCTGGCTGGATTCCTCCGAAGCGTGGTCCGGTGACAGCACCGCAGCCAGTCAACCCGACCTGTTCACCGCCTTTGCACACGAAACCGGACACGTGCTGGGTCTGCCGGACACCGCCAGCGGCGTCATGAACGGCAGTTACTCGGGCCCCGCCACAATCGGCGATTTTCCAAATCTCAGCTCTCCCGGCAGCTCCGGCAGCAATGCAGTGACTCCCGGCAGCAACACCTCGGCAGCAGGCCCCGGCACGACCGTGACAGCTGAAAGCCCCGCGGTGACTGCAGGCAAACCGCCTGTCGCGACCACTTCGCACTTCCCCGTTTACGGACTGGGTGACCCTCAGCTGACGGCTGCCGAAGTGGGGACACTGCTGGATCGTGCATCGGCCGCCACTCCCAGCAATGATGCCATCATCGCCGTCGTTGATCGCGAAGGCACGATCCTTGGAGTTCGCACCGAAAGCGGAGTCTCCGCCCCCGACAATCAAACGCTCGCCTTCATGATCGATGGGGCCGTTGCCAAAGCACGCACCGCCGCCATGTTCTCCAACGGGGATCCGTCCGTCGGTACCGTCGGACCACTCACCTCACGCACGATTCGCTTTCTCAGCCAGACGACCATCACACAGCGAGAAGTCGAATCCAATCCGAACTCCGCCGATCCCACAGTGCAGGGCCCCGGCTTTGTTGCTCCCGTCGGCGTCGGCGGACACTTTCCGCCGGAAGTGCTGCATACTCCCCCGGTGGACCTGTTCGCCATCGAACACACCAACCGCGACAGCCTGATCCATGCAGGACTGAACGGCATTCGGGAAAATGGCGGTGGCGACGACCTGCTGCTGTCAGCTCGCTTCGACGCCGCATTCGCAGCCGGAAAGGATGTTCCGCCCCCTGAATCGTGGGGCTTCGTCACCGGACTGGCTCCCACACAACAGTCTCGCGGCATCGCCACACTGCCCGGAGGAATCCCGCTGTTCCGAGACACCAACAGCGATACCATCGGTGACACACTGGTGGGCGGCATCGGAGTCTTCTTCCCGGGGCCCGAGGGCTTCGCGTCCTGGGAACAGGGATTCGCACCCGGGCAATCCGAAACAGCCCGCACCAATGCCCCCAAAGTCCTCGAAGCCGAGGTCATTGCCCTGGCAGCAGCCGGTGGCAGTCGCACCGCCGAAATCTTTGGTACCGGGGCACCCGGTGCTCACGTCGAGACACTCGACGGCATTCCGGCCATCCCCGATATCGATCTGCCCTTCGATCACATCACACTGGTCGGTATCGACCTCGAAATTGTCGGCCCCACGCCAGGCATCGAAGGTGTCCGTCAGACCGTCGCCCTCGCCCGGTCACTGGGCCCCGGAGGCGTGAATGGGATCAACCAGCCGGTAGCGCCCGGAGGCATCCAGCTGCTGCCCGGCGGAGCCGTCCCCAGTGGCTGGCTCGTACCACCACAGAACGGAGTCGGAATCACAGCCGCTGAAGTTCAGCAGATCATCGATGAAGGCATCATCGCCGCCGAGAAAACCCGCGCGGCGATTCGAGTCCCTGCCGGTTCACGCACCAAAATGGTGCTGGCGGTCACAGACACCACAGGTGAAGTTGTCGGACTGTATCGCATGCCCGATGCCACATTCTTCTCAATCGATGTCGCCGTAGCCAAAGCCCGCAATACCGCATACTACGCCAGCACCGGACTGCAGCCGGCTGATGCCGTGAATGGCGTCCCCGCTGAAACTGCTTTCACCAATCGCACCTTCCGCTTCCTCGCGGAACCTCGGTTTCCCGCCGGTGTCGAAGGATCGAAACCTCCCGCATTCTCCACACTCCATCAGACAAAGAACCCCGAAATCAATCCGCGTACAGCCGAAAACATCGGCAGCCCGCTCCCCGCCAGTGACATGCATGACACCGTGCTGGGCTTTGATGCCTTCAACCCCGGACGCAACTTTCAGGATGCCGGCACCAGCCTGCGACACCAGAACGGCATCGTGTTCTTTCCCGGCAGTACACCGCTGTATCGCAACGGTACTCTGATCGGCGGACTCGGAGTCAGCGGCGACGGTGTCGATCAGGACGATGTCGTCACGTTCCTCGCAGCGCAGGATTTCCTGCCACGCCAAAACGGAGTCCTCAGCGCGGACGACGTCTCTGTCGATGGTGTCCGACTGCCATTCATCAAATTCAATCGAGTCCCCTTCGGCTGACACCGGCAAAGAGCCCGTTATGCAACAACTTTTCCGCCCAGCCATCCTGACCGCATTCCTGCTCACGCTGCTGCCCACAACCGCCACAGCAGACGACCGCAAACCACGCCGAAATTCCGGTCGGGCCGCACTACAGCACTCGGAATCCCCGCCGCAGCGCGCGGGATACCCCGGTCGCGTTGCCCCATGGGCCACAACCTGGCCAAATCGTAAAACTCGCGGATATTACGTCGGAGGCGGAGCCGCCCTGTTCGGGTTCCCGGCCACACCACTCTACGGTGAAGGACGCCGCAGCAGCGAAGGGACTTTCGGAGTCGACTACATGCCGTGGTACTCACAGTACAGCCAGCACTGGTACCACGGACAAAATCAGCAGGGCGGCGAAGGGCAGTACGAAGCCGACCACCGCGTCAACCCGCTCGATGACTTCTGGGGATTCGGCCCCCGGCGCCGTGCGTTCCCACGCCAGCACTGATCAAACAGGCCAGCCCGCCGGATCCCGTTGTGCAACGATGCACAATCACTGGACCGCCGACAGCACCCGCTGCAATCGCTCAAACAACCGATCCACCTCGGCAGATGTCTCCGCGTCCAAAGTCCAGCCGTACGGCTGACGCCGCGCGGCCGATGTGAACACCCCACGCTTCACCAGAAGATACTTTTCAATTGCCAGAAATCCGTCCAGCCCTGCCTGCAACTGCAGCGCTGTCAGCCCGCAGATCGGATACCACAACTGATACACACGCTCCTGCTCACCACGGACCAAAGCCCGCCACAACGCAACTATACCGTCCAGCAGATCCATTCCCGGCATCGTGCCCCTCACGCCACGCCGAAAACTGTCCACCAGGTGGATTCCCCCTGAACCCTCAAAAATCTGTGCACGCCCACCACTGGCCTCACGCAGCGCCGACAGACACGGTCCAATCGGTGATGCCTCCGGCTTGAACACGATCTTCTCACCGCCGTAAATTTCCAGCAGCTTCAAACTGACCTCCAGTGGAATTGACTGCCCCACATACCCCGAAGCATCCTGCACAATCACCGGCAGCGTGATCCCCTCCGCAATGGCACGGAAATAACCCGTCATCGCCTCAGCACTCAGTCGCGACGTCAGCGGAGGCACTGCCATGACCGCGTCACAACCGGCACGCTCCGCGGCAGTTGCATACTCAACCGCCTGCTTCGAACTCTCCGCACCCACAGCGGCAAATACCGCACCACGCCCACCCGCCAGTTCCGCCATCAGTTCCGTCAGCCGCAGTCGCTCAGAAAATGTCAGCCGAAATGTCTCTGAAACCATCCCTGATCCCAGACCATCCGCTCCCAGTTCAAATGCCCAGTCAATCTCCCGCCGCAGCACCGGCACGTCAATCTCATCAGCAGCGGTAAACGGAGTCTGCACAATCGGCAGCACACCCTGAAGTTTTCGAGGCATCGTCGGTCTCACTGTCTATTGAACATTCACACTAAAACCCCGTATCAAGTCCCTCAGCATGACCTCGCAGGGTCGTCAGCACCTCATCCGTACTGGACGGGTCCACCGCCCGACACGAATCCGTCAGCAGCGACGCCAGATCCGCAAGATCCCGACGCCACTCCACAGGGTCCAGCATCGGCGGTTCAATTTCAGCGAATTCTCCCAGCAGCAGAATCATCCTCAGACAGTGCCGAAACACCACCCCCTCCTGCCGCAGCAGATCCCGCGCCCTCACAAAGCGATCAAAATTGCCCCCAAATCGCAGCAGATCACCCACACACCACACACTCCGCTGATGCACATCCAGCACACCCGGAAACTCGCTGTGAAACAGCATCCGCATGCGATCTCCCAGCGGCAGCGGATACACCCGCCGACGCTCCACCTCATCAAAATACCCCGTCAACTCCTGCGGCGTCAGCAGACCACGCGACAACAAACGCGGATTCACGTACTCACTGGCCAAAGGCCCCGCAGGCATCGAATCCGGCAGCGGCACCCGCACCAGCACCGCCACAGATGATGGCATGTCCAGCACGCTCTCCAGCAGTTGCAGACGCTCCTCATGACTGGCCCGATGCATGTGCTCCGCCAAAAACAACCCATACAGTGGATTAATGCTGCGAAAACAGTTGATCAGCGGCAGCAAAGGAGTCGCGATCGCCAGACGCGGCTCATACCCATCCCACACCGGCACCGCGGCAGCCTCACGCTTCACCGGCTTCAAAGCCTTCTGCCGATCGCCACTGCCGGATCGACCGCCCGTGCGAGCCTCCTGGATCAAACGCCCCAGCAGTCCCCCAACACCAGTACTCCCCTCCATCGGTTCAGTCACCTGTTCCGTAACCTGTTCGGCAGCTCTCACCTCGTCGGAGACGACCGCCTCAGCCGCCTCGGCCTCAGACACAACAGCAGACTCGGCCTCAGACACAACAGCAGACTCGGCACCCGCAGCAAAAATCC
>SXXK01000048.1 GCA_005791255.1 Planctomyces sp.
AGGATTGTGTGTTTTTTGGGCGTTGCTGTTGTGGTGTTTTGCGGTCTGCGTGAGGCAAACACGCCTGATTGGAGGCGTTCGCGCGGTGGTTGCAGGCACGAGCCGGGGGCGAGGGGAGGATTGTGCGTTTTTTGCTGCGGTTGAATCATGCAGGCCGCTGTGCTGCGCACCCGGGAGTTTCCCTGCGCGGCTCAACCGTGCCCGGATTGCCCGCAGTGATTGCTGCGAGGCTGTTCGTCGATTCCTGTCCATTCGTCGCTGCAATTCTCACCTCACGTTCGCCCTGAACGAGACTTTGGTTATACTGCAGCACTGGCGTGCACTGTTGCTCACAGCGGAACTCGATCGCTATGACAGCCCCTGAAGACACTCCGAAACGCAAACCAGGGCCCTCGCAGGGGGTTCCGGGGTCTGCTGCGCCGCCGGTGGCGGATGTGGCTGAAGTCGAGGATGTAACCAGTGTTTCCATTCAGGCTGCGGCGGCGGAAACTGCTGCGGACGACGAACCGGTGGGGCCGGTGGGGCCGGTGGGGCCGGTGGTGGCGCTGTTGTCGTCTGCGGCGGCAGTCAGCGTGTATTCGTCGATGACCTTTCATCTGGCCATGTGGGCGACGGCTTTGGTGTTGCTGCCGCTGTTTGGCTTTGATGTGCTGGAGATGATTTCGTTCGAAGAGCGTCCGCTGCAGGCGGCTCTGGGGGACGAAGAGGTGCTGGATGATGCGGCATTCGTCGAAACGGCCGACAACCTGAATTCCACCAACCTGCAGTCGCCGTCCACGATGGAGCAGATGGCGAAGCAGTTGCAGCTTGCGGAAAACGCGTGGCTGCATTCGTCGACGACGGACGCATTTGCCGCGATGAACGGGCAGCAGGATCCCGGCGAGAATTCCTCGGACGCTGGCGGGTTGCTGAAAATCCCGGTGGATGGCCTGGCGGTGACGAAGGGCAGTTTCACTGCTTTCACGATCCCGGCAAATCCACAGCCCCGTCAGGCGTATTCGATTGTGATCGAAGTGAAGTTGCCTGATGACGTCAAAAAGTACCGTGTCAGTGATCTGTCGGGGAAAGTGAAGGGAACGGACGGTTACGAACAGAAGCTGCCTTACGACACCAGAACTCCGGGGGCATCCGGTTACCCCGTGCCCGGCGGAGGCATCAAGCGGCTGGAGACCAGTACGACGCTGGATGTGGTGAAGAACAAGGTGCAGATTGTGATCCGGGTACCCGGCGGTGCACGGCTGGTAAAGGACGTGATTACCATTCGTTCGCGGCGATTGAAGGAAGATCAGGAACTGGAACTGATCTTCGGCCAGGCTCGCGAGTAAGCCGGATGCAGCGTGATTTTCGAACCGTGAAGGAACACGAATACGCTGTGGATAGCGCTCGTCCTTCGTAGCTCGGGCTTTCCAGCCCGAGCCCTGCCCTTGCCGTTTGAGATCCCGGCGTGAAGGCGAGCCGCGGACGGGGGGCCGCGGGTGTGTTTTTTGTTGCACATCGGTTGGCGGCGGCATCCTTGCCGCGGCACCCGGGCACTTCCGTACCCGGCTCGCCTGAGGGGGCTTGCGTAGCTCGGGCATTCCTGCCCGCCAATCGTGCCACCTGGTGGCCGTGGCAGGATTGTGGCCTAGTATTCGTCCCGAGTCTGGATGAAGAGGGCCTTCTTTTCGCCGGGCAGTGTGAAGTCAAAGCCGCAGGCCTTGAAGAAACCGTCGCTGGAGGTGATTGCCATGACTTCCAGCACATTGCGACTGACTGCCAGCTGCACGCAGCGACTGACGAGGCCACGTCCGATGCCGCGGCCGTGATAGCCCTGATCGACAGCCAGACTGCGGATTTCCGCCAGCTTGGGCGAATAGATTTCCAGCGCCGCAAAGCCGACAACACGGTCTTCAGCGATGGCGACAAAGCCGGTGGGGACCAGATCGTGCAGTTCGTCTGTTGTGCGAGGCAGCAGGCGGTTGGCCTGCACAAAACGATCCACAAGTTCCTGCAGCTGCGGCAGATCAGCAACCTGAGCCGGACGGATTTCGTAGCCGGTCTGATCCGGACTGCAGTCTTCTGTGTGTGACATTGCAAAACGTGCTGCGGTGGAAATGGTTTCTGTCATTGAACGCCGGGGCTTTCACACTGAGTACCGTATCTGTGAGGACTACGGCGAACACCGTGACTGTTCACCGTCGGGAAATCATAAACGGATTCAGATCGGGACAGAGGAGAATTCTGCGGTCACGTCAGGAATTCGGGGAAATTCCAGGCGGCGTCCCGCAATGATTGCCGGAAGCGGGGTTGTTTTGAACCACGAATGGACACGAATGGTTTTTCAGCAACGGATGAACACAGTTTTTTACGAGTGCCGGGTTGTTCTTCCGTAGCTCGTGCTTTCCAGCCCGAGCACCTTCCCTTTGCGTTCGGTGTCCCGGCACGAGGCGAGCCGCGGACGGCAGTCCGCGGGTGTGCGTAGCAGCCCTTGGGTCGGCGTCGTCGCTGCTCCGCACCCTGGCACTTCCGTACCCGGCTCGCCTGTGTGATGCACGTTTTTTTGGCTGGTCCGGCAGCTTCGTGGTGCTCGAAGATTGTCGCCGATGATTCTACAATGTCGCGATGTGCGAGTTGTGGTGTGCGGTGGCGGGTCAGGGTCCGGCTGGGAGCGTGACATGGAAATACTGAAGGAGCTGCTGGGGAAAAGTCCGGCGGTGGGGAAAGTGGAGTGGTTGGGAATTTCGCCGGCTTCCCGTGCCATGATTCAGCCGCAGCAGTCGGTGCAGATCGTGCCGGGCGGGATTGCCGGCGATCATCACTGTCGGCCGCAGCGAGCTTCCAAACGCCAGGTGACCCTGATTCAGGCCGAGCATATGGCGGTTGTGGCCGACCTGCTGAACTGCGGTGAACTGGACCCGGAGCTGCTGCGCCGCAATATTGTGGTTTCCGGAATTTGCCTGGAATCGCTGAGGTATCAGCAGTTCCGAATTGGCTCTGCCATACTGTCAGGTTCCGGCAGTTGCCCGCCGTGTTCGCGGATGGAAGAAAACCTGGGCCCGGGCGGCTATGCGGCCATGCTGGGGCACGGCGGGATCACGGCGATTGTGGTGGAATCGGGTGAAGTGCGGGTTGGTGATCGTGTGCAGCCCGTTGGGGTCGAGGGAGCGTTTTGAACCACGAATGGACACGAATGAACACGAATGGATTTTCACGGATGCCGTGGTGTCTTTGGTCGCTCGTGCTGCAGCCTGAGATCTGAGCTGCAGCGGCCGGGTGACCGCGTGAGTTTGCAGACGGACTGTTTCACGCGAAGCCGAACGGTCAGTTGTCAGTGGGCGAGCCGCGGACGGGAGTCCGCGGGTGCGGGTGCGAGAGCGGGTGCGGGTGCGAGAGCGGGTGCGGGTGCGAGAGCGGGTGCGAGTCAGCCCGGGTGTGAGCTGCATCCTTTTTCGATCGCATGGCTGCCGCAGCCCTGCGGGTGATTTGCGGGCATCTGGTCGCACGCGAAGCCGTGCAGGGAAACGCGAGTCGGTGGCGGTGTGATCGGGCACGATTTGTAGCGCCGTCTTTAGGGGATTTGCCCCCTCACCCCCGACCCCTCTCCCCCTGCAGGGGCGAGGGGAGGATTGAGTGGTTTACTGCTGCAGTGAAATCGCCTTGGCAGCCTTCGTTCGTGGCAGGGACGAGGCGGCGGGGTGGGAGGGAAACCTCCGGACTGCTGTCAGCGCACTGTCGCTTCGAAGGTGATCGTCCCGGTTCCGTTGGCTTCCAGTTCACCGTCGAGTACGAAGGTCAGGACTGAGCTGCCTTCGCCGTTGGGGTCGATGGTGACCGAGCCGGGGTGCTTTTCGTCGATGGACGCTGAGCCTTCGACGTATTGCAGTCGCGGTGTCAGGTTGTCGACAATTCGGACGTCGCTCAACGGCAGCTCGCCGGTGTTGCGGAAGCGGATGGTGAATCGCACGACGTCGCCTGTCTGAGCTGTCTGGACGTCTGCCAGTTTGATCAGCTGCAGCACTCCGCCCTCGCGCTGATCCTCGACCCCCACTGTCTGCTGCGTCTTCTGAACATCGCGAATGGCGGACGGTGAGTCGGTGGCGGCGAAGATCTGCGGGAAGGACTGGCGCGTCCAGGCTTCGGCGTTGCGTGCCTGCTGGGCGAGGACTGAGGAATCCTTGCGGAGGAATGTTTGAGCAGTGGCTGCATCGCGGCTCTGCCGGCCCTTGTCAGCTTTCTGTGACTGCACTGGTCGCTCGCGGTTGAGCGACTGAGCCGGCGGCAGTGAGGCCATCATGCCGTCTGCCCCGTGTCGTGATTCGAGTGCGACGAGGGCGTCATCCGCCACGTTTGCCTGCGGGGCCGTGCCATTGTTCAGGCTGCCGACAGCCGCCGCATCAAGGGCTCCGGCAGCTTTGTCGATCTTCGTGTCGGCTGCCAGTCCGGTGGTGGTTCGCACAGAACCGAATCGCGGAGCGTAAATGGCGACGCGATTGGATGCGACGGTGCGGGAATTTCCGGACGCATCGCGGAACGAGCCGACGGTGTCTTCAGAATCGAGTCCACTGCGTGTCGGGCTGCCGATGGCTGCCGTGGCTGCACGATCACCGCCATCGAACAGATATTCGTCGGGAAACAGATCGGCCAGCGGGCTGGCGGCAGTGGTGTTTGTGCGGGGCAGTCCTGAACCATCGGGGCGAGTGGCCAGTCGTGGTTCAGCGGGATGGAAGCGACGTGTCATGCCGGCGGGAGCCGTTGCGGGGCCGGGCTGGCTGACGGGAACGGCAGTCTGCGGTCGGGCCAGCGAGATGACGCCTTCTTCCCCATCGGCTGCAGTCTCATCAGATCCGCCGCCTGTCAGCAGTGAAACCGGTTGGAATTTCAGGCCGCTGGCAGCACGGGATGAGTAGGGGAACAGTCGAGCCTGTTCGGGGTAGCGAGCTTCGACGGGGCGACTGGCTTCCGCAGCTTCCTGTTCGATCATCTGCGGCGTGGTGGTGGAGTAGACGTGGTCCGGCTCGCGCTGCAGGGCGGCCGACAATCCGCAGCCGGTCAGCGACAGCAGTCCGGTGCTGAGCAGGCTGGAGGCCAGCAGGCGTCGGCGAAGTTGGCTGCGGTAGTTCATGCGGCTGGTCCTGTCCTGGCAGTGTGATTCGAGGGGAGTTGAGCGGGGCAGCGTCAGTTGCTGACTGTGCTGGCCTGTCGGTTGGCGGTGGATTGCGAGTTGCGACTGGCGGAGCGTGGTTCGGGTGCTGGTTCCGGAGCGGCGGTGGCTGATCCGCCACTGCCGAAGAAGAATGGCGGTGCCTGACCGTCGATCGGGACTCGACCACCGATCCGTACGATGGCCAGTGGTCGACCGTGCATCTCGGCAGCGGCGATGGCGTTGTCTCCGGGAGCCACAGTTTGCGGGCGTTCGCGTCGCAGCGGGTCGTCCGAGGCTGCGGTCTGCGGGCGTTCCAGATAAATGACTCGAGTCACAAGAGCACCGGATGCGGCCAGTTTCAGGTCATCAGCGGTGAAGACGACGGGAATTGGATACTTGAATTCCTGCCCGGCTGGCGGATGCAGTCGGTCGAGCAGTTCGATGGTGGGGTAGAATTCGGCAGCCGGGAATTCGGGCAGTTCCGTCAGCCGCAGTCGGTACAGATGTCCCATGCCGATGGCAAAAGCGGCGGGAGCGGCGGCTTCAGCGGCGGGAGCCGGCTGTCCGGCGTGCAGCGCCACGCTGCCAGCGGACGGAAGTTCGATTCGGATTGGCTGCATCCATGAGGCATCTTCGCTGTGGATCCGCTGCAGGATTTCCGCGTTGTAGCCGGGTGGCAGCCGGTCATTCAGTGGTTGCCAGCCCGGTCCGGCAAGCGGTCCCTGAGCAGCGGCGGAACCACCGCTGGCAGCCGTCAGCAGGCTCAGCAGCAGAAGCGGAGCAGAGAGTTTCATCAGAGGTCCCCGCGGAAGAGGAAGAGGTCACTGGCTGAGTCTGTCTGCAGAACAGGGGCGATGGAAGCTGCTGCTTCGATCGCCCCTGACTGAAGATCAACTGTCGGTTGTCTGACGGGGCGGTCTGCCGAACCGCCGAACGGGATCAGGGAACGAACACCGGAGCACGGCTGGCCGGGACAGAAACGTCGCCGGGAGCGTAGACCGGATGAGTTTCCTTGTACTGAATGTGCTTGACCGGGGCCGGAACGCTGTAGCCTGGGCTGTGTTCCACATCAATCAGCATGTGGTCGACAGGTTCAGGAATATTGTTCTTGCTCAGGTTGCGAACGGTGTGAGATTTCAGGCCGGCGGGGCCACCCAGCGGCAGGTGCGGCGGGCCAGGCAGCCCGATTGGCGTACCGGTCATCGGCATGCCCCAGGCTGGTGTCGGACCCATTCCGGAGATCGGCATCTGAGCCCCGGGAGCACCCATGGCGGCCACCATGGCTCCGGGAACACCCTGCATGTGAGCCGGGATCAGGCCGACCGGGGTCGGCGGAGCATACTGGCCTTCATCACCGCTGATGGTCTGGAAGGAAACCGGCTGAACACTGCCGTCCGGCTGCGGAGCCAGAGCGGGCTGTTCAAAGTTCATGTCCTTGCTGCCGACTCGCAGCACCAGCATGATGGTGCCCATACGTTCGGCCTGCTGAATCGGGTCCACGCCGGGATCCAGAGTTGTGGAGACCAGAGTTTCCACTCCGGCGATGGCTCGTGACTGGAATTCCGGTGTGGGCAGGTAGATGACCTTGGTCACCATATTATTGCTGCGGACGTGTTCCATGTCCTCTTCGGTCAGTTCCAGCGGCACGGCATTGTGCTGCAGGTAGGCCATGGTATTCGGGTGCGCCGAGCGAACTTCCAGCGTCGGATACAGGCTGCGCCCTTCCCAGCCTTCGCCCGGGATGTCAGCCAGCACCAGCTGATAGATGGCTCCCTGGCCGAAGTCGGCAGTACCCGGAACGATCTTCTGGCTGCGAGCCAGAGTGTTACCGGACAGCCAGCCGACGGACATTCCGTCCTGGCCGATGAATTTGATCTGAGTTGTCATGACCGGGCCAGCCATCGCGGGGCCGGGCTGGGCCAGCATCCCGAGGACTCCGGGGCCCGGGCCGTCCACCATCGGACCTGGATGGGCCAGCATGGCCGCCGGTGGGGCAACGTGCTGACTGGTTTTCATGACGGATGTCGTTCCGTCAATCCCGGCGCAGCCCATGCAGACTACCACGAGGGCGCCCAGGGCCAGAAAGTAATATCTCATTGCAACCCCTTCCTTGAGATGCTTCGTGAATCGAGGCATACCCAACTTCGATCCAACGGCAACCGGCAGATAACCGTATCCCTGAATACCGCAGTTGACTGGCTTGACCCGCCGCGGCGTTTGGCGTCGACCCCGAAAGGGGGCGGCTGCTAAACTGACGGCTCGCCACTGATACTCTCAGTGACGTTCTGGCAGACAGACAGGTGACTCCTTCGGTTGACTCAGACGGCCGCAGCACGGCAACATGAGCACTCTGGGAAGTCACCGAACCATCTTCCAATGGTCCTTCTCCTCTTGTTTCGGGTCCGGAAGGCTCGATTCTTTGACAAATTCAGCAGATTCCGAACATGAATTACAAAGCTCAAAATCGTCCCAATCTGCCCAACCATCTGAGCCTGCGTGGATTTCGGGCTGCGGGTGTCGGACTTTTGCTGTCGGCGGCTGCGGTTCTTGCGGATGAGAAGCCCGGTGTTCAGGATCCGGCGGCTCCGGCTGCAGCAGCGGTCCCGGCGGCACAGGAGGCAGCTGCGGCCCCTGCCCTGCCCTCGGCCGAAGACGTCCTGAATCAGGCGCGGACTCGACTGGAAGGCCTGGACAGTCTGACTTGCGAGCTGCAGCAGACGGCCAGTATGGCGGGCATCAGGCTGGTGGCGAAGGGAACGTACACCGAAGCGTCGGGGAACCGGGTCTATCTGGCGTATCAGATTTTCCCGATGTCACCGATGAAGGCTGCGGATGGTCAGGCGATGGGTCTGGAGGCTCCGGCGCTGGAATTCAAACCTGAGGAGACTCGGGGTGAGCTGCTGCAGGTGTCGGACGGGAATGTCGTCTACACGCAGTGGAAGAACGGGGAATCGGTGCGAGTGAATCGTCGCAATCTGCGGGACATTCAGGATGCAGCTGCGGCAGTGCCCGGCTATGAGGCCAACAGTGTGGCGATGGATCTGGGAGTCGGTGGCATGCGATCACTGCTGTCGAGACTGCAGGCTTCGATGACATTTGTTCCGGTGAAGCAGGTGAAAGCCGGGGATCGGTCGCTGCTGGAGGTTACGGGGCGCTGGAGCGACCGGGTGCGGAAGGAGGTTTTTCAGCTTCCGGAGGGGACATTTGTGGACAGCCGTCCGCATGTTCCGGAGTACGTGCGGGTGTATGTTGATCAGGAAACGATGCTGCTGCGGCGAATCCAGTTTCTGAAGCACAGTCTGGATGCCACCCAGAAAATGGCTCGTCCCCTGCTGACTTTGGATCTGCGGAATCTGAAGGTGAACGAGCCGGTGGATACGGCGTTGTTCAGTTATACTCCGCCGGAGAAGACTCCGGCTGAAGACCAGACGGAAGCGGTGATCAAGGCGATCAAGGCCAGTATTGAGCCGGCACCGGCAGCCGGAGCGGCGACCAAACCGGCTGGTCAGCAGTAACCGAGTCTGGTTCCGTTGCCTCTCTGCGGCTCGGGCTTTAGCCCGGGCTCACAGGGAAGTCACTCTGGTTTTCTGCAGGCGCGTGCTGTCAGCCTGATCTGTACCGGAGCGCTGGTATCCAGCGCATAAAAAAGGCGGGGGCTTTCTGAGCCCCCGCCGATTGAGTTTCGCAGTTGCCGTCGCAGTGACGCAGCAACTCAGGCCGGCAGGATGCCTTTGGCTTCCAGATACGCGATGACTTCGCGAGCCAGTGCTTCGATGCCTTTGTTGTCGGAATCGAGCACGATTTCCGGGTTTTCCGGGGCTTCGTAGGGAGCACTGATGCCTGTGAATTCCTTGATTTCTCCGGCGCGAGCCTTTTTGTAGAGGCCTTTGGGGTCGCGGGATTCACAGGTTTCCAGGCTGGCCTGAACGAGGATTTCGATGAATTCACCGGCCGGCAACAGCGCTCGACACATATCGCGGTCGGCCTTGTAGGGCGAGAT
>SXXK01000049.1 GCA_005791255.1 Planctomyces sp.
GTCGTTCGCAGCACCACGTTCGGAATCCGCTCACGCAGCCGCCCAATCAGCTCCCGCGTCTGCTCGCCATTCACCCGACGCTGCATCCGCTTCAGAACCGCTGAATTGATGTGCTGCAGCGGCATATCGAGGTAAGGAAGAATCACCGAAGAATCTGCAATTACATTGATCAGCTCATCTGTGAAGTTGATCGGATACAAATACATCAGGCGGATCCAGTCCAGACCCTCAACCCGCTCAAGCTCACGCAGCAGCTTCGCCAGACGCACCTCACCGTACAGATCCATACCGTAATTGGTGGTGTCCTGAGCCACCAGGATCAGCTCCCGAACGCCGTCCGATACCAGCTCGCGCGCCTCAGCAAGAACCATCTCAACCGGCTTCGTCACGTGCTTGCCACGCATCGATGGAATCGAACAGAAAGTGCACGTTCGATCACAACCCTCGGAGATCTTCAGATAGGCGTAATGCTGCGGAGTAATCCGGAGACGGGACTGGTCGTTCAGAGCCCGAATCGGCGCCGGACGGAACAATTCACGCTGCTCACGAGCACCCCCGATCAGGCGATCCGCCACCTTCGTGATCTCGTCCCGACCAAACACCCCCACCACATGGTCAATCTCAGGCATCTGCTTCAGCAGCCCGCCGTCCTGCTCCAGACGCTCCGGCAGACAGCCCGCCACGATCACTCCTCGAGTCCCCCCGGCTTTCTTCAGATCCAGCATCTCCTGAATGACCGAACGGGATTCCGCCCGAGAACTCTCAATGAAACCGCAGGTGTTGATCACCACAAAATCAGAACCCTCAGGCTCCGACACCAGCTCGTAACCCTCGCGCGACAACGAACCCAGCATCGTCTCGCTGTCCACCAGATTCTTGGGACAACCCAAAGTAATGAATGCGTATCGCCCCTTCACATGCCCCGAAACCGCCGGAGCAGAGAGTGGCTGAACATCACTGGTGGACGAAGGATCAATAATCGGAAGAATGGCCATGCGCTGCTTTTCGGAAATTGCTCGTTCGATTCAAAGCGGCAGAAGTCCGCCACCCCAAGTCTATCGGCAATCCGGCACAACGCCAAAGTCCCGAACGGAAAATGCGGCGAATTCCTGACTGATCACAGGGGAATTCCTGACTGATCACAGGGGAATTCGAACGATTCTCAACGTCCGACTTCGAATATCCAGACACGATGATCCGCTGTTTCGCAGACAAGCACCGACTCCGGAACCAATCCACCGCCCGTCAGGCAGCCCAGGACCGCTGCGACCGCAATTCCAGCTCCCCATAAATCAGCCCGCCACGCACAACCGCCGTGTCCGGAGCCACGGCCCGCTGCACCAGAAACCGCTGACTGCCACCGCATAACAGCGACAATTGCTCCGCCATCAGTTCCGGCACACCCGAGGTCGCCGCAAAACCACCAGACAACACCACCTGCACCGGTCGCAGGGCCTGCACCAGCCCCTCCGTGTGCTCCAGCTGCTGCACCACGACCGTCGCCAACTGCTGCAACACCGCCCTCACCAGCCTGCTCAAAACCTGCTCCTGCTCATCCCGCGGCTGCCGCACATCCACCGACTGCTGCCGACGCCAGCTGCTCACTCGCACCGTGTCCAGATATGCCGCACCATCCGCATCCCAAACATGCAGCCGCAATTGCTTCGCCAGCTCGGAATCCACCCAGTTCCCACCCGCAGGCAACCAGCCGGATGCCTGCACAAGACCACGCCGAGCCAGACACCAGCTGCTCGACTCAGCCCCCAGCACCACACTGACTCCCGTATACTGACTGTCCGGCCACACCGACAGCAATGCCGCCTCAGCTGCCCCCAGCTGCACAGCACTGAAACCCGACATCTCCACAAGACGACTCAGAAACTCTGCACCACCCGCCGTCTCCGCCGGTAATCCCTCACGCTCCCCAACCCGCTTCTCAGCAGACGGAGCAATCATCACACACAGGTTCTCACCATCGGTCACTCGCGGCAGCAGACACCCCGTAAGAATATGCAGCAACTGCCTCGCCGGAGCATCCGCACAGGGAACGCGACCACCCGGAAACATCGGAGTCGCCGGGATCCGAGTCAGCCAGCGCGTCCGCTCAACATCGTTTCCCACAATCAGCAGCACGCCCTCACCCACCGCATACGGCACCCCCTGATCACTCAGCGCACGACGATGCAGCGCCGTGTCAGGAACCGCTGAATACTCCGATCGCATCTCCAGACGCTGCAGCCGGGAGCCCGGACCACCCGAACGACAAAGACTCCGCAACGTACCGCAGCCAAAATCAAGCGCGCAGATCATGAGTTTTTTCCGGATCACACCAACCAAACACCGCCCTGACGCCACTCACGATTCCACACTACCCAGGCGGAACTCCACCCGCACCACGCACCGGACGAATCAGCCGAGCCAGCCTCTGCTCCGCTGCAGTCTCACTCACAGACTCCTGCAAGGCCTCACGCACCGCTCCCCGCAACGACCCCTCAGTCGCATCCCCCCCGCGAACCTGACGTATACCCGCCGAAAAATGCGGCCCCGATGCCGCCGGATGCGGCGCATCCACACGCTGTACCTGCGGCCGATTCGGACGACCATAGATCTGCACACCAGCAGGCAATCGCACTGCACTGGCCTCGACCGGTACCTGATTCCGCAACAAATCCTCAATACCGTCCCGCAGCCCCGGAGCACTCAGCGATGAAACTCCCACGCCGGCAGTCGGCAGCGAAACCGCCGCCACACGATTCTCCACTCCCGAAAAACCTCCCTGTGCATGGCCCCCAACTGACAATGCCCCCGCATGCACCACACTCGATGAAGGCACCCCCGCTGATAACGACTCCCCACGCAGAATCGAAAAACCCACCGGCGGTATCACCCCGGATACCTCAGCCGGTGGTTCACACACCGACGCTGTAAGTACTGGCTGACTCACAACTGGCTGACTGATAACTGGCTGACTGAAGACAGGCTGCGGTAACTGAGGCACCGGACCCATGACAGGGCTCTCAGCCACCTCAACTATACGCTCTGAAATTACCCGGCCGGAGACTGTCACGGATTTCGCCAGCACCCAACAGCCCGACAACAGCAGCGCAGCGACCA
>SXXK01000426.1 GCA_005791255.1 Planctomyces sp.
CCCCGCCGCCGAATCTGCATCAGCGATCGCATCAGCCGCGGATGATTCGATGACGGGTTCGCTCCGATCAGCAAATACAGATCCGTGTGATCCAGATCCTCAAGTCGCACAGTGCCGGCACCCGTCCCCAACGCCATTCCCAGCCCCACACCACTGGCCTGGTGGCAATAGAACGAGCAGTTGTTGACGTAGTTGGTACCGAACACCCGCGCCATGGCCTGAAACAGAAAACCAGCCTCATTCGACGCTCGACCGCTGGCATAAAAGAAACTGCGCTGCGGACCGGCAGCTGACATCTTCTGAGCAATCCCGGACAGTGCATCGTCCCAGCTGACGACTCGATAACTGCGAGCTCCCGGAGCAAGGTACAAGGGTTCAGACAGACGACCGGCCATCTCGAGGTCACGAGACGACATCGCTCGCAGCTGCGGCAAAGTGGCCTGCTCGATCCAGTCGCGACGAATCGCCCCCTGCAGATCGGAAGCCATGGCCTGAAACGATTTCTTGCAGACTTCAGGAAAATGACCGCCCTCGTTCACCATCCCGCCCAGCTGACCACCCATCCCCACGGCGCAGGTCTTGCAGGTGTTTTTCGATCTGGCGGCCTTCCAGAGCTTCCACCAGCCAACCCTTTGTGCCAGACGAAAACTGTACGCGATGGCCTTCCAGCCACCACCACTGCGGGGGCGTTTGATGGACATGAACTCTTGCAGCCTGCAGAAATGCACAAGGTGAAACGCCACCGGATGCGTCCGGATGACTCAGACCCAGTATACCAGAAATCCGAACGGAATTTGAATCGGAGATTTCTCGGATTGTCCGAATGGCTCAGGATTGATCCTGAGCACATTTCCGGCGACAATCCGGTGCGCTCCAAAGTGAACATCCGTTGCACAAGGCGGCTCCCATGGATCCCTTCAGCGAATACTGCCTGCAGGCCACCCGACGTCAGTTTTTCGGCACGTCCGGGCTCAGGCTGGGCGCTACCGCCATGGCAGCCCTCAACCTGCCCGCGGCCCGCGCCGGGGAAGCACCGCCGCAGGTGCACCCACCACTGCCCGGCTTCCCGCACTTTCCCGCAACAGCCAAAGCCGTCATCTACCTGCACATGAACGGCGGGCCCTCCCAACTGGACCTCTGGGACCACAAACCCGCCCTCAAACAGCATTTCAACGCCGACCTCCCGGATTCCATCCGCAGGGGACAGCGAATCACCACCATGACCAGCGGGCAATCCCGTCTCCCCGTCGCGCCCTCCATGTTTCAGTTTCAGCGTGCCGGACAGTGTGGCACATGGGTCAGCGAACTGCTGCCGTACACCGCAGCCTGCGTCGACGACATCGCTCTCGTCCGCAGTGTTCATACCAACGCCATCAACCACGATCCCGCCTGCACATTTGTCACGACGGGCAGCGAAGTCCCGGGCAAACCCAGTCTTGGGTCGTGGCTGTCCTACGGACTGGGCAGCGACAGCAATAACCTGCCTGCCTTTGTCGTGCTCACTCCGCGCTGGTCCTCCAAACAGGCCGCCCAGGCCCTGTTTGCCCGCATGTGGAGCAGCGGTTTTCTGCCCTCGCGATTCACCGGCGTCGCCCTCCGCAGTGTCGGCGATCCAGTGCTCTACATCGAAAATCCTCAGGGTGTGGATCCCGACAGCCGCCGCGCGATGCTGGATTCGCTGAACCAGCTGAATCAACTCACCCGCCACAGATTTGCCGACCCGGAAACCACCACCAGAATCGCGCAGTACGAAATGGCGTTTCGCATGCAAAGCAGCGTGCCGGACCTGGTGGACCTGTCCGGAGAAACCCAGCAGACACTCGACCTCTACGGCCCCGAAGTACAGCGCCCGGGAAGTTTTGCCGCCAGTGCCCTGCTGGCTCGCCGCATGGTCGAACGGGGTGTGCGAGTTGTACAGATTCTGCACAGAGGCTGGGACCAGCATGGTTCACTGCCATCAGAAATCCGACACCAGTGCTCAGACGTGGATCAGCCATCTGCAGCACTCCTGCAGGATCTGAAACAGCGGGGACTGCTGGACAGTACCCTCGTGGTGTGGGGCGGAGAATTCGGACGCACGGTGTATTCCCAGGGCACTCTGACGGCTGTCAACTACGGTCGTGACCACCATCCGCGAAACTTCTGCATGTGGATGGCCGGGGGCGGGATTCGCGGAGGAACGGTCTTCGGAGCCACGGACGATTTCAGTTACAACATCGCAGAGAACCCCTGCCATGTGAATGATCTCAACGCCACGATTATGCACTGCATGGGTATCGACCACTCCCGCTTTTCCTTCCGCTATCAGGGCCTCGACCAGCGCCTGACCGGCGTGGAAGAACAGCGGGTGGTGTCCGAGATTCTGGCCTGAGCATTTTGTTTTCGGACTTTTTGCATGAATCCCGCTGCTGTCGCTCACTCACTGTTCCCTCAGTCCATGCTGGCTCACCTGCACTCCACCGCAGTCATCGCGGTGCTGGTCGTCGAACAGCCGCGGCAGGCCGTGCATCTGGCGCGGGCGCTGCTGGCCGGTGGTGTCGCGGCCATGGAACTGACACTTCGCACACCCGCTGCACTTCAGTGCCTGAAGGCCGTCCGCAGTGAGGTCCCGGAGATGATTGCGGGGGCCGGAACCATCATTCAGCCCGCTCAGGTAGCGGCTGTCGTGGAGGCGGGTGCAGCCTTCGGAGTGGCTCCGGGCACAAATCCGGAAGTCATTCGCGAGGCGGTCGGAGCCGGCCTGCCATTTGCCCCCGGTGTCGTCACTCCCACAGATATCGATCTGGCTCTGCGAGCGGGGTGCCACGACCTCAAGTTCTTCCCCGCTGAACCCTCCGGGGGACTGCCAATGCTGGCCAGCATCAAGGCGCCCTGGGCACACCTCGGAATCCGTTACATCCCCCTGGGAGGCATCACTGCCGCCAACCTGCACTCGTGGCTCAGCGATCCCGATGTGCTTGCGGTGGGGGGCTCGTGGCTGGCCCGGAGGGAACTGATAGACGCCGAAGCGTGGGATCAGATTACCGCTCTGGCTGCCCAGGCCACCGCCATTGCCCGAGCCGTTCGCCAGCCGGCGACTGCCACGACCTGAAATTGTCAGCCTGTTGCCGGCGGCGGAAAAGTCCGCCTGACTTACCCCGTCACGGACACATGACGCAGTCTGCGCGACCGGAATTCACCACCCAGGTGTTGCCAGCGCCAGTCGGCAACGGTCATTGGCAGCGATTATTCCGACGAATCCGAAACGGTCTGCTTCACGGTTGCATTCCTGACGAAAACCACAGCAGCAGCATGGCCGCTGCGCAACGCCT
Source organism: Planctomyces sp. (assembly GCA_005791255.1). GTDB lineage: Bacteria > Planctomycetota > Planctomycetia > Planctomycetales > Planctomycetaceae > SXXK01. The sequence goes on from SXXK01000426.1 coordinate 3,312, forward strand.
GCTCCCTCGAGCCGCTGAGTCAGGATGACTTCCATGAAGTGTTTATTGCCGCTGTCTGTTTTTGTGTTTGCAGTGCTGGCCGTCCAGATGACAGCTGAGGCTCAGGAACGGCAGAACTCGCCGTCGGTCACGGCAGCACCAGCCGGCGGATCGATGGGGTATGTCCCCAGTCGGAACTCTCTGGAAAAATTCGCCCAGAAACGCACGGGCGGCCCGATGATGCCCCAGGGGGCCTTCAACGGTTATTCGGCTCAGAGACTCTCTCCGGACTATGGAGCAAATGGTTCCGGAGGACAGGGGTTCAGCCATTTCCCGGCCCCTCTCAGCCGCTACTCCAACTGGTACCGCCCGCGGGCTTCGACGCTGCAGCGTGAACAGCGATGTCAGCCCGATGCCTTCCGCCCCCGCGGTCTGGGCACTCTGTTTGCCGAACAGCGCGACGGCTATCGAATGGATTATCAGCCTTACGCAGTCGGTGATGGAAACTCGGAATACGGCCCCGCTTACTTCTCCCGTCAGCAGGACCCCCGCTGCAAAGGCGATTGTCTGCTGGAATTCGAAGAGGATCAGTGTCAGGAATGTCGTACTGGCCGCTGAGTGTCTCGAGGACCGCATCTGATCAGTCTGACAGGATCTGCGATGCAGACAGAACGCACGCTGGTAATCGTCGGCGTGGGGCTGATCGGCGGTTCAGTTGCTGCCGCAGCTCGCAAAGCCATGCCGGAACTCAGAATCGTGGGGATCGGCCGCAGTCCTGAGCGACTGCAGGCTGCAGTTGATCAGGGGCTGCTGGATGCGTGGCACCTTCAGGCTGCTGTCGGTCAGTGGTCCGACGACGCGTTTGGACTGGTCTGCCTGCCCGTGGATCAAATTACGGCAGCTGCGAAACAATTGCTGCAGGCCGGCTGCTCAACAGTCACAGATGCCGGAAGCGTCAAGGAGCCCATCTGCAATCTGCTGCAGAACGAAGCGCGATTTGTCGGTTCACATCCCATTGCCGGCAGCGAGCAGAGCGGTTTTGAACACGCTTCTGCCGATCTGTTCAGGCAACGAATCTGCGTGGTCTGCGGCGATCCGAATCAATCACCGTCCACCGCGCGTGCGGCTGCATTCTGGAGACAGCTTGGGATGGTGGTCCGCTTCATGAACGCAGCCGAGCACGATCGCGTGCTGGCTCGCACCAGTCACCTGCCGCACGTGCTGGCGTCCGTCGCCACGGCCTGCGTCAGCGACTCGGAACTTGAGTTCACGGGCACCGGGTTCCGCGACACCACGCGTATCGCAGCCGGCAGTGCCGAAATCTGGAGCTCCATTCTGCTGCAGAATCGAGCTGGCTGCCTGAATGCCATTGCCGCCGCCGGTGACCTGCTGGACCAGTTTCGGCAGGCCATTGAAACAGGCAACAGCCAGCGACTGACGGAAATCTGGAACACTGCTGCCACACGTCGGAGGCGGCTGGACCAGATGCAACCCTGATTCCTCAGAGATCAGTGGTTTCGCGGGATGCAACAAAATTCCGCCTTCGACCCGCGATTTGCGGAGTTGAGATTCGAGGCAATCCGGCCGTATTTTTCTGCAGGAAAACAGCGAGAGTGAACAGAAAAGCAGTAACCTGCAGGGGGACACAGGCTTCTGCTCTCACAGAACTCCGGGATTTCTGCGAGTTTTCCCTTCGCGCGGCGAATTCCTGTGTGTCTGGAATTACAATTCCGACAGGGACAATTGCAGGCTGGCAGCAATCAGGAAGCGAGCATCGGTGAGCAATTCTGGGACGTCAGAACCGGCGGGGCCGGGCGGTGCAGCAGCGTTGGCAGGCTTGACCCCTGCCGACTACGAGCGAATTGTTCCGTTTGAGGCGTTGCTGGACCGTATCGTGACAGAGCGTCAGCAGGAGTGGCGGCAGTTTCGTCGTCGTCTGCACCGACAGCCGGAACTGAGCGGTGCCGAGATCCTCACCACGCAGATTATCTGCAGCCAGCTGCGGACCCTCGGTCTGCAGCCCCAGGTGACATCTCGCGGAGTGGGTTGTTTTGCAGACCTGTCGACGGGTCCGGCGTGTGATGATCTCCCGCTCATCGCCATCCGGGCCGACATCGACGGACTGCCGCTGCAGGACAGGAAGCAGGCCGAGTATTCATCGACCTGTCCCGGCAAGGCTCATGCCTGTGGGCATGACGTGCACACCACAATTGCGCTGGCGGTGGCCGAGATGGTGGTGCAGCTGCAGCAGCGGCTTTCCGAATCGGCGATGCCGGTGGCGCGCATGCGACTGCTGTTCCAGCCGGCGGAGGAGATTGCCGAGGGTGCCGGGTGGATGATTGAAGACGGCGCACTGCAGGATGTGCGGTGGGTACTGGGACTGCATGTTGATCCCACCCTGCCTGCAGGCAAAGTCGGTGTGCGCTACGGCGTATTGACCGCCCATGTGGACGAGGTCGCTTTGTCGGTGCACGGACGGGGTGGACATGCTGCTCGCCCGCAGCATACCACGGACCCGCTGCTGGCGGCAGCCAGTCTGGTGACAACGCTGTATCAGCAGCTGCCGCGCCACGCGGATGCACTGCACCCCACGGTCTTCTCCATCGGTTCGATACATGGTGGAGCGGTTTCGAATGTGATCCCGGATGAAGTGCAGATGGCAGGAACTCTCAGAACCACCAATCGTGCGGTTCGTGAACGTGTGATGACCGCCATTCGCAGCATTTGTGCCGGACTGGGTCAGGCAACCGGAAACCGGATTGAGGCTGCGTTTTATCGACCGCTCAGCTCCGTGGTGAATCACGATCTGGCCACTGCGGCCTGCGAGCAGGCGGCGACGCAGGTGGTAGGGGCGGATCGTGTCGTGCGGATCAGCCATCCCAGCATGGGTGGCGAGGATTTTGCAGAGTATCTTAACGTGGTGCCCGGAGCCATGTTCCGCCTCGGATGTGCCGGCGGGGAAAACTGGCCGCTGCTGCATTCACCGATTTTCGATGTGGACGAATCGGCCATCGGAATTGGTGCCGCAGTGCTGGCCCGCGCCGCCCTGCTGCTGGCGCTCAGGCCTCCCGAAGAATCCTCCTGAAGTCTGTAGCTTTCGGGAAATCCGAGCTGCAGGGGGCACCGTCAGGCGATGCTGGTTTGGCAAACCGGGCCGCTCACCGTTAAAGTGCCGGTTGCTGCGAGTCATTCAGGTTTCACAGAATGTGTCATCTGCACGGGCTCGCGACCAGCACATTCCGACCCGGTTTCAACGACAGGTCAACTGTTTTTTCCTGCGAAGTATCCTGACCCATGGCAGATATGCATATTCAACTGGCGGTTCTGGGTGGTGGACCGGGTGGCTATCCGGCAGCTTTCGCTGCTGCGGATCACGGTATGCAGGCAGTTCTGATCGATGAAGGCAGCAAGCCCGGCGGAGTTTGCCTGAACCGCGGCTGCATCCCCTCCAAAGCTCTGCTGCACGTCGCCAAACTTTTGCATGAAGCGGAAGAAGCGGCACAGTGCGGGGTGGTGTTTCAGAAGCCGGTCATCGACCTCGACAAACTCCGCTCCTTCAAGAACGGTGTGGTCGGTTCGCTGTCCGGAGGCATTGAAAGTCTGTGTAAAGCTCGCGGGGTGGAACTGATTCGGGCTCGTGGAACGTTCATCAATTCCCGTGAACTGCTGCTGAAATACCCCGACGGAACCTCGAAGACACTCAGTTTTGATCACTGCATCGTGGCTACCGGGTCCCAGCCGGCGATGCCACCCATCTTCAATATCGGCGATGATCGTGTGATGGATTCCACGGGAGCGCTTGAGCTGAAGGATATCCCGCAGCGGCTGCTGGTCATCGGAGGTGGCTATATCGGGCTGGAGATGGGTACCGTCTATGCAGCACTCGGTTCCAGGGTGTCTGTTGTTGAAATGACGGCCGGCCTGTTGCCGGGTGCGGACCGCGATCTCGTCACACCGCTGCAAAAGCGATTGGCTCACGCTTTCCACTCCATCCATCTCAATACGAAGGTGTCAAAGCTCGAAGCCACTGCGGAAGGCATCGTGGCGTCGCTGGAGGGAGAGGGCGTGGAGCCGCGTCAGACATTCGATCGAGTGCTGGTTTCGGTCGGACGCCGCCCCAACAGTCGCGGACTCGGCCTCGAAAACACACAGGCCCAGATTGACGAGAAGGGCTTCATTCGCATCGATAAAAATCAGCGCACCAGTGATCCGCAGCTGCTGGCCATCGGCGACATTGCCGGTGAACCCATGCTGGCCCACAAGGCCAGCAGAGAAGCTCGAATTGCTGTCGAAACCCTGCTGGGTGAACCCGTGGAATTCGACAACATCGCCATCCCCGCCGTTGTGTTCACCGATCCTGAACTGGCATGGGCCGGGGTCACTGAGGCGGAAGCCAAAGCGCAAAACCGCGATGTGACGGTTTATCGATTTCCATGGGCTGCCTCCGGGCGCGCCCAAACCCTCGCTCGCACAGAAGGTCTCACCAAGATCATCGTGGAAAACACGAAACAGCGAGTCATCGGAGTGGGGTTGGTTGGCCCGGGTGCGGGCGAGATGATCGCCGAAGGAGTGCTCGCGATTGAGATGGGGGCAACTGCTCGGGATATCGCGGACTCCATCCACGCTCACCCCACGCTCTCAGAGACACTCATGGAGGCCGCCGAAGGGATTCTGGGGCAGCCCACACATGCATTCAAACCGAAAAAGAAACACGCCTGAGACTGCAGGCTGATCTGCCGATCGGGAACAGTCAGGGAGCGACATGACGATTCAAGCTGCTCAGTTTGCTGCCCCCGGAGTCCCTGCAGAGGTCCTGCAGGTGCGCGATCTGCCACAGCCTCAACCCGGACCCGGCGAAGTCCTCGTGCGGATGCGTGTCAGTCCCGTCAACCCGTCGGACATGATGTTCATCCGCGGACAGTACACACTGCAGGCCTCCTGCCCTGCAGTTCCAGGGTTTGAAGGTGTCGGTGTTGTTGTAGCCTCCGGTGGCGGTCTCCGCGGCCGGCTGTTTATCGGCCGAAGGGTTGTGGTGCTGAATCCGCGGGGAGGAAACTGGGCGGAGTACGCCGTGGTCCCTGCAACCAATGTGATTCCCATCAGCAGCACTCTCAGTGATCAGCAGGCCGCCACATTCTTTGTCAACCCGGCGACCGCCTGGGTCATGACTCGCGAAGTGCTGAAGGTACCCGCAGGTCAGTGGCTGGTGCAGACGGCTGCGGCTTCAGCGCTCGGCCGCATGGTCGTTCGACTTGGCCGGATCTGCGGCTTCCGAACCTTCTGCGTTGTTCGTCGGGCGGGCCAGGCAGACGAACTGAAAGCACTCGGTGCGGACCATGTTGAGGTGTGTGCTGACGAAGCATCGGTCCGTGAGCTGACCAATCGCATCTTCAATGTGACAGGGCAGGGTGGAGCCAGGTTCGCGATCGACGCCGTGGGTGGCCCCCTCGGTTCAGCGGTGGTCAGCAGCCTCGGCCGAAACGGTCGAATGCTGGCCTATGGAACACTCAGCGGGCAACCGCTCAGTTTCCACCCCCGCACGCTGATGACCGTCGGCAGTTCTGTCGAAGGCTTTTGGCTGGGGAACTTCATGGCCGAAAAAAGCCTGTTTTTCCGACTCAGCCTCGTACGACGCCTGACCAACCTCATTCGCTCGGGAGTGCTGCACACAGACATTGCCGGAGAATGGGGACTGAATGATGTGCGTGCCGCTGTGCTTGCCGCAGAGGATTCCTCAGTACGCGGAAAGTGTCTGTTGAGAATCAGTTAGTTTTCCAGTCCGGAACAGCACGGAGTAACCGCAGTGATGAATCTGAGAACGCTGCAGAATGTGATCGTTGTATCCCTGTTGTTCCTCAGTGTGTCCGCTGATTCCGCACACACCGCCACTGCTGCTGAGCCGCCCAATATTGTCTTTATCCTCGCCGATGACATGGGATACTCGGACGCCGGCTGCTACGGCAGTGAAATCCGCACCCCCAACCTCGATGCACTGGCCGCAAGCGGTCTGCGATTCACTCAGTTCTACAACACCGCCCGCTGCTGGCCGACCCGGGCTGCCCTGCTGACCGGATACTACCCTCAGCAGATTCACAGGGATGCCCTGCCGGAACTGCCTGGCGGCAGTCAGCAGCGACGCCAGACATGGGCCCGCCTGCTGCCCGACCTGCTGCGACCAGCCGGATACCACAGCTACCACAGCGGCAAGTGGCATGTCGACGGTGATGTACTGGCAGGCGGCTTCGAACGATCACTGAACGTTCGCAATGATGGAAATTTTTTCACAGCCAAAGGCAATCTGCTGGACGACCAGCCAATCGAGCCGGCTGCGGATGAGCGTGGCTATTACACGACCATCGCAACCGTGGATCACGCCATCGACTGCCTGCAGCAGCATCAGCGACAGGCTGCAGGCACCCCATTCTTCCAGTACATCGCCTTCATTGCTCCACACTTCCCATTACATGCTCTGCCGGAAGACATTGAAAGATATCGTGATCGGTACCTCGCAGGCTGGGACGTCCTGCGGCGGGAACGGCATCAGCGTCAGCAGGCAGCCGGGCTCGTGAACACGCCGCTGTCAGCGCTCGAAATCGAAGTCGGCCCCCCCTACCATTTCCCGGAGGCACTGCAGAAACTGGGCCCCGGCGAAATCAACCGCCCGCTGCCATGGGACAGCCTGACAGCCGAACAGAGGCAATTTCAGGCGGCCAAAATGGCCATCCATGCCGCCATGGTTGACAGGATGGATCAGGAAATCGGGCGCTACCTGCAGGCGCTGCAGCAGGCCGGTCAGCGAGAAAACACCCTGATTTTCTTTGCATCCGACAACGGCGCAAGCGCCGAAATTATGGTCCGACACGGTGGACATGACCCACAGGCCGCTCCCGGAAGTGCCGCATCCTACCTGTGCCTCGGACCTGGATTCTCCAGCGTTGCCAATACTCCGCTGCGACGACACAAGACCTGGGTACACGAAGGTGGTAGCAGCTCACCGCTGATTGTGAACTGGCCGAAAGGTATTCGTCGAGCCGGGGAACTGAACAACACCGCCGCCCACATGATCGATATTGTACCAACCGTGATGGAACTGGCCGGACTGACCGTTCCGGACTCATGGAATGGCGAACAGCGCCCGCCTGCACCCGGGAAGAGTCTTGTTCCCACGTTCTCTGCAGATACAAGTATTCAGCGAGACTGCCTCTGGTGGCTGCACGAGGGTAACCGAGCAGTACGCGTTGGCGACTGGAAACTGGTCGCTGCAAAAAACGATCCCTGGGAACTCTACAACATCGCCTCCGACCGAGCTGAACAGATCAATTTCGCCAGCCAGCACCCCGACAAAGTGCGGGAACTTGAAGCCGTTTGGAAAAGCCAGACAGATGCCTTTACCGCGCTGGCAGCGAAAACACGACCAGAACAGGCTCCCGGCAAACAGAAGAAGAAACAGCAGTAGCTCGAACTGCACCGTCGTCACACGCGGGAATCCGGAACATGGAGCGGTCAGGAAAACAAACTCATTTCTCAGGACGTATTCTGAGCACCCTCCAGCGGATGTCCCTGACTGTGCTGTCGACGCTGGCCGTAGTGATCATGACAGAATCCGGACTGTGGCTGGCGGGCTGTCCGCATGAGTTCCCGGAAGTCGTCGCTCATCCACCGAATCTGATCGAGCAGCGAAAGCAACTGGAGTTTCAATACCTGTTTCAGACAAATTCCGCAGGACTTCGCGACAACGAAATTACGCTCCAAAAAGAAGCAGGTGAACGCCGCATCTTCGTTGCCGGCGACTCCTTCACAGAAGGCACGGGTGTCGAAGCCGATGAACGATTCTCGAACCTGCTGGAGCAATTTTTCTCTGAAACAGGCTCTCAAGTCCGCTTCATCAATGGTGGCCTCAGTGGAGCCGGGCCATTGGAATACGGGAATCTCTTCGTCAAGAAAGGCCTCAGCTATCAGCCTGACGCACTGCTCGTTTGCTTCTACCCCAATGATGTTTCCAACACACCGAAGCAATTGTTCCGCACGCCTTTCATGAAAAATCCCCCGCGCCCCAGATCACGATTCCGCAGACTGCTGCACCGATTCTGGCCACGCATAAACACTCAGATTGAGATTCTGCAGGATGCGAGGCGGAGACAGGCCAACACGGTGACCACGGACTTTATTTCAACTGTTTCCAGCGAAGCTCGCCACCGGGGAATTAGTGAAACACTGATCAACAGATGGCAATCTTCGATCCCACTCAGCCTCGTCACGGGCGTCAATCAGCAGAAATTCAACGGCTCAATTCTGTCCCAGGGTCTGCTGAACCCAAACTACTGGTCAGATTCCATTGATGTCCAATCGCCAGACGCTATTCAACGATGGAATATCGCAGACTCCATCCTATCCGCTCTGGTCGAACACTGCCGCATCAACAGTACTGAGATTGCCATGGTTCTGCTTCCATCCCCGTTTCAATGTGATCCCCAGAGTCATGCCGAGGACAATCCATGGGTCGCCAGCGGCTGTCAAATCAGACCCCAATGGCTTTCCGAGACTACCGGCATTCAACAACGACTGTCAGACTGGACACAGCAGCGAACAATCCCGTTTCTCGACCTGACCGAAGAATTCCGCAGACAGATACAGTCAGGTTCTCAACTGTACTGGAAGCTCGATGGACACCTGACGCCTGCCGGACACCGTGCAACTGCTCACGCGATCAAAAACTGGCTGAATTCGGAAACGGTTTTCCGCAGTCTTCCTCGCC
>SXXK01000427.1 GCA_005791255.1 Planctomyces sp.
CATCCTGCAACACTTCGGGACTTGAAGTCAACGAGATTCTGCAACAAACTGCCACAAAAGAGGCGCGCCGCGGACCGCCAAAAAATTGGTAAAAACCAGCAAAAAGCGGGTTTTCACCACCCGATGAAGCAGTCGCGTCAATTTAGCTTAACATTTTGTAAGGCATCATTTGATGTCGTTCGTAAGCGGTGTAAATCCATGCGCAAAGTTCACGCAGGTGAATGGCTGGCGCATGGGGGTATTTACTACTCGAGTTTTTTGTGTTGACTTTATTGTTTTGCTTTGATGCAGTCGGGGTTTTGTGAATCAGGTGAAAATTCGGGAGGGTTGAGCCCATGCCTGCGACTTCGTTTACCGCGCTGCCATTTGCCTCTGAAAAAGTTGTCAGATTCGGGGGGCGGCGAGCTTTTCTGCAGCGACTGCTGGCAGCATCTGCTGTGATGCCGGCTCTGCCGTCGCTGGTCAGTGCTCAGCCGCCGGAGATCGTCAATCCGCGTGCCACGGACGGCGACGACAAGGTGCAGCCGAAGTGGGATCACATGCTGACTCTGACTGTCGGCAACAGCAACGCGGATCTCAATGGCAGCTCGGATCGTGTCCTGCAGGCTGCGGTCGACAGTGTGGCCCGGCGTGGTGGTGGTACGGTGCAGCTGCTGCCGGGCACCTGGGTGCTCCGCAATTCCCTCTTCCTGTCGTCCCGAGTGCGTCTGACTGGCAGTGGTGCCGACACCATTCTGACTCGCCCCGCTTCCGTCTCCTCAGTGCTGAGTGCTGATTCCGACTGGTACGACCAGGAGATTACTCTGGCGGATTCGTCCGGGTTTCAGGTGGGTGACGGGGTTGTGCTGCGCGCTGTGAATCCGCATAACGGGGCAGCGACAGTCATCAAACGAACACTTACCGCCCGCAGTGGCAACCGGTTTCTGCTCAGCGATGGACTGCGGGAAAATCTCTGGCTGTCCGGCAAGCCCACCTGTGACTCGCTCTATCCATTGATCACCAGTGAATACTCGTCTGATGTTCTGATCGAAAACCTGGTGCTGGATGGCAATCGAGCGGAGACCGGGCATCTGGACGGCAATTACGGCGGCTGTATTTTTCTGCAGGACTGCAGTCGATTCACGATCCGTCGCGTGGAGGCTCGCAACAACAACGGCGACGGCATCAGTTTTCAGATCTGTCACGATGTCACAGTGCAGGACTGCCACAGCCATGACAATGCGGATCTGGGGGTGCATCCGGGGTCCGGTTCGCAGCGTCCGGTGCTGCGGGGCAATCGACTGGAGCGAAACAGTCAGGGTTTGTTCTGGTGCTGGGGTGTGAAGTTTGGCCTGGCGGAGGAGAATGTGATTGACGGCAATCGGTTGTACGGGGTGTCGATCGGGCACAACGACACGGACAATCTGATGCGGAACAATACCATTCGGAACAGCGGTCAGTTTGGGGTGCTGTTTCGTCACGAGGATCGCGGTCTGGATTTCTGGCCGAATCGGAATGTGCTGGAGGGCAACACGATCGAGAACAGCGGCGGCGACGACGGTGTGGCGATCGAGGTTTTGGGGAAGGTGCGGGACCTGAAATTTGTGGGAAATCGGATCATTGAGCAGCGTGGACCGGCCCGGCGGACTGGGATTCGGATTGCGGCAGAGGCTGGCAGTGTGCACCTGGCGGACAACCAGATCACGGGGATGCACACGGCCATCGAGGATCAGCGTCCGCCTGAGAAACGCGGCTGAAGGCTTCACTGTCGCCACGGCTGCTCAGTATCATAAGCACTTCTGCTGCGGCCGATTTTCTGCCGATTGAACTGCCTGAGTACGACCATTGCACGCCGTGAATATGTGCTCATCATGACCGATATCACCGCCGAACCGGCCATCATTAATATCTCGTGCTACAAGTTTGTCGCGCTGGACAATCTGTCGGAGCGGCGGGATGCGATTCGCGCGGCGGCGAATCAGTGTGATTTGCGAGGCACTGTACTGCTCAGCAGTGAAGGCATCAATCTGTTCGTCGCCGGCAGTCGGCAGGGCATTGATTCCTTTGTGGCATTTCTGCGTGCGGATCCGCTGCTGTGCGATCTGCAGCCGAAGGAAAGTCTGAATGCCTATCAGCCATTCAATCGGATGCTGGTGAAAATCAAGCGTGAAATCATTGCGTTCGGGCATGACGATGTGCAGCCGGGAATTCGTACGTCTCCGAAACTGCCTGCGGCCGAGCTGCGTCGCTGGCTGGACGAAGGACGCCCGATCCACCTGCTGGATACTCGCAATGACTACGAAGTTCAGATTGGCACCTTTCGCAACGCCGTGCATCTGGACATCGATCATTTCCGCGAGTTTCCGGAGGCGATTGAGCGTTTGCCGCAGTCGATGCGAGACGAGCCGGTGGTGATGTTCTGCACGGGTGGAATTCGCTGTGAGAAGGCCGGACCGTGGATGGAATCCGCGGGGTTTCGCAACGTCTATCAGCTGGACGGCGGGATTCTGAAGTACTTCGAGGAAGTGGGCGGGGCGCACTGGGACGGGGAGTGTTTTGTCTTTGACCAGCGGGTGGCTGTGGATCCGCAGCTCCGAGAAACCGGTACGACTCAGTGTTACATCTGCCAGGCCGTGGTGACTTTGGAACAGCAGCAGCTGCCGGAATATGTCGCTGGTCGATCGTGTCCCGCGTGTTACCGCAGTCCGGCTCAGCAGCAGCAGCAGCTGCTGGTTCAGCGTGCGGAACAGATTGCGGCGGCGACGCAGCCATTGCCTGGCAGTCGTGCCGAGCAGAACCGTCGTCCGCTGAATGTGCCGCAGCGCTGCGCCGGAATGACATTGCTGGACTTCCTGCTGAATCTGCATCCGCAGACCGGGCGTGAGGAGTGGCAGCGGCGGATCAGCAGCTCGGAAGTGGTTCCGGCTGAGCCCGGCCGTGGCCGCCGTGCTCGTCGTGTTCCCGAGGCGGTCCCGCTGTCTGCGGATCGCATGGTGCGGGAGGGTGAGCGGTTTGATCTGCTGGAACCGCATGTGGTTGAGCCGGCGGTGGCAGCGTCGCTGCAGGTGCTTTATGAGGATGCCGAGCTGATTGTGATCAACAAACCGGCTCCGCTGCCCGTCCATGCCTGTGGCCGGTTTCATCGCAACACGCTGCGACATATTCTGAACCTTGTGTATTTCCCGGAACGGCCGCATGTGGTGCATCGACTGGATGCGAATACCTCAGGGGTCATGGTGCTGGCGCGTCGCAAGCGGACGGCCACACTGCTGGCAAAACAATTTGAGCAGCGTGAGGTTCAGAAAACCTATGTGGCCAGGATCAGCGGTCATCCTCCGGCGGACAGCTTTCGCTGCCAGTTGTCGCTGGGGGCTGAGCCGGGACCGGGTGGAGTGCGTTTGCCTGATCGGGAGGGCACCGAGGCCGAGACCGTTTTCACTGTGCTGAAACGATTGCCGGATGGCACCAGTCTGGTGGAAGCGGTGCCGGTGACTGGTCGAACGGGTCAGATCCGAGTGCATCTGTGGGCACTGGGTTACCCGATCTGTGGTGATCCGGCGTATTTGCCGAAAGGGATTACGGGCGAGAATCGGACTCTGGACCCGGCGGAACCGTCGTTGTGTCTGCATGCCTGTTCGCTGCAGTTTCGCGGACCGGCGGGTGAACTGCTGACGTTCGCGGCTGTGCTGCCTGCATGGGCTCAGGGCTGACAGAAACCTGAGAACCCCGCTATTCCGGTGCCTCTCGGGCTGAACCTCGCGGGATCGCTCAGTAGGATGGTCTCCGCAGACTTCACGCTTTTGGACTCGGGGAAAAGCTCGCATGCAGACGATTCTGATTCAGCTGGACACGGACGGTCAGGCCAGCATTTTTGACCGGGTGGTGGCGGTGGATTCCGGAGTGTCGCAGATTTTTTCCTGTGCCGGGGTGACCCCTGAAAACGTGACTTCGCTGGTTCACGGCGCCATTTTTACTCGCGGCCCCGCCGAGCTGAAGCATACGGCGATTTTTATCGGGGGCAGTTCGGCGGCGGCGGGGGAGGCATTGCAGAAGAAGGTGTTGAAGGCCTTTTTCGGCCCATTGCGAGTGTCGGTGATGATGGATTCGAACGGTTGCAACACGACGGCCGCGGCCGCTGTTGCCACTGCTCGAAAACACATGCCGCTGGCCGGTGTACCGGCGACGGTGCTGGGGGCGACCGGTCCGGTGGGTTTACGAGCGGCGGAGCTGCTGGCAGCCGAGGGGGCTCAGGTGACCCTGGTTTCACGCACCATGGAACGTGCTCAGGCGGCCGCCGAAGCTGTGCGTTCCAGGGTCGCCTCAGCAGTGGTGCTGGCGGGTGCAGCGACTGATCCGCAGGAGAACGAGACCTTGTGTCAGGGTGCAGCGGTCGTGGTGGCGGCAGGTGCTGCGGGGGCGGTTCTGCTGCCTTCCGGGGCCTTGCAGCGTCTGTCCGGACTGCGGCTGGCGATTGACCTGAATGCCGTGCCTCCGCTGGGTCTGTCGGACGTTTCGGCGATGGACAAAGGGGTGACTCACCACGGCGTCCTGTGTTACGGAGCACTGGGGGTGGGTGGACTGAAGATGAAGGTGCATCGTCAGTGTGTGGCGTCGTTGTTTGAATCCAGCGACCGTCTGCTGGATACTCAGGCCATCTACCAGGTGGCTCGCCGGACAGCCGGCATTGCGGAACAGTAACCACTGGTGAAGGACCGAAGCAGTGCTGCGGTTTGCGGGTGGTTCGACTGATCGTGAAGTGCTGGTGACGGGTGTCGGAGCTGTGTCTCCGGCAGGTCTGTCGGCGTCTGACACATTTCGATTTGTGCAGCGGGGCGGTGTTGCGGCTCGGGGGTTGACGTCAGCCGACATAGATCACTGGTCGGGTCTGGGGCAGATCGCGGGATTGCAGCGGTCTGGTTGTGTTGTGGATCAGGCGCGAGTTGCGGCGTTGCTGCAGGGGTCGGTTCCGGCAGGTCGACTGCAGCAGGCGGGTCTGCAGGGCGCAGTGACCGAGCCGATGATTGCCATGGCGCTGCTGGCTTTTGCTGAAGCGTGGCGATCGGCCGGTTGTTCGTCGGAGCTTCCGATCGGGGACGGCCTGTCAGGACGCACTGCGGTGGTGTTTGGCAGCAGCAAGGGCGGACTGCGGACTGCCGAGCGACTGGTGG
>SXXK01000428.1 GCA_005791255.1 Planctomyces sp.
GGAGGACCGCCGCCGAAGCCGCCTGGGGTACCGCCTCCAAAACCACCTGGCATGCCCCCCGGCATTCCACCAAAGCCACCGAAGCTGCGACCGCCGGAGTCTCCGCCCCTTCCGCCTCTGTCGCCCCCACGGTCGCCGCCTTTGTCGCCCCCACGGTCGCCGCCTTTGTCGCCCCCACGGTCACCCCCGCGGTCGCCGCCCCGGCTGCCGCGGCCGAATCCGCCGTCCTGTGCGAGCAGGGATTCGGCGCCCAGCAGGGCCGCCGCAAGCATCAGTGATGTGTACATTTGTTTCATATGTGTGCTCTGGAACGCCGGATTCTGGGAGTGGACCGGAGACTAATCGATCTATTATGCCTTCAAACCCTGATTGTCCCTGTCCGTTTCGGGAATCTTTCCAATTTTTGCAGACCCCCACCGGAGAATTGTGGGTTTGACAGCGAAGGAAGCTGGGGGATCCAGGCAGAATCCTCGTCAGGACCTTTACGTTCAGGGGCAGCTGCGGCATCGGGGGGCGATTCCCTGGGTTCGGTTCATGCCGGCTGCCTGCGAATGCGAAGATTATCAGGATGTACTCAAGTCTGCGTGAGTGTACATTTGTATCGGATCTGATTATGCGACCTGGATGGAAGATTCCCGTGATCAATTTGCAGGTGGTTGTCGGGCGGACCCTGTTTTGCACTGGTCTGCTGCTGACCGCAGTGTTATGTGCTCCGGCTGCACACGGCCAGGCTCGTGCCGGCTCCGAAGCGGATCTGCTCCGCCGTGATGAGATCCAGCAGGAACTGGGTCTGTCTGAGACTCAGAAGACGCAGCTTTCCGAGGTCGCTGCAGCGGGGAATCCGGGTCGAGAGATTTTCGATCCCTTTCTGCAGCGGATGAAGGACGAGAAGGACGAGGCGGCTCGCACGAAGATACGCGAGGAGATGCAGGCTGCGGTGGCAGCGGCTAAGGAGGGTGTTTCAGGCAAGGCTTTGGCTCTGCTGGACAGCCGGCAGTTGAAGCTGCTGCGAACCATCTACATCCGTGAGGCGGGTGTTCGTGCGCTTTCGGATGCTCGTGTGGCCGCTGATCTGGCGTTGACGGACGAGCAGAAGAAGCAGTTGGAGACCTTTTCGACTCAGCGTCGCGAGGCATCGGCGGCTCTGGGATTTAACGCGACTGAAGAGCAGCGGGCGGCGTTTACGAAGGAGTGGGATGACAAGTATCAGGCGGTCCTGACGGCTGAGCAGAAGACGAAATGGACGGAGCAGGCTGGACCGCAGGCGGTGGCAGCGGTTGCTGTTCCGGGTGCTGCTGCGGCTCCGGGGGCTCCCGTGGTACCGGCTGCTGGCGGAGCGGCTGCTTACGATCCGCAGGCTCAGGGTGCTGCTCCCCCGGGCGCAGTGGTGGTGTCCAGTTTTGGTGCGGCGGCGGTTCCAGGGGAGCGTGCTGAGAAGCTTTCGTTCAACATGCGATATGCGCCCTGGGATCAGGTGCTGCAGGATTTTGCTGCGGCGGGTGGCTATACGCTTGACATTACTCAGCTGCCCACGGGCACCTTCACTCACATCGATTCCGCTGAGTACACAATTTCGCAGGCGATGGACATTATCAACGGGTATCTTCAGCGTAAGGGGTATACGCTGGTTGTGAAGGACAACTTCCTGGTTTGCGTAAACGTTGACAAAACGATACCTCCGAATCTGATTCGTGACGTGTCGGTCGACGACCTGCTGAAGGTCGACAAGGGGACTCGAACGATCGGCGAGAACGAGATTGTTCGTATTGAGATTCCTCTGGAGAAGCTTGATGTGGGTGTGATGGCTCAGGAGGTCGAACAGCTGCTGGGTCCTTTGGGCACCATGACTGCTTTTACTCAGACCGGCACACTGATCATTGCTGACACGGGTGCCAACCTGCGCCGGATCAAGAGCTATGTCGATTCGGCTCTGGGGCGAATGGAAGATGAGCTGGTGTTCAAGTCGTATTATCTTGAGCATATTGCGGTTGAGGAGGCTGAGTTCATGCTGCTGGCGCAGTTCGGCATGCGTCAGGGCGTGACCAACGTCAGTGCCGGCTCCGGTGGCGACCGTCGGGGCGGTGCTCCGCAGCCTCAGGCTCCGGCTCGTACGAACACCCTGCAGGTCTTCTCGGATACTCGCACCAACAGTCTGCTGGTCACAGCGGCTCCTGACCAGCAAAAGCTGGTTGAGGAGATCATCAAAACTCTGGATGTCGACAAGGACCCGAAGGGCAACCCGCTGGACGGCACGGACCGACGCGGTCCATACCTGAAGGTTTACAAGGTGTCGGGGCGTGCCGACCAGGTGGCTCAGAGTATCGATGCGATGCTGCCGGGTGTGGTTGTGAATGAAGACGGTCAGGCTGGTACGGTGCACATCTTTGGCACGACGAAGCAGCATGATCAGGTGTCTGAGTGGGTGAAGTCCTTTTCAGAGGGTACGGGAGCATCTGGTTCAGTGGCGGTGATTCCGCTGGTGAAGATGGACCCTTTGACGGCTGCCGCCACATTGCGGAATTTGTTTATCGCTGAGGGCAATGCGGCTCCTACGGTGGAGACGGATCTGTATGGCAACCGGATCATTGTGAAGGGCACGGCTGCTCAGGTGGAGCAGATACGGCAGGTGCTGCGTGATCTGGGAGAAGAGGGTACAGGTCAGCGGAACAAGGGTGAGGGTGGTCCGATTCGTCGGTATTCGCTGCGTGGCCGTGATCCGGCGGAATTTTTTGAGTATTTGCAGAAGGAGTGGCAGGCTGCAGAGAAGTCGAACATTCGGATTGTAGTGCCGGCAAAGAGCGGTCCGATTCGCGATCTGAAGACTCCGACTGGCTCCCTGCAGTCAGAGGAGCCATCGCCTGAGGCTCCGGCCAGTGAAGCGCCGGCACCGGGGACCACTGGTGAGCGGCAGCCAGCGACCACGTATCGTGGTCGCAGGTCTGATGCTGGCGGGATTCGCAAAGAGACTTTTTATTATCCGGTGCGACAGGAGGCTGCTGCGGCTCCTCAGTTGCCGCCTCGCGAAGCGAGCCAGGATGAAGCCGCGGCTGGTGCTCCTGATATTCAGATTGTCGTCGACGGGGATGACCTGCTGTTGTTGTCGAAGGACGAGGACGCGCTGGATCGTCTGGAAGAGATGATGGATTTTTTGCAGGAGTCCATCCCCTTCAGGACTCGCTGGACGGTCTTTTATCTGCAGGCGTCGGACGCTACGGAAACTGCGGGTTTGCTTGAGCAACTGATGCCCAGCAGCAGTGTTACAAGCACGGCGGCGGATTCGTCCTTCAGTTTAAGTTCGATGTTCAGCCCGATTACTCAGTCGGTTTCCAGCATGACGGGATTGTCGGGTCTGGGCGCGAATCCTCAGACGCTGCGAATCATCCCGGATCCTCGAGCCAACTGCCTCTACATCACAGGTCCGCAGGCAGCAGTGGATGAAGCGGAATCACTGTTGCGGGTGCTGGATTCGAATGAGATGCCGGAGTCATTGCGGGAGTTGCAGCCGCGTCGCCTGGCTGTTCTGCACGCGGACGTGGACGAGGTGGTGACCATTGTCAACGACGCCTTCAAGCCTTATATGGAGCCGGCCGGCGGGCGTGCTCAGCAGAACAATCCGCTGGCGGCGATGTTTGGTGGTGCTGGTGGTGGTGGCCGGGGAGCTCGTAATGAACCCACGGGGGTGCAGATGACGGTGGCGGTTGACCGTCAGAACAGTACGTTGATTATTTCCAGCAGTGAAGCGTTGTTTCAGAAGGTGAAGATGCTGGTGGATGAGGTGGATCAGACGGCTCAGCAGGCGAATCGTACGGTGCGAGTTGTGCAGCTGCAGCATTCGGATGCGGCGACTGTTCAGCGTTCGCTGACCAGCCTGTTTCCGCGTGTCACCACCAGTTCGACTCGTCCTTCTTCTTCTTCCTCATCGTCGTCCTCCTCGCAGGGGGGTTCTGGTGGTTCCGGCTCGAACGCTCCGGGAAGCCCGGGCCAGCAGGCTCAGGATCCATTCCAGCAGATGATGATGGATCGCATGCGTCAGCGGGGCGGGGATACGGGTAGTGGTCGCGGTGGTTTCAGTCCGTTCGGCGGTGGTGGTGGCAGCCCGTTTGGTGGCGGTGGCAGTCCTTTTGGCGGTGGCAGCCCCTTTGGTGGCGGTGGTTTTGGCGGCCGCGGAGGCGGGGGTTTTGGCGGTCGTGGTGGCGGTGGTCGGTGATTTGTTTCATGTATCCCGCGGGACAGGGCGTGTGAGCTGCTATGGAACTTGGACAGCTGCTTATCAGTGAAGGTTTGGCGACTCGGGAGCAGATCACTGCGGCTCGTGAGGCCCATTCCGGTTCGCGCATAGATCAGGCGCTGATTCGGATGGGGGTGGTGACTGAGGACAGGCTGCTGCAGACGCTTTCCAGCGAGTTTGGAATGCCGTATGTGGACCTGAAGAACGTGCAGGTGGATACGGATCTGCTGGCGAAGTTTCCCACGTCATCCATTTACCGTCATTCGCTGCTGCCGCTGTATCGGCAGAACGGCCATGTCGTGGTGGCCACATCGGATCCTTTGAATTTGGAGGGTCTGGACGAGCTCAGTACGGTCAGTGGTTTCCGTCTGTCCCCTGTTCTGACTCGCAGCGGCGAGCTGGGCAGTCGGATACATGAGCTTCTGGGTGTCGGTGGTGACACGATCAATGAGCTGGTGCGTCGCAAGGCGGACGAGGGCATTGAGCTGCTGGAGGAGATCAACGAGGACTTTGGCGAGCTGGCCGAGGGGGCTCAGGCGCCATCCGTGATCAAGCTGGTGAACGAGTTGCTGATGGAGGCGGTGAAGCTGCAGACCAGTGACGTGCACATCGAGCCGCAGGAGAACGGCATGCGTGTGCGTTTCCGGCTGGACGGCATGCTGCGGATCCAGCCCACTCCTCCTGAAATTGCCCAGTTCTACAACGCCATTGTGACTCGACTGAAGATCATGTCACACCTGAACATAGCCGAGAAGCGGCTGCCGCAGGACGGGCGTATCAAGCTGCGTGTTTCGGGGCGTGAGGTGGACGTGCGTGTGTCGATCATCCCGATGCTGCATGGGGAAGGCGTGGTGATGCGTCTGCTGGACAAGGCGCGGATGACGTTTGACCTGCGTAACGTGGGGATGCCTCCGACGGTGATGAAAATCTTCCGTCAGTTGATTGATCTGCCTCACGGGATCATTCTGGTGACGGGGCCTACGGGCAGCGGTAAGTCGACGAGTTTGTACAGTGCATTGAATGAAATCAAGGATCCGTCTGTGAAGATCATCACGGTTGAGGATCCGGTTGAATATCAGATGGACGGGATCAGTCAGATTCAGGTGCACAGTCGGATTGGTCTGACGTTTGCTGCGGGATTGCGAAGTATTCTGCGACATGACCCGGACGTGGTTCTGATCGGGGAAATTCGCGACGGCGAGACGGCTCAGGCGGCCATTCAGGCGTCGCTGACCGGGCACCTGGTCTTCAGTACTCTGCATACCAATGATGCTCCCAGCGCGTTTACTCGCCTGGTGGACATGGGTGTTGAGCCGTATCTGGTAGCCAGCACGGTGGAGGGGATATTGGCTCAGCGGCTGGTGCGGCGGTTGTGTGCGCACTGCAAGGTGCCGGTTCCGATTTCGCAGGCTGATTTGCCCTCCGATTTTCCTCGTGATCTGTGCGATGTTGTTTATGAGCCGAAGGGCTGTCGCGAGTGTCGTGACACGGGATTTGCGGGACGAATTGGTGTGTTTGAGTTGTTGCGAACGGATCCGATGGTGCAGCGGATGTGTGTGGAGCAGCGGAGCAGTACTGAGATTCGCGATTATGCTTTGAAGGCTGGTATGACGACTTTGCGGAGCAGTGGCTGGGAGCAGGTCGCTGCGTGTGTGACCAGCATTGACGAGGTGGTCCGATTGACTCGTGGTGACATCGTTGGCTGATTTGTGAGCAGATTTTTCGGGTGACAGTGGCAGCATGCCGGATTTCAGGTATCAGGCGAGGGAGCTTTCCGGGAAGCAGGTTTCCGGAGTTCTGACGGCGACCAGTGAAAAGGACGCCCTGTCGATTCTGGCGGCGCGCAGTCTGTTCCCGATGAGTGTGGCTTTGACTGAGCAGTCGAAGCAGCAGGCGTCTGCCGGGTCGAGGCGTGTACCGACGAGGTATCTGACGGTTTTTTACAACCAGTTGTCGGACCTGTTGAAATCGGGTGTGCCGTTGCTGCGATCGCTGCAGCTGCTGGAGGATCAGACATCGAATCCGGTGCTGCGTGCGGTGGTCCAGGATATCCGTGAGCAGGTTGCCGACGGGACTCGGCTCAACGATGCGATGCGGCGGCATCCGAGGACGTTCAACTTTCTGTCCATCAGCATGGTGAAGGCGGGCGAAGAGGGAGGATTTCTTGAGGAGGTGCTGAGCCGGATTGCTGTGTTCAACGAGCATCAGGAGGAGTTGCGGGGTCGAGTGACCGGTGCGATGGTCTATCCGATGTTCCTGATGACGGTGGGGCTGGCGATTGTCACGGTGATGATGATCTGGTTTGTGCCGGAATTTGCATCAATGTTTGATCGGATGCAGGATCAGGGCACTTTGCCGTGGGCCACGACAACGCTGCTCTCGATCAGTGATCTGATTCAGCAGCGGGGGTTGCTGTTGCTGGCGGTGCTTGGCGGTGTGATTTTCGGAATTGTTTACTACATACAGACTCCTGAGGGTTCCCGCAATCTGGACCGCCTGAAGCTGCGTTTGCCGGGTTTGGGTGGGATTTTGCAGAGTCTGGCTGTGGCGAGATTTTGTCGCATGCTGGGGACACTGCTGAAGAACGGGGTACCGATTCTGCAGTCGCTGAGAATTGCCAAGGACGCCAGTGGTAATGTGATTTTGGCTGAGGCGATCGGGAATGCTGCGGACAATGTCAGCAGCGGTCAGTCGCTGGCGGTGCCTTTGCGGGCCAGTGGCCAGTTTTCTCGTGATTTGATCGAGATGATTGCTGTTGGCGAGGAAGCGAATAATTTGGAGAATGTGCTGATCAACGTGGCGGATAATATGGAGAAGCGGACCAGCCGACGGATTGACATGGTGGTGCGTCTGCTGGAACCGATGCTGCTGCTGGTGATGGCGACTGTGGTAACCTTTGTGATCGCGGCTTTGCTGCTGCCGGTGCTGAATATGTCATCGAACAGATGAAGTGAAAATGTTGTCCAGGAAATCGCCGTTCGGGGCGAATTCTCCTGTGTTGCTGAAGTCTGGTTTCTGTGTCTGTTGAAACTGTGGAAGTGTGCAATCATGAGAAGACTGAATTGTGAAAAGCGGGTCTGCGGTCTGAACCGACGGACTCGTCGTGCCGGTTTTACGTTGCTGGAACTGCTGATCGTGCTGGCGATCATTGTGGTGATTGCTGCGATGGTGGTGCCCAACCTGATTGGCAGTCAGCAGAAGGCCAACGAGGATGTGACTCTGGCGACGATTAAAAGCATTGAGAAGAATCCTGTTGGAACGTGGGCGGCTGACCATGATGGTTCTTATCTGAAGGCCAGCGGTCAGGAAGCGTGGCAGCAGATGATGAATCCTCAGGCTTACAAAGGCCGCAAGCTGCGTCCGTATATTGAAGAGCCGCCACTGGATGCATGGGGGCGACCGCTGCAGTACGAGTGGAATGGCGACGGGCACAGCAAGAAACAGAACGCTCTGAAGCCTGCCATCTGGTCGATGGGTGCAAATGGTCAGGATGAAGGCGGCGAGGGCGACGACATACCCAGCTGGAAGACTCTGGCAGCCACTGAATGATTTGGTGGCGTGTGTGTTGTTGTGAATGCTGCGGGTGCTGGGGTTGTCCGGTGTGCCGGCTGGAATGGCTGGTCCGGGCAGTCTGCAGCACCCGTGAGTGCTGATTCGGGGTGGTTTGTCGGTCGGGTCCGGTATGGCAGTGTGATTCATGGTTCGGCGTCACCAGCAACGGCAGTGGGTTGTTTCAGCAGCGGGTTTTTCGCTGCTGGAACTGCTGCTTGCGCTGGCGGTTTTGGTGGCTGTTTCGGCAATTGCTGTGCCGCCGCTGATGGATCGTCTGCAGTCCGGTCGGGTGCAGGACGCGGCTGAGTCTGTTCGTGAAGTGATGGGGAATGCGCGGCGTTACGCGATTGATGGCGGCGTGGACTATCATTTTCGGTTTGAGCTGAACGGGCCGGCGTTTGCGGCAATCCCGGCCGAGCCGGAACCAACGCTGGCCAACAGCTATTCCGGCGACGAGAAAGACATGCGGGTGGTGCTGGAGGCTGGCGAACTGGATGAGAATCTGTATTTGCGTCCGGCGAATGATGCGGATGCCGGGGGGGAATCGCTGGAGCCGCTGGCCTTCAACGATCTTCCGAATGCCGGGGAGCTGGCGGGAAAAACGTGGTCGAAGCCGATTCTGTTTCGTTTTGACGGAACGGCGGAGGACCGAGTGATTCGGGTTGTGGATGAGGTGGGGCGTACGGCGGAAATCACGGTTCGAGGTCTGACCGGCGCGATTCGTGTTTCGCAGGTATTTGAGCTGGAGGACGAGTGATGAGGCTTGTCCGCGGCAGCGCTGGTCGATTTTGCGGTGGTGACGTTGGGTCCAGGCGACGTGGTTTGTCACTGCTGGAGGTGTTGGTCTCGGTCGCGGTTTTCATGGGGGCAATGACGGCCATTATGTTCGCGCTGAACGTCGGTCAGCGGGCCGAGGTATCAGCTCGGCTGCAGTCGGAGGCTGTGTTGCGCTGTGAATCGGTAATGGGTGAGATTGTGGCGGGGGTTTCTGAAGCGGTTTCATCGGATGATAATCCGTTTTTGGATGATGAGACGGGAACCTGGTATTGGTCAGCAGATGTGACTGCGGGCGGTGCCAGCGGGCTGTTGCAGGTGACTGTGGTTGTGGAGCATCGGCCGGAGATGACCGGGGAACCGAATGCAGCTTTTAGTCTGGTGCGGTACATGCGTGATCCGCAGTTGTTTCTGGATGCCGCCATAGAAGGGGGTAGTCAGTGATGTTTCTGCCCTGCTCTGGTACGGCTGTCCGGCGTGCCGGCTTCACACTGTTTGAGCTGCTGATTGCGGTTGGTCTGACGTCGCTGCTGATGGCTGCGCTGTATTCGGCGATGAGCACGTATTTTCAGCTGCAGCTGGACAGCCATGAAGAGATTGCTCGTCAGCAGGTGGCGCGTGCGGTACTGCGGCAGATGACCAGAGATATCCAGTCGGTGGTGTTTGCAAAGCAGGAGGTCCTGCCGGAGGACGAAGCAGATTCGGCAGGTGGCAGCGGGGCTGGCGGTTCCGGCACGTCGGGCTTATCGGGTTCCGGCACTTCAGGGCTCAGTGGAAGCGGTACCAGCGGGTTGTCGGGCGGCGGGACATCGGGATTGAATTCTGCGGGGACGGGTTCCGGTACCGGGACATCGTCGTCCGGCGGCAGCAGTTCGTCAGGGGGCGGTGCATCGACTTCCGGCGACCTGGACGGGAATGCGTACGGAGAATCGATGATTGATCCGGAGACTGTTTCGACGACATACACTAGCGGGCTGGTGGGGACAGCGACGGATCTGCAGTTGTTTGTCAGTCGTCCGGATCCGAATCTGGCGTATGTGTCGTCGCAGGAATTATCGACGCTGGATCAGCGGACGGGGGATCTGGTGATTATTCGTTATCTGATGGCAGACAAGCAGGGATCAGGCCTGGGTTCGGAGATTGCGGACCGGGAGGCCCCTGGTCGGGATGCGGGTCCGGTTGGGCTGGCTCGGATGGCCGGCGATCTGTACGGGCTCAGCACAGCGGTGGAAAACTCTGAGGACAGTCCGCAGTTGGCGGCTGCAAAATTGCTGGCGCGGGAAGTCTCGGGGGTGCAGTTTCGGTATTTTGACGGGATTGCCTGGCAGGAGGAGTGGGACAGTACGGCATTGAATTCGTTGCCGAAGGCGATTGAGGTTGTGCTGACGGTGCGTGATGAGGCGGAGGCGTCGAATGCTTCGTTTCTGGACGAGCCGGACCCCTATGCATTGCCTGCCACGACTCATCGCGTGGTTGTGCCCCTGCCTGTCGCGGAACCCATCATTTCGGAGCAGGTACTGTGAGACGTGCATCTGCAATCCGTGTGGCTGGTCGGCGGCGTGGTTTTGTGCTGCTGGTGGTGACCGTGGTGGTGATCCTGCTGTCGCTGGCCGCTTACAGTTATCTGGGCGAAATGGATACGGAGAACCGAGCGGCATCGATGTTTGGCCGTGACGTGGAAGCGCGGATGGCGGCGGAATCCGGAGTGGAGTATGTGGCCGCACAGATTGCTTTGCGGCAAACGGATGCGACGCTGGATTTGTATGACGATTCGTCGATGTTCAGTCGTCAGCCGATGGGCGGGGGCGGTGAGGCTCGTGGGCAGGTGCGGTTTTCGGTACTGAGTCCGGGTATGGTGGGATCGGTGGATTCGCTGCCGCGTGCGGGGTTGACCACTGAGACGGCGAAGTTCAATGTGAATCGGCTGCTGGAACTGGAAAACGACACGGATGAGACGACGGATCCCTATACCGCTGTGAGTTTCATCCCGAATATGACTGAGGATATCTGCAACGCGATACTGGACTGGATTGATTCTGATGAGGAAGCGCGGGCGGGTGGGGCTGAGTCATCGACGTACGAGGCACTGGCAGTGCCCTACTCTGCTCGGAATGCTCCGATGCAGTCGATTGACGAGTTGCTGCAGGTGCAGGGAGTGACGCCGCAGTTGTTTTATGGAGAGGATGCCAACCGCAACGGGCGGATGGACCCGAATGAGGATGACGGAGCAGAAAGTCCTCCGACGGATGACCAGGACGGGACGCTGGATTTTGGACTGCGGGATTATCTGACAGTTTCCAGTCGGGAGCGCAATATACAGACGACCGGGGAGCAGAAGATCAACCTGAACAACGGGATTGTGGCGGAGATGTTTGACTTCCTTGAGGAGTCGTTTGACACGGAGACAGCCACATTCGTGACTGGCTACCGACTGACGGGCGATCAACTGGCGGACTCGCAGGCTCAGGGGAAGCTGACGATTGAGCAGCAGCAGCTGGTGGACTGGATTGCGAAGAATCTGGCGAACGGCGAGTTGGGCAAGGTGACTCGCGGTGGCATGGATCTGTCGAATCCTCCGCAGGCCTCCTTTCGTTCCATCTACGACCTGATTGATGCTCAGGTGGCGGTGACTGTGAATGGCGCCGATCAGACACTGAACAGCCCCTGGACATCGACGGATCCGGCGGGATTGATGGAGCAGATGCTGGTGCTTGAGGAGAAGCTGACGTGGCTGAACGATGAATTTATTGACGGTCGGATCAACGTGAATATTGCTCCGCGGGAAGTCCTGCTGGCGATCCCGGACATGACGGAGGCGATTGCGGATGCGATTCTGGGTGCGAGGCCTGTGGCGGGCGAGGATTCTGCTCAGGCGGCTCAGGTGATATCGATGCGTCGGTCACCGGTGTGGCTGTTGACGGAGGGGCTTGTGGATGTGCCGACGTTCAAGCGACTGGGTCCATGGCTGACGACAACGGGCGATGTGTATTCGTTTCAGGTGCTGGGGCATTTTGATCAGGGCGGGCCGACGACGCGACTGGAGGCGATGGTGGATGGAACAAAAAAACCGCCGCGGATAACGTTTCAGCGGGACTTAACGGGACTGGGGCGCGGGTTTTCCCCGGACCTGCTGGATGGCAGGTTGGATCAGTGAGGTGATTTGCGGGGCTGGTTGCCTGTTGAGGTTGAGGTGGTGTGATCGACAGATTCGGTGCAATCGATGCAGATTGAATATGTGCTCTGGTGGAACAGTCCGATTTTGTTGATGTGCGGTGCTGGTGTCTGGTTGGTGGTGTTGAATTGGGTGGTGTTTAAGTTTTGAGTGCATTTTGGCAGAGTGGCGACCATGGCAGAGATCGTGATTGAGTGGGATCGTGAGCGTCTGCTGGTAGTGCGGGGCCGGGGCGTCGGTCAGCGTGTGGAGCTGAGTTTGGCGGAGGAATTGCCCCGCAGTGAGAACTCCGGGGATACTCTGGACATCGTGCAGCATCTGCGGCAGTTGTTTCCGGGGGGTGGTGAGAAGCGGCGACTGCCGGCGACGGTCGTGTTTCCCCGGCAGCAGGTGACGGTGCATCGCGTGCAGTTGCCTCCGGTTCCTGATGCTGATGTGCCTGACTTGCTGCGAATGCAGGCGGCATTGAAGCTGACGGTGCCTGTGGAAACGGTCTCCATGGATTTTACTCCGCTGCCGCTGCAGCCCGGCGCCGCGACTCGGGATGTCCTGCTGGTAACGGTGCCAAACGAGCAGTTGACGCTGGTGCGCCGCACACTGGCAGATGCGGGTCTGGAACTGGCTGAGGCTCGTGTGAGTGGCTACTGCGTGGCTCAGTTGCTGGAATCGGCCGGTCTGTTGCGTGATGGGGCGGACGGGCGTGGTGTGGATGTTGTGGCGGTGATGAGGCGTGATTTTTTGGAGCTGACGTTTCTGCGTGGACGGACCGTTCTGTTTTCCCACAGTGGGGCATCGTGGACTGCTGCTGACGCCATTGAGAGGACTTTGCGGGCCGAGCTGTCGCGGGCGAGGATGTCTGCTGCGGATGTTGTGGGTGATCAGAAGATTGACCGTATTGTGCTCGTGGGAGCTCACGAGATCACTTCGGCGGTCACGGATCAGTTGTCGGCTCGATTTGACGGTGCTGTGATTGAGCGGGTGGATCCTGCGGTGCTTGTGACGACTGTTGGCGCGGGACTGGCTGTTGATGTCGTGGCTGCTGCGGGAGCACTGTTGTCCGGAGTGGGCAGTGGTGTGCAGGCGATTGACTTTGCCAATCCCCGAAAGACTCCGCCGAAGCGTGATCTTCGACGAGTGAAGGTTTTGGGAGGTGCTCTGGCGGCGGTGGTGTTGTTTGCGGGTGTCTGGACGTACCGGCAGGGGCGAATTGCCGATTTGACTCGGAAGAAGGGGCGTCTGGACACCGAGAATGCTGAGATTCGGGAACTGGTGGAAGCGGGTGGAAAGGATCTGGAGTGGGCTGAGAAGATTGGTCGCTGGGTGGATCGGGATGTGGAGTGGCTGGACGAAGTGGATCGTTTGCGGAAATTGATGCCTGGCACGGATCGGATGTTTGTGGACAATTTTGCGTTTGCGACGGTTCAGCAGGGTGGCGTGGGGCTGATGACATTTGATGCGTGGGCGAAGACGGAGTCTGAGATCAATGATTTGAGTCGCAGGCTGGCTGAGGCGGGTTATCGGGTGAAGCCATACGAAACGGATGTCCGACCGGCTGCGGCGTCTCAGGAGTATCAGATCAAGGTGAAGATGGAGTTGGTTCTGCCGGAGGGGCGTGAGGCGGGAGTCGTTGCGGAGAGTGCATCCTGAGACGGGTGGACGCGAGGGTGGCCGGGCAGTTCTGAATTACTGAGTCAAGCGGGGAAGTCTGGGGCAATGGACGATCAGAAACGCACAAAGTTGCTGGCAGCCGGGCTGGGGGCAGTCGTGGCCGTCTATTTTGGTCGCTCGATCGTGACCAATTGGGTGATGGGTCCGATTCGGGATCTGGAACGGAAAGTGACCACAGCGGAGTCGCAGGCGGAGAAGCTGGCGGATCAGGAGATCCAGTTGAACGTGGCTCAGCGGAATCTGAAGGACTGGAAGGCCATCAGTCTGCCGGGTGATCTGGATAGTGCTCAGCGACTGTATCGTGAGTGGGTTTTCGACCTGGCTCGGCAGTGCGGTTTTTCCGGATCAGGTTTTGAGGTAATTCCCGGCGCCCGGTCTGCTCAGAAGGAATACAGCACGGTTGCGGTGGAGATCAAGAAGGCGGAAGTGGATCTGCAGGGACTGGCTCGTTTTTTATATTTGTTTGACCAGTCTGCACTGCTGCACAGAATCAGCGGGATGAAGGTGGACAGTCCGGGGGCGCAGGGAAATCCTCGCCTCGCGGTGACTCTGACGGTGGAGGGGATGAGTGTTACGGGCACCGAGAATCGTGCTGAGTTGTTGCCGCGGACGCGTTTGGTCGGAGGGATTGACGAGAAGGCGCAGGTGCTGAAGGCGCTGCCGAACGAACTGTTTCCTGTGCAGCCGGACGGATTTGAACCGTTCCTTGTGCGTCTGGACCGTGAACTGCTGCAGGTGGTGGAGGTCAGTGACGCGGGCTGGAAGGTTGTTCGTGGTTATGCCGGCACAAAGGCTGCGGTGCATGCCGATGAGGCGACGGTGGAATTATTTCCTGTGCTGTGGGATCGTCGCGAGAAGCGGTTGGAGGACTATCAGGCTTTGGTGGCGTCATCACCATTTGTGCTGCCGGCTGCACCAAAAACGTGGAGTCCGAAGCTGGCCGGTGTATCTGACAAGACGATTCGTCCTGGTGAAGTGGTCAGTCTGACGGCGAAACTGGACAACGCGGATCCTGAACTGGGTGTGCCATCATTTGCGATTGAGGAAGCGGCAGAGGGCATGGCCATTGACGCTGCGACGGGCCAGTTCACGTGGACCCCGGCAGAGTCCCTGCAGCCTGGAAAATACTCGGCGCTCGTGGCAGCGGTGCAGTCGGGAAAGCCGGATCAGAAGATCAGTTCAAAGCTGACGATTACGATTCAGGAGCAGAATGTGGCTCCAAAGATCACCGTGCAAACGGCAGCCACTGTGGTGCTGGGGCGAGAGTTTTCGCTGCAGGCAACGGCAACGGATGATGGTCCGGCTGAGTCGCTGAAGTACAGTCTTGGTGGTGGTGCTCCTGAGGGCCTGGGGATTGATGCGAAGTCGGGGCTGTTGAAGTGGATGCCGGCTCGTTCATTTACTCCGGGTAAGTATGACATTACGGTGAATGTGACGGACGGAGGTCGCGATCCGAAGTCAGCGTCAGCAAAGATTGCTCTGGATGTTCAGGACGATTACGCGGCGATGACGACTCTGACCGGGACGGTTTCGCGGGACGGGACGTGGTTTGCGTGGTTGCGTAATCGTGGTACAGGAGTGACGCTGAAGCTGAAAGCCGGTGAAACGGTGCGTATTTCGGAGATTGCGGCGGAGATTACGGAGATCACGGCGCGTCACGTGCTGCTGAAGGATCAGGCGGGAATCTGGAAGCTGCTTCTGGGGGGAGCGCTGCGTGAGCGAGTGCTGGAGGTTCCTGCGACACCAGTCACCGAAGCCGTACCCCCCGCGGTGGCTCCTGCAGAGTCTTCCGTTGCACCGGAGCCTTCCCTGCCTGCTGCTCCGGGTGCAGTACCTGCTGTGCCGGCACCCGCGGAAGCTCCTGCTGCGACAGAGCCTGCTGCACCCGCTGAGTCCGCACCTGGAACTCCTGCTGCGCCGGCACCTGCTGAGCCCGCTGTTCCCGCAGCTCCTGCTCCTGCTCCTGCGGGAGCCTGAGTGGTCGCTGCAGCTGGTGGCAGGGATCAGTTTGTGGTGAGTGGCTGAGTCGCGGGGATCAGCAGAGGCTGGTCGTCGGGATCTTCGCCGTCTGCGGCTGCGGGAGCGGTTTTCATGCGATGGGCCAGCACCTGATCCCGATAGTCGCGCAGCGGCACGATCAGCGCCTGATTGATGTAACGGCGGCGATTCCGAAAGTCTTCGTCGCTGACGCCCGCTGCCCTGGCAAGTTCCTGCATCTGATCAAGCGCCAGATTGCTGATGCGGACGGACTGATCGACATCGTTTTGAACTCGGGTTGCGGACTTTGGTTCCCATGCGGTGCGGGCTTCCCAGCGTTCGATCAGCTTTTGCAGCAAGGCATTCATCTGATCAAATCGTTCATCCGGCTGACCGATCAGTTCGGGCTGTTGCACCAGCTGGTCGAGTGCGGAGATGACAGGCCGGACGGAGGCATCTGAGGGATTGGCAAAAAACACGATATGCAGTCGATGCTGCAGTTCTTCTGCGGGAGCCGGATGCTGCAGCAATTCGTGCAGGCGTACGATTTCGTAGTGCGAAAAGTGTCCCATGAGGGGATCGCCGGAGCGGGCAAAGCTGATCAGGCGACGAACCAGTCCGAGGGCATTTTGTTCTTTGCGGGCGGCTGCGACGAGGGCATCGCCCAGCGACTGGAAGTAGTCCTGCCGCTGCTGATCGAGCGGGTGTGAGGTGCGGATGATTCGCCCATTTTTGACCTTTTCCAGCGGTGGTCGCGGGTGCTGCTGCATTTCCATGCGCAGTGATCTGCGGTAGGTCCATGGCTGGTCGGGCATTCCGGCGAGGATTTCAACCTGTTGGGCCAGTGAGGACAGGCGTCGTTTGGCTTCATGATGGGCTTCTGTAACGGGCAGAGCCGAGGCCAGTTGTTTTTGCCATGGAGCGAAGGCTTCGCTGAGTTCACGGGCCTTGTCGGCATTTCGTGCGACTTCCACGGGCCAGTTCAGAATGGTTTGTGCGGAGGCGGCATGAAGACTGGCGGGACGTGGCGAATTGCTGAACAGTCCAACCGGGTCGGCGGCATCGGCCAGGGGCAGGACGGCGACCTGTGCCCAGTCCCAGCCACACAGTGCCAGTTCGGCTCGCACATGGTCCTTCTGCAGTCTGTCGAGCATACCGGGACTGATCAGTCCCTGTTCGGAATTGGTTGCCAGCAACACAATCTCGCCGGGGACCGTTTGAATTGCTCCACTGGCCGGAAAGACGTGACTGAGAGTGGCGAGGCACTGTCGAAGTGGTTCCGGTCCGAAGTCGCTGCTGCGGAATCTCTGGGTGAAGACCCCGTTGCTGGTGAGAGCTGATCGTACGGCCGAGTAGAACTCCTGAGTGCAGAGTGCTGCCGCTGCGATCGACGAGGCCGGTGGGCCGTTGCAGACGATCGCGTCCATGCTGGCTGGCCGAGTGCTGCGGACTGCCAGTTCGATGGGCTGATGTGTTATGCGGACTCGTGTGTCATCGGCGGGGTTGTAAACGCCGTGCATCCAGACGTGTGCGGCTGCCAGCCGTGTGATGGTTGTGTCCTGTCGCACGGCGTTAATGTGCAGGATCGGAAAATGTGTGCAGCTGCGGAGTGCGGCTCCCGAATCGTCTCCGAGGAGCATGACGTTGCCGGGCTGTGGATGATTGCAGAGGGCCAGGATGAGTGGCAGTACGTCCTGCGGTGGCTGGGGAGTGGTTTCGGGGCTGGAACTGGCTTCTCCCTGTGCGATTCCGTTGCGGCGGAATTCCACGAGATTTCCACTGAGTCTCCAGACGGCCACTTCTCCGACAGGGGTGGCATGTACCTCAAGCAGTCTGCCGGGGGCGGATTGTGGAATCAGTTCAGGAGCGACATCGCGCTGCAGAGCAATTCTTGTGCGTTCGGAGAACATCAGGCGGGAGAGCGGTGCTGATTCTGGTGTTCCGATTACGGCAGCGAGGACTGCAGAGGCCGTGATGACAGCCAGATGCATCCGCGGCAGAGGGCGTTTGCGAAGGGGCTCGCGGGAGTTCAGATCAGCCGTAATTTCCGCACGGCTGAACAGTGTCAGGCTGGCCAGCAGCACGGCGGAAATCTGCAGCTGCAGAAAAGCGGGTAACAGTTGGGACATGAGCAGGGTTGCCGCAGATCCGCAGGCTATGCCGGCCGCGATGATCAGCCCCGTGGATTGTGTTGTTGGGCGTCTGCAGCCGGACATGGCAATGGCGAGGGGGGTGCAGGCGACGGACAAAAGTGCTGTCATCTGCAAAATTTGCAGCCAATTTTGGTGCCCGGAGGGGTCCCAGAGCAGGCTGGCACGAACAAGTGCCGGGAGTGCGGCTGGAATGACCATGAGCAGAATTGGAGCGGCCAGCTTCAGCAGGAGCCGAGGTCCCGGGAGCATTCGAGTCAGCAGGCTGACGATTGAGACCATCAGCAGCGTCAGTCCAATTTCGATGAACAGTGAAGGCAGCGATGGCTGTAAGAAGTTACTGCCGGCGATGACGGCGGAGGCGGCGACACTGCCGGTAATGATGCTGCTAAGCCAGATTTGTCGAGTGGTCTGCAGTGGAGCGAGTTGCGAGCCTGAGGGTTCCTCAGTTCGTGGTGCCGAGTATGTTACTGCTGCCAGCAGACCGCAAACGGCTGCCGCGACGGCCGGGTTGCCGGGGAGCAGGCAGCCGGCGATGATCAGCAGCCCGGCAAGTGCGCAGGCCAGTTGCGGATGCCGTGAGA
Source organism: Planctomyces sp. (assembly GCA_005791255.1). GTDB lineage: Bacteria > Planctomycetota > Planctomycetia > Planctomycetales > Planctomycetaceae > SXXK01. The sequence continues at coordinate 18,106 of SXXK01000428.1, forward strand.
CACGGGTGTCATTGCAGCTTCTTTGCAGCCAGATTGCGGGTGCCACGAGGACAATGGCGACTGCGGCTGCCGGCAGAAGAAAACGGCATGCATCGCCGATGAGGGACGCTGATGGAAGCGAACGGGCGCCGGCGTCGAGAGTTTCCGTGAGCAGGACGGGCAGCATGGCGAAAGCGGCGACTGACAGGGCCAGCAGCGCGGCTGGCAGTGCAAACGGCGGGAGTCTGTCGAGTGATCCGGTGAGCGGTTGCAGCAGCGCAGCGATGGTCAAAGCGACCAGAGTGGCAGAGATCATTGCGAGCACAGACGGGAGGCTGTTTCCGCACAGGGACAGCCAGACGGCGACGGTCTGGTATCCCAGCAGCACAACGGCTGATAAGGCGGCAGCGTGATGCAGGAGCGGAAGTGAGCGGCGGATCGTGGGAAGTGCGGATCTGAAAGTCATCACTCGCGTGGCATCCTTGCCGTGAAAGTCTTTTGGGCGGAGTCAGGAAGGCGGGCCGGAGATTGGACAGGTCGAAGCCTGTCTGGCAGGATTCGCCTGGTTTTTACCTGAAACCCGATTTTTGTCTCAAGACCGAAGGACGCGGCGGGATGCATACGGCGCTGGAATGTTCATTAACCGGAGAAATCCACGATGCAAACTGTCTGCAGGGGCTGAGCCGAGCCGGCAAGCCACTGCTTGCCCGGTATGATCTGGCGGCGCTTCGCGACTGGACTCCGGCTGTCGTGCGTGCCCGTCGTGAGCGGTCGATGTGGAGATTTCACGAAGTTCTGCCGGTCAACGAGCTGTCGGAGGCAGTCAGTCTGGGTGAGGGATTGACACCGTTTTTGAAGTGTGTGGAGCGTGGGGTGTTTGCGGGGTTTGGGGATTTGTGGCTGAAGGATGAGGGGTTCAACCCGACGCAGAGTTTCAAGGCGCGGGGGATGTCAGCGGCAATGACGCGGGCGGCGGCCTTTGGGGTACAGACCGTGGCCTTGCCGTCAGCGGGTAATGCTGCAGGGGCGGCGACGGCTTACGCTGCGCGGGCGGGGATCAGGTGTGTGATATTTGTACCCGAGGACACTCCGCCCGCAAACATTCTGGAATCTGCCTGCGGGGGGGCTCAGGTGGTGCTGGTGAACGGTCTGATCAGCGATTGCGGGCGTCTTTGTCGAGCGGCCTGTGACAGATTCGGGTGGTTTGATCTGTCGACGCTGAAGGAGCCGTTTCGTCTGGAGGGCAAGAAGACGATGGGTTATGAGCTGGCCTTTGATTTGGCGGATGTTCGTGGAACGGATCGTCTGCAGCTTCCGGATGTGCTTCTGTATCCGACGGGGGGCGGTACAGGTCTGATTGGCATGTGGAAGGCATTTGAAGAGATGGAGCAGCTTGGCTGGATTGGTTCTGAGCGACCGCGGATGGTGGTGGTGCAGGCTGATGGGTGTGCCCCGATTGTGCGGGCGTTCGAGCAGGGCGCGACTTTCGCTCCCATGTTTCCCAATGCCCGGACAGCAGCTTCCGGTCTGCGGGTTCCGGCGGCGGTGGGTGATTTTCTGATGCTGGATATTCTGCGGAAGAGTGGCGGGACAGCGATCACGATCAGTGATGACGAGCTGATGCAGGGTGTTTACGAGTTAGCCCGGCTGCAGGGGGTGCATGCGGCGCCCGAGGGTGGAGCGGTCTGGCGAGCAGCATTGCACCTGCGTGACTCAGGCTGGCTCCGCCCCGACGAGACGATCGTGCTGTTTAATACCGGCGCAGCAGTGAAGTACAATCATCTGCTGCGCTGCGATGATGCTTTGCGGCTGGATCACACGGATCCGGATTCGCTGAACCAGCTGGAGCAGAGTCTGACGGCGTCAGGATTTGTGCAGCGTTAGGCTCGCGTATCAGCGGATTGCGGCATTTTCCTGCTGCTCTGCCAGTTGTCGCTGCGCTTCAGCCTGTTCCGGGTCATTCAGGCCGGTCCAGACCTGTTCGAGAAGTCTGTGGACTTTGGGGCGACCGCCTCGAATGCGGATGGATTCCTCGAGGTCCCGGCGGGCATCGGTCCAGCGCTGCATGGCCACAAAAATTTCGCCGCGGGTTGACAGCATCTCGGGGTTGTTTGGCACCAGTTCAAGGGCCTGATTGATCAGTGTGAGTGCATTCTGTGCGGCGGCTGCGGGTCCGCGGACTGTGGCGAGAGCGAGGTTGTTCAGAACGACGGGGTTGCGCCCCATGCCCAGTGAATTCGCCTGCTGCAGTGAGTCGATGGCGATCTGCCAACGCTCGTGCAGCATCGCTGTGGTGCCCATGATGATGAGTACGTTTTCAGCGTCCGTGCCTGAGGATCTGAGCTGCAACAGGAAGTCCTGGGCTCGCTGGGCCACGCTTCCGGTCAGCAGGCTGACTCTTGCGAGTCGATCAATTGCTTCCGTACGAGTGACCGGAATGGAGGCTGCTGTGCGCAGCAGAATCAGCAGACGAACATCTTCGTTACCCCCCGGCATGACGGGCAGCCACTGACTGGGGACAGCCGGGTTTCTGGGCGGGCGACTGACCGCTTCGTCGAATTCACGAATGCAGGCGCTTCCGTAGAGACGTTCCAGTTCATCGCCTGACGGTAGTTCACCATCAGCAGCCAGCAGTGTGCGAACGCGGGCATATTGACCTGCAGCCAGCAGGCAGCGTGCCGCCAGTGCGCGATCTGCCTCAGTCATATTCTCCGGCGCTGTGCTGTCAGTGATTTCTGCCGCTGCAGCGGTGGCCTCGCTGTTGCGTCCGGCCTGCATCAGCCAGAAAATGAGTCGGGCTTTTTCATCCGGCTGAGTCTGAATGACTGACAACAACCGGTCGGCAGCCTCGGAATACTGTCCGTCGAGTGCGGCGACCAGTGCCAGTCCGAGTTGTAGTTCTGGTGGCCCCTGTTGATCGGACGCCATTTTTTGCCAGTGTGCCAGCAGTTCCGCGGACTGAGCGGGCGGACAGATCGCACCCATCTCTTCCAGATCGACCGCCAGGTGCAGGGCATTCAGATTGTCCGGGTTCAGCTGCAGGGACTGCATGACGAGGCTGAGTGATCGGTCACGGTTGATGGTGCCGGAGTACAGCAGCTGCCTTGCCTGCACCAGCAGCAGTTCGCTGTGGTAACGCTGCAACTCGCTGCTGTCCGCAATGCCACGCTGTTTTTCGATCAGCAGCACGGCTTCGGCGGCACGGTTCTGCAGCGCCATGGTCTGGGCGAGTTTCAGGCGGAGCGGAGTATCGTTGGGATCACGAGCGAGTCCGGTGGTCAGCTTCTGCTCGAATTCCTGGAGGCGGTCGATGGCTGTTTGCTGCTTTCCCAGCATTCGCTGCAGTTCGACGAGCGGAATCAGCCACTCATCGGCGATCTCTGCAGCCGACTGCAGATGCTGTTCGGCCAGCAGCCACTCACGATCATTCGTGTACAGTTCGGCCAGCAGCCCATGGGCTTCGGAATTGCGCGGCTGTGCTTCAAGCACCCGCTGCAGGTGCTGAATCAGGTTGTGGTTGGTAAGCTTCCTGAACGGGCTTGCGGACAGCGAATTCCGGACGATCCACATGTGGGCGTCCGGAAAGCCCTGTTCGCCGATCCGAGTGAGTGCGAGGAATTCCTGCCACGCTTCTTCCTGACGCCCCGTTTTCCAGAACAGTTCTGCCAGTTGCATTCGGGCTGTCAGATCATCCGGCTTCAAACCGATCAGGGCGCGAATGCAGAGTTCGCTGGTTTGGGCATCGGCTGCCTGCTCAGCCCCGGCGAGGATCGTGCGATACGCATCCGCTGAAGTCTGCCGATCGACACTGCGACCGAAAATCTGAATACCCAGCCATGCCGTGAGTGCCAGAAAGGGGATTCCGAACCCTGCCAGGAAGGGATTGCGGCTGAGAAACCACTCCTCCATCCAGCTTGTCAGCAGCGGAATCAGAACGGCAGGGCGGAGGAGCACAAGCGGTGAAGTTCCACGCTGCTCCTGTTGCTGGACCTTTTCGAGGAAAAACTGTTCGCTCGGCAGGTCACCAAACCGCACTTCGTCGCTGAACGACGCTTCCCACTCTTCATCAAGCTCGTTGCTGTTGTTCTGTGGCGTCTGCATGGCGGCTTAATCCGGTTGTGAAGTTCAAAAAATCAACCGGATGCACTGAGCAGTGACCACAACCGGAGACAGCCACAGGCAAACGGCCTGCAGAGGACGGGGAATTCGAAAATCGCTAAGCGGCTGACAGGATAAAGGATCCATCGGCATGCTTGAGACCAGCGAATTCCACCAGTAAACGAGCGGGCTGCAGAGACTTCGCAGCGAGGGGGCTTTGCCTTCGTCCGAATCTGCCGGCTCCTGCAGCGGAATTGGTGCTGTCAGTCCCACCATGGCAGCCTCAGCACTGAGCACAAAGAGCAGTGTCGGGAGCAGCGTCAACAGAGTGGTCAGCAGGTACATGGCGGCTGATGGTGACGTGCCGCCAGGCCCACCCATCATTGACAGCAGAACGATGCCCGAAGCCATGTTTGCTGCGAACCCTGTGACCAGCACCACCGGCATCATCAGAGCAGCCTGAATACACGAACGACGCTGCAGACTGCCCCAAAATAAAACGATGAGAACCAGTGCCTGCCACGAGAAAATTCCGCCTGTGATACGCTCCATATCCACGGATCCCGTCAGTACAGACAACTGACTGTCCTGCTGAAAATGATGCAGTCCCTGCCGAGTGGCTGCGTAGCTGGTCAGTGAAGTCTGCAGGTTGAGCAGTCGTGGCCAGAGCACCTGAGAAACGGCGGCAGGTACCGAGAGCAGCATCAGCGGATAGGTCAGCAGGTAGCTGAAGTCTGCGGTTTCGGTTCTGTTGATGCAGGAAATGGCCAGCGAGGCCATCAGGCAGAAAACTCCGGCAGCGCACAGCCAGTCGGAACCGGTAATGATGGAGGCCGTCAGCAAAAGCAGATCAAGGGCGATCAACAGGGATCCGCGTAAAGTCCAGCGAGCCTTTGGCGAGGGGGTCCGGATGGCAAGGAACACGGCAATTCCCACGCCGGCAAATGCCGGCCAGTAGAAGCCGTCCTGCACTCGATTCCACAGAAACCTGAGCAGCATTGGTGCGTGTGCGGCAAGCAGAACAAAAATTGGAACTCGGCCCCTGGAAAACATCTCCAAACCCCGCTGAAGACATCCGCCACGACACAGGCCGTGACACGCTGTCTGTTCTATTCTTCCTCACGCACGGGTTTTTACCCGAAAAATGGGGGAATCAATCAGGGTTTTCCATGAAATGCCGTTTGGGAATGCTGGTAATTTCGATGAAAGTAATGGTTTTTTGGGATTGCGCGGGCGATTCCCTCGACCTGCCGAGAGTTCTGTTCAAATCCGGGGCGTCTGAGCCGGCGCATCAGCAGCGGGTTCCTGGATGGACATCACGGAGTCTGCGGCGCTGATGCTGAGTGTTTGTCTGTGTCCGGATGGCCAGTGAATGGTCAGTTCCCTGGGACGCTCGCCGTCCAGCAGTCCGAAGTGCAGCCATGGCAGGTGAGTCGATGCGTAACTGCCGCCTCCCTTTAGCTGTCGCAGCAGGGTGCGACGATCGGTCCGCAGTTCAGCGATGCAGCCGACAGGGTGCCGGGGCGAACTGGTGCCGGAAAGGATCAGGGTGAGCCATTGTCCCTGCAGTGGGGTTTCGTTCTGCAGCAGAACTGCCGGCGATTCGACGGGCGTGGTGAGCAGGTCAAGGCGGCCGTCGAGATTCCAGTCGAGCAGCGCCAGTCCGCGGCCGTTGACCTGCTGCATCAGGGAGTTTCCGGCAGCGGCGGTGGCTTCCCGAAACCATGACTGTTCGATGTTTTCCAGCAGCAGCATGCGCTGTTTGGCGGGCGAGTGCTGCGGGAAGCGAACGACGTTGCCGTTGCAGACGGCGAGATCTTCATCGCCGTCCAGATCGAAGTCGCCAAACCCGGTTCCCCAGCCCACATAGTGAGCTCCGACGGCTGCGATTCCGGCCTCGTCACTGATGTGTCTGAACATCATGCTGCCCTGATTGCGATACAGGGCGAAGCTTTCCATTTCGAAATTGGCTGCCCACAGATCGAAACGACCATCGTTGTCGTAATCCGCGGCGTCGACTCCCATGCTGGCATCCGGAGAGCCCCTGCTGCTGACTCCGGCCCCGCTTGAGATCGACCGGTCTTCAAATTGCCGACCACCGGCATTGCGATAGAGGAAGTTGATCATGACATCATTTCCAACGTAAAGATCGGTCCAGCCATCGCGATCCAGATCGGCTGCGATGACTCCGAGTGCCTTCCCGTCAGGGCGTACTCCCCATGCCTGCGTCTGATCCTGCCACGTCCCGTCAGCCCCGCTGATGAACAGGAAATCCGGGCAGGCATTGAAGAGTTTTGGGGAGCAGTTATCCCGGGTGACACCATCGGCGGCAAAGCAGGGAGGGTCGTTTTCGAAGGACCAGTCCACATAGCCAGCGACGTACAGATCAAGATTGCCGTCGCGGTTGAAGTCGGCCCATGCTGCGGAGGAACACCAGGCGGGACAGCAAATCCCTGCTGCTGCTGTTTCATCAAGGAACGTGCCGTCACCCTGATTTCGAAAATACAGGACACCGCCGTACCCCGAGATCAGCAGGTCGGGGAAGCCGTCGTTATCGGCATCAGCAACGGCCAGCCCATGGTGATACAGGCGGATGTCTGCAAGGCCTGCTGTGAGTGTTTGATCGCTGAAGTGACTGTGGCGGTTGCGGAGTACAAAGACAGGTTTGCCGATGGGCTGCTTTCCCTTGAAGCTGCCACCACCGGCAATCAGGGCGTCCGGCAGTCCATCGCGATCAAGGTCTGCTGCCGCGGCCCCGGATCCGAGGGATTCAAGGATTGTGGCGTAACCGGCTTCTTCTCCGCGACGCGGAATGATTTCCGGAAAGCGGTCTGCAGTCAGCGGCGTGAAGCGAATGCGTGTCGCGTTGCCAGCAATGTCGTCAGCACGGTCAGAAGTCAGCGGATCTGCGACAGCAGGCGGGTTCTGCGGTGCCGCTGACTGCTGCTGCTGCTGCGCTGTATCTTCCGGCGCAGCAGGCTGGTTGGGACTGCAACCCTGCAGGCCGGGGTGCAGACAGAGTGTCATGAGCAGCAAAGCTGCGTGCAGCCGTGGAGCACTGCTGTGTCTTACTGACGACTCAGTTTGATCCATTGATCGCGAATCCACAGCTGCAGTGGAAGCAGGGTAAAAAGCCACGTCCAGAAGGCAGTGATCGTCCAGGCGAAGGCTCGGCTGGGGCGATAGTTGTGAGTGATGGCGATGCGATCAACAACGTCAGGAATTGTCAGTACAGGTCCGGCAATCACAAAAAAGGCGAAGAACGAGACGAGCACTGTCAGCGGGAGTGCAGCCCAGCGAGTGTACAGAGAAAACAGCGCCGCGACGTGGCTGCTGAATATCAGCATCAGTCCCCAGACGACAATTGTGTCCATATCGACCAGTGTCAGGACGCTTGTGCGGGACACTGTAAGGGTGAACATCGACCAGAAGACCGCGGGCAGAACGGCAATCAGGCAGCCGGCTGCTTTCTGCAGCAGAATGGAAACGGTGGAACACGGAGTCATGGCGATGGTGGACTGCGTGGACTGCCGCAGCTCTGAGAACAGTGATCCCGACGAATACAGCAGCACTTCGACGGTCAGCACTGAGGCGAAGACCAGCATGGCAGTCCAGCCAAAATCCTGTTCGAGGACGATGTTCCAGCGGTCAGTACTGACCTGCTGAATGGCCACGAAGCTGGCATACACCGCGAATCCGGCAAGGAATTTCATGGTAAAGAACGGCCAGCCGCCGGTGTAAAAGTGAAAGTCTCGCCAGATCAGCGGGAGCTTCCAGCAGCGTTCCACGGGCAGCCTGCGTTTGGCCGGCCCTGACAGGCTTTCGCTGTCACTGACATGACGCGCCCAGGCGGTCAGTCTGCAGGTACTGACTGCAAAGCAGGCGGCTGCCATCAGAATACTGACAGTGAACTGACTGCCGAAGAACCCCGTGTTCTGCCAGTTATTCAGAATCTGATCGATCCGCTTCAGGGGGGAGACAATTTCAAGTGCACCCGGCAGGTTGGTCAGTACGGTCATGACAGGTTGCGGCAGGATCCCCGGAGGAATGGCTGCGGTGGTTGTGCGAGTGACTGCGGGCAGCAGGAAGAAAAGTATGGCTGAGGATCCGGCGACAGCAGCGGCTCGTCCTGACGTGCTGCAGCGTGCACTGCAGAGCAGAGCAGCATTGGCCACGAGAATCAGCCAGGCAGCCAGCGCGCACCAGGCTGCCAGCAACTGCTGCCATAAGACTCCGCCCAGTGTGACGGCCAGAAATGAAAACGGCACCTGCACGGCCAGCAGCATCAGTGAACTGACCAGTCGCGAGGTCGATTTTCCCAGTGTGATTGCCAGTGGGGACATGCCGGCCAACTGCAGCAGAGCCAGTGTTCCGGCATCTTTTTCCTCGGTTACCGCCGTGGAGAAATAGCTGATCCCGGCAACTGAGATAATGAGGATGTTCAGGCTGCAGATGGTTTCAAAGAAACGCAGTCCGATGCGAGTTGTGCCAAAGGCATCGGTCCACGCCAGCGAAAGCGTGAACAGCATCATGAAGGCAAAGGCACCGCGCACCACGTGCGGCCAGACGGATCGATTGTCGGCTCGCAGTGTCCATACGAATAATGCAGTAGTTCCCGAAATCATGCCGGGACTCCGCGGGTTGTCAGGTCCATGAAGGCATCATTCAGATGACGGCGCTGCAGGCCAAATGAAGCCAGCGGCAGATCGAGCGGCAGCAGAGCCCGCAGCAGATCATTTCCCGTCAGACCTTCCGCCGATCGAATGATGAAATCTCGTCCGTTGCTGAACTCCGGTTCCGTCACTTCCGCCACACCGGGCAGAGCTTTGATTTTTTCGATGATCCCGGGCAGCACAGTTGTCAGTCGCAGGTTCCAGAGCGGTTGCTGGTCGGTGGTCTCGAGCAGCAGGTCCATCGGGCCGCTGTAGCGTACCTGACCGCGATCGATCACGGTTACAGCGTCGCACAGATCGGCAAGTTCGCTGAGGATATGGGAGCTGATAAACACGGTCTTGCCAATTCGTCGCAGTTCGCGAAGGATTTCCATGAGTTCGATGCGGGCACGGGGATCCAGCCCGCTGGCCGGTTCGTCCAGCAGCAGCAGGTCAGGGTCGTGCACCAGGACTCGCGCAAGGCTGACTCGCTGCTGCATGCCACGCGACAAACCTGAGATCAGATCGTTGCGGCGTCCGTCCATGTCGGTGAGAGTCAGCACATCGCCGATCACACGATCCCGCTGCACCTGCGTCAGTCCGTAGGCTGTGCCGAAGAAATCAAGGTACTCCGCGACAGTCATCTGGCGATACATGCTGAAGTGATCAGGCATGTAGCCAATTCGTCTGCGAACGGCCGAAATGTTCTGCCTGACATTGCTGCCGAAAATCTCGACCTCACCTTTGTTCGGCTGCAGCAGGGTGCAGATCATTCGCATCGTGGTGGTCTTGCCGGCCCCATTCGGACCGACAAATCCGTGCAGTGTCTGCGGCAGCACGCAGAATGACACGTTGCTGAGTGCCTGATGGCCGCGAAAGGCGTGAGACAGCCCGCTGACTGAAATGGCTGGTACAGTATTGCGAGTGATCGCAGGCATGGATTGCGACTGGCTTTCGAGGACAAAGTTGCAGTGCGACCGAAGGGCCGTGAGCTGTGACAGCGACTGTGCTGCCAGCAGGAGTCGGCCGGGGCTGCATTCTTGTCTGAAGAACTGAGAAAAACAACACGACGATCGTCAGAAGGCGGGAGTTGTCGGCTGGGGATCGTTTGGAGTGACGGCAAAATGGCCTGTCGCTCGCTTTTCTGCCACAGGGTTTATTGCGATGCTACCGGGCAGTTCCATCGTCTGCTGCGGTGAATCGGAGGATCAGATTGTGAATTTTCTCGGGCAAACATCGATTGCTGTTCTGCGGATCGTGATCTGTGCGGCATTGTGCAGCTTGCCGGCTGCGGCTCAGACGGAAGGGCGTCCCAATGTGGTCGTGGTATTTGCCGACGACTGGGGACGTTATGCCAGTGCATACGGTCGGCTGGAACCGGGCGGCCTGTCCGACATCGTGCAGACTCCGAATTTTGACCGGCTGGCAGCATCCGGAGTCCTGTTTACTCGAGCATTTGTGAATGCACCATCCTGTACTCCGTGTCGCAGTTCATTGCTTTCCGGGCAGTATTTCTGGAGGACCGGGCGTGGTGCGATCCTGCAGGGGGCGGTCTGGGACGATCGGATTCCTGCCTTTCCGCTGCTGCTGGAAAAATCCGGATATCAGATCGGGCATACAGCGAAGGTCTGGAGCCCCGGCAGTCCCGGAAATGCTCCGATCGGAGCTGGTCGAACGGCGGTGAAGGGAACTGGTGGCCGGTTCAACGACTATTCCGAGGCACTGAGTGCCAGCGAAGATCCGGGCGCATTGGGTGAGCAGCTGCTGGGGGAAGTGCGTGCCGGCTTTCGCACATTTCTGCAGGCCCGCTCGCCGGAAACGCCGTTCCTGTACTGGTGGGGCCCCACCACAACGCATCGTACATGGGTCAGGGGGTCCGGAAAAAAACTGTGGAACATTGATCCGGAGCGATTGCGAGGCAGGCTGCCCGGGCATCTGCCGGACGTCCCGGAAGTGCGGGAGGATGTTGCCGATTATCTGGGTGAGGTGCAGGCTGTTGATGCCGGGCTGGGGGCAGTGATGGAGGTGCTGGAGGAAACGGGCCAGCGCGACAATACGCTGGTCATAGTCAGCGGTGATCATGGCATGGCGGGTGTGCCGGGGGGCAAGTGCAATTTGTATGACACTGGCACGCGTGTGTCGCTGGCGATTTCCTGGCCCGCGGCAATTCCGGCTGGTCGAGTGGTGGATGATTTTGTCAGTCTGCCCGACCTGTCTCCAACGGTCCTGCAGGCCGCGGGTGTGGCGGTGCCGGAGGTGATGACGGGGCGTGATTTGCTGCCGCTGCTGCGGTCGTCATCGGCAGGGCTCGTGGATGAGACTCGCGATCACGTGGTGATTGGTCGCGAGCGACATGTTGCGGGGGCACGCCCGGACTTCCTGCCTTATCCTCAGCGAGCCCTCCGCACGGCCGATTTTTTGTACATTCGCAATTTTGCTCCGGATCGCTGGCCGATGGGCGTGGGGCCGGGTTTTGGGGCGCCCGAAGGCGCGTGGCCCGACTCGGACCGGCTGGCTGGCAACACATTTGCGGCCTTTGCCGATATGGATGCCAGCCCCACCAAACGCTGGGTGATTGAGCAGGGGCTGAAGCAGCCCGAGTATCGAGTGTTTTTCGAACGGGCGTTTGCGAAACGGCCGGCGGAAGAGCTGTATGATCTGAGACGTGATCCGGAGCAGATCCACAACGTGGCGGGCTCTGCCGAATATGCCGGGATTCTGCAGGCACACAGTGAACGGCTGATTCGAATCCTGCGTGAATCCGGGGACCCTCGTGTGATGACCGAACCATGTGTCTTTGATCTGCCGCCTTATGCAGGCCAGCCTGAGCCGGCTGGCAATGGCGGACGGGGTGGTAAGGCCGGAGGTCGGGCCGCAGGCAAGTCTGACCAGGGATGACGGTTCAGGGGAACAGCAGGCTGACAAACACGATTGAGAAAAAGCCCAGCAGCATGGTGGTGGAGATGGCGATGCCGATGACTGCCAGCGTGTGGGATCGGCGTTCGGACACATAGCTGATGAGGCTGAGAACCAGGGCGACAATATTATTCAGGGCGGCACTGGCAGCGACGATCATCAGGCGAGACAGGACCGGTGCGTTGGTGGAGAGTTCGTTGAGTTCTGCGCGGGTTGTCGGCAACTGGATCAGCATCTGTCGGAGTACCACATACAGAAGAGCAGCAAACAGGGCGAACCCCACACCAGCCCAGCCGAGATGATCCGGGTAATCGGGCTGTTCGGAGACCGGCGAGATTTCGGCGGAGCGATCGTTGGACATGGCTGCAGAGTCTTCCGGAGGTGGGCATGGCGGATGGCGGGAATGTGCAGGCGGACGGTCTTCCGATGTTGTGCTACGGTAACGAATATCTTGTGGGAAGTCGAAGTGATTGCCGGGATTCCCGCCGAAATCCCGGGTGTTCCAGCGGGGTGTTGAGAGGCATCTTTGCTATTATACAGCAGCGGGATTTTGCGGCGCTGGTCAGCGGATCCCGGATTCCTTGGCGATTCAGGTGTTGGGTGGTGCGGGAACTCTGTCATGGCGCGAACGGCGGTGCTGGGTGCGGGAGCGATGGGAACAGCCTGTGCGTGGCTGGCGGCGCAGCGTCACGATGCCGAGGTCACGTTGTGGGCTCGCAATCCTGATCATGCCGCCACGATCGGTCAGACTCGTCGAAACGACCGTCTTCTGCCGCAGGTCAAATTGCCGCCTGAAGTGCTGGTGACAGCCGACGCGGGGGCAGCTTTGGCGCATGCCGAGGTGGTGCTGGTGTGTGTACCGATGCGTGGACTGCGGCAGGCCAGTCAGCTGCTGCAGTCAGCGGTGCCGCGGTCGGCGATTCTGGTCAGCACGATCAAGGGCATAGAGAATGAGACGCTGCACCGCCCCAGCAGTCTGCTCAGGCAGTTCTTTCCGCAGCAGCCCATCGTGGTGCTGGGTGGTCCCTGTCATGCCGAGGAGCTGGTACAGCGGATGCCGACGACGATTGTGGCAGCATCTGATGACAGGGCAGCAGCAGAGTGCATTCAGCAGCGGCTGGCGACTGAGTTTCTCAGGATTTACGCC
>SXXK01000429.1 GCA_005791255.1 Planctomyces sp.
TGCTGGTGGTGATCGCCATCATCGCCATTTTGGTGGCATTGCTGCTGCCGGCAGTTCAGCAGGCTCGCGAGGCCGCTCGCAGAACACAGTGCAAGAACAACCTGAAACAGATCGGGCTGGCAATGCACAACTATCACGACGTGCACAATCAGTTCCCGCCCAGCATCGGCTGGAACCCGGGGCCGGCCTATGCGAATGACATCGTCGCCGCATTTTCCGACAAGGTCTTCATGCTGCCGTACATCGAGCGGGCGAATGAGTTCAGTCGCGTTCGATACGACCAGTATCCATACGCTCACTGGTATCGCGGCAGCAACACGGCACTCAGCGGTCGCCTGCCGGTCTTCAACTGCCCGTCGCAGAACGGTCCCAACCAGAACGGTGCTGACGGCAACTTCACATATGCAGTCAACAATGGCGTTCAGCGTCTGTCGACCAACAACGGTGCTTCCGCCATCAGTGGCTGGGAAGGCAATCACAACGGCGTTGCCTCGTACCTTGGCAACGGCAGCAATCAGGACGCCCCGGTAGGTTTCCACAACATGCCGGACGGTTCCAGCAACACTGCAGCTTACGCTGAATTTGCCATGGACCTGTTTGTCCCGGAACCTTACGGTCCTCGCACCAAGCAGATCAAGACCTGGGCCAGTGGTAATACACACGTACAGCTGCGGCAGAACTGTCTGGCGATCACATCATCGGCTGATAACGGCGGTGGCCGTCACGTGATGCGTGGTGCTGGCTGGTCATGGTCCTTCGTGGGTGCCGGCAACGTGTATTCGCACAACATGAATGTGAACGAAACGTCCTGTCACTCGAACGAAGGCGACTGGTACGGTTCAACGATGATGAGTGCCTCCAGCTGGCACACCGGTGGTGCCCAGATCTGTCTTGCTGACGGCTCTGTGAAATTCATCAGTGAGAACATTGATTATGGGACCTGGGTCCGCCTGGGTGCTCGCAATGATGGACAGGTGATTGGCGAGTACTAAGATGCGCCTGTGACCTGCTTGCAGAACACGCCGGAGTGTCGCAGGACATTCCGGCTTTTTTTTTGCTCCCGTGGCGTCTCGGCCCCTGCGGTATGATCGCATGAAGTTCCTGTGGAAATGTTTCTCTGCGGCGCTGTGCGGCGTGTCGGTTCTGGCGGCCGGCTGTTCCGGCCAGACGGCGGAGCCAGCGGGCGGTGATCGACCAGCAGTCGAAGATTCGGCGGACCAGCCCCCGGCACCGTCAGCAGCCAGCAGGCGCTCGTCCGCACCTGCGCCACCGGTGATCAGTCCGGAGGACACATCTCAGTCCAGCGGGGGCTCGTTTTCGGACGTTGCCGCCTCTCTGGGCGTGGAATTTCGGTACTTTGAGGACCGCGTTCCCGGCCGGTTTCTGTTGCCTGAGGTGATGGGCGGAGGAGTGGCATGGATCGATATGGATCTGGATGGCTGGCAGGATCTGTACTTCGCAAATGGAGCGGTGCTGGACCCGGTCGCTGGCCGGACTCCGGACACAGTTCCGGGCAATCGAGTTTTTCTAAGCCGTCGCAGCGGTGCATTCACTGACGTGTCCGCGTTGAGCGGGGCTGATGACAGCGGTTATGGGCAGGGTGTTGCGGCTGCGGATTACGACGCGGACGGCTTTACCGATCTGTTTATCTCAAACTACGGCAACGACGTGCTTTACAGGAACAACGGGGATGGTACCTGGACCGACGTGACGCAGGCAGCGGCCATCGGTGATGCGCTGTGGAGCACCAGTGCGGTGTGGCTGGATTTGAATGACGACAGTTTTCCGGATGTTTACTGTGCCAACTATATGGACGTGACGCTCAGCAACAGTGAGCCTTGTCTGTACGAGGGGCGTGCTGGTTACTGCGGACCGGGGAAATTCAATGGTCTCCGGGACTCTGTCTGGATCAGTGACGGCATGGGGGGATTTCGTGACGGTGCGGACGAGCTGGGGCTGACGGCACCGGCATCGAAGGGATTGGCGATCTGCGCCGTGGATCTGGATCGCGACCTGCGGCCGGAGATTTACGTCGCCAATGACATGGAGGCCAACCTGATGTTTACGCGGACTGCGCCGCCGGGTGTGGCGGCCGGAACCGGTGCAGTGTGGCGGGAACTGGCGGGGTCTGCGGGGTCCGCGGTCAGTGGTGACGGGTTGAACGAGGCCAGCATGGGAATTGCTGCTGCGGATTACGACAACGACGGTCTCGTTGATCTGTATCTGACACACTACTACCAGATGAAAAACACGTTGTATCGAAATCTGGGGAATCTTCTGTTTGAGGACAACAGTCTGCGCAGCGGTGTGGCCGCCACAAGTCTGGCATTTCTGGGCTTTGGTACTGTTTCGCTGGACTTCAATCGGGATGGCCGACAGGACATTTTCATTGCGAATGGACATGTGCTGGGACCGGCGATTGAGCCCAACGCAATGACTCCGCAGCTGCTGCAGAACGACGGTCGTCGTTTCCGTGACGTCTCGGCTCAGTCCGGGCCATATTTCGTGGACGCGTGGATCGGTCGCGGAGTGTCGGCCGGCGATTTCGACAACAATGGCTCGACGGATATCGCCGTCAGTCACATCGATCGACCTGTATCCATTCTGCAGAATCGCACACCGATCGAATCGGCGTGGGTGGGAATTCGACTGGCGCGGACAGATCGTCGTTCCTGCTGTGGCGCGCGCATCCGGGTAACCATCGGAGATCGAACAACGGAACAGAGCTTATCAGCCGGGGGCAGCTACCTTTCCACAAACGACGAACGTCTGTTGTTTTTTGGTCCGGTGGATGCCGCAACGGGGACTGTCGAAGTGACATGGACCGACGGAAGTGTCAGCACCAGTGAACTGGCGGTGAATCGACACTATTGTCTGCTGCAGGGGCGTGATCCCGTGGGGGCAGTTCCATGAGCCTGCGGAAAGGCCAGCGTGGACGCCTCATTCTGTTGCTGCTGCTGCCCGTGTGCGTTCTGGCAGCAGTGTTGCTGTGGCAGCGTTTTGAGGCAGGCACAGCAGCAACTCTGCGGGAAACCGGACGTCAGTATCTGCGGGAGCGCCGTGACGAACTGGCTGAAGCGGCGTTTGCAAGCTGTCTGCAGCGTGCACCGAACGACGCTGAGCTGATACTGCTGTGGGCGCAGGCAGTGATCAGTGGTCGCAACCGCACACCACAGCAGGCCGCGGAGCTGGCGCTGACCCGGCTGCAGCAAATTCCGGACTCGTCACCGCTGGCGGCCGAGGCTCGTATGCGCGAAGGGCGACTTGGCCTGCTGGTGCTGCAAAAGCCCGACTTCGCTGAAGTCCGACTTCGAAAATCACTGGAGCTTGGCCCGCCCACTCTCGACGCAAACTATCTGCTCTGGAAACTGTGTGATCTGACAGAACGCGTCTCTGAAGCAGAGCCCTGGTTCTGGGCTGCCTATGAATTGACGCCCGAGCAACAGCAGCCTGAGCGACTGCGGGAGTGGTACACCAGTCAGTTCAGCCCGCAGGCCGGCAATGCAGAACTGGACCGCCTGATGGGGTTTCTTGAGCCGAACAAATTTAGTGATGATGCCGTGACACTGGCTCGACTGGCGGCGTTTCGCAGCCGTGAACCGGAGTCTTTTTTGACAGCCGCGGCAGAAGCCCATTTCATGATACACCTGCGGGACCGGGATCCGGCGATCGAACTGCTGCTCAAACACTGGCAGCGTCCCGGGGCAAATGCAAACGACTTCCTGATGTCCACGCTGGTGGATGTCCTGCTGGAAACCGGCCGATTGGATGAGGCTCAGGTGATTTTTGAGCGATGGACTCCCAGCGAGGGCTTTCGGTGGCTGCGAACGGCTGGCCGCATGCAGCAGATTGTGTACCAGCAGGATGCCGAGGCTCTGGAGTTGTTCGAGCGGGCCCGACCGATCTGGCCAGGCCCGATCGACTGGTCACTGCTGCATTACCAGGCTCAGTCGCTGGCCAAACTGGGGCGGCGTTCCGACTCCGAGTCGGCTCGAGCAAAAGCGAAGGAGATTGAACTGCTGATGGAACTGGATGTGCACCGCGAGCTGCGGCAGGCGCTGCTGGATCTGGGGCGTCCGCAGAACCTGCAAAAGATGCAGGACTTCTATCAAAAAATCGGCCGGAATCGGGAAGCGCAGGAGTGGAACAGGCACCTTGAACGATTGTTCTGAACCGATTTTCCCGGTATGCTCCAACAATATCAGTCCCTTTCTCTTCCATCCGTGAGATCAATCATGAAGTCAGCAAAATCCCTGGTTTCTGCGGTACTGCTTTCAATTGTCAGTTTTGGCATAGCCGGCTGCGGCGGTGGCACTCCTGAGGTTCCGGCTGGCGAGGGTGGCCAGTCCACAGCCAGTCAGGATGAAATTAAGAAGCAGATGGAAGAGTCGATGAAGAAGGCCGGGGCGAAGTACAAGGGCAAGATTCCCGGCGGACAGCCCGGCGGCAATTGATTCATCCGGTCTGCATCCGGAATTGGAAGCAGGTGCGGCAGATGATTCTGGCGAACTGTCCGTTTCGACTCATGCTGTCGCCCTGTTTGCTCTGCCTCCTGTCCGGAATGGCAGCAGAGGCAGGGCCGGCCCCTGCTGTGTCCGGCGCAGTCCTGCTGCAGGCATCAGGGCAGCAGGAATCAGGGCAGCCGGAATCGCGTCCGGAGGAATCGCGTCAGAGTGTTGAGCGACTTTTCGCTGCACTCGTACGCAATCCCCGTTATGGAACATCCTTCGAAAGAATTGTCCGCTGGCACAACCAGCAGGGCAGCCTGGCTGAGCTGCAGTCACGTCTGCTGGACTACGGCAATTCCGAGCCGGCAAAGTCAGGCCAGCCACAATCAAAAACAGATGCTGTCCTGCCGATACCAAATGGCTGCACACCTGACTCAGCGCTGTTGCTGGCGGGAATGATTGCTCTGCACCGTGCTGACCTGGGCGTCGGTATCGCGTTGCTGGATCAGGCTTCAGCAGCGCGACCTGCGGATCCGTTGTCGGCATGGTATCTGGCCCGCGCTTCTGCTCAGCAGGGAAACACGGCAGCAGCCGTGGCCGCATACGAGCGGGCTCTGCAGCTCCGTCCCGGCCGGGCAGATCTGCTGGAAATCTTCCGCGAATATGCCACAGGCCTGGCCCGCAGTCAGCAGCCGGAACAGTCGCTGGCCATCTGGCAGCGCATGGAATCCGCGTTCCCTGGTGATCGCCGTGTTGCGCAGCTGGTGGCCGATTCATTATCGCGGGAAGGTCGCTGGAGTGAAGCCCTGCCGCGGTTTCAGGCACTTGCTGAGTCCAGCGAGGATCCTGAGCAGCGAGTGCAGTTGCAGTTGTCCACTGTGGACGTGCTGCAACAACTGCAGCGAGACACGGATGCCCTGCAGACGCTGACCAGCCTGCTGGCTGAGGTAGAACCCGGGGGCTGGCTTGCTCGTGACATTCGCCGTCGCATCGAGTCATTTTATCTGAAACGGCGCGGCCCCGAACACCTGGTAACGTTCTATGAGCAATGGCTGACGCAGCACCCGGAGGACTTGTTCGCCATGGAACGAGTTGCAGCGTCGCTGCAACTGGACAATCGGCCCGGGGAGGCAGAACGCTGGCTGCTGAAGGCGGTTGAACTTGCTCCGTCGCAGTCCTCACTGCGTGACAGCCTGATCGACCTCCAGGTGCGGACCGGTAAACTGTCCGACGCAATTCGGCAGTACGAGATTCTCTGCAGTGGCGGCAACGGGACCGAAGACCAGCGCCGTCGATTTGGTCTGCTGCAACTGAAGCGATCCGACATTGCGGAGAAGCAACGACAACAACTGGCTCTGCAGGCGTGGTCACCGCTGCTGACACTGGCGGAGTCCGATGCTGCAGCAGCCAGTCGCGCGGCTGATCTCCTGGAACAGGCCGGATTGCCTGACAAAGCCCTCCAGCTGGCTCAGGCCGCGGTGCGACTGGCCCCCGCAGACTCACAGTATGTTGAGCAGCTTGGCGATCGTCTGCTCCGCCGTCAGCAGCCCGAACAGGCCCGGGACGTCTGGCTGCAGCTGACAGTACCGCCGCTGCAGAATGCGCAGAACCTGCTGCTGGCCGCCGGGATTTTCCGTCGGGCGGGGTTTGCTGCAGATGCAGTGCTGGCCATGCGTCAGGCCCTTCAGATGCAGGCCGGACTGATGGAACATCTGCAGTTCGCTGACCTGCTGCGTGAAGCCGGCGGCTTTGGTGAAAATGCTGCGCCCTCTGCACCTGGCGCCCGACCACCAGCACCGGCAGAGTGCCTGAACGAAGCACTGCAGCACCTCACACTGGCCCTCGAGGCCTGCGACTCTGAAGAACAGCAGGACCAGGTGCTCGAGCAAAGAACCAGACTGCTGCTGCTGGCGGGACGACTCAACGAAGAACTGGTCGACCTGGAGCGGGAGACAGCCTCCGGGACCGCATCGGATCGCTTCCTGAATTGCTGGCGTCGGGCGCTCGGTTATGAAGCCAGCGGCAATCTGCCCGCGGCCGTCGCTGCCGCCCGCCAGGCAACTCAGCTGCAGCCCGCTTCGGCTCGCGTCCTCGCCAGACTGGCAGCACTGCTGGAAAAATCAGGACGGCTTTCCGAAGCGGCTGTGGCACTGGAAGCCCTTGTGCAGGCCGCCCCAAGGCAGGCGTCGGCAACACTGCAGCAACTGGCGAGGCTGGAACTGCGGCTGGGACGGACAACTCAGGCTGTCACTGCTGCGTCTCGACTGACCGAAACCTGGCCGGATAATCCGGCAACCTGGCAGTTTTTGTCTGACATCGCTTTCGAAGCCGGTCGGCCTGCGGAAGCACTGCAGGCGCTGAGAAATGCTGTCCGGGTCAGCCCGCAGGACACAGACGCTCTGCAGAATCTGGCCGGGGTCCTGGCCGACCAGTTCGAAACGGCCGAGGCCATCGAACTGCTGTGGCAGGCCTGCGACGCCGCGGCGGATCAGGATACCAGGCTGGAACTGGTGACCCGGATGACGTCGCTGGCGCTCCGCAGTCAGCGATTTCCTGAATTTCTGGAACGACTGCAGCGTCAGCCGCGAAATCTGGAGGAACCACTGTCAGCGACTCTCGAACTGGCGCAGGCTCTGCAGGAGTCCGGTGAGTTTCGACGTGCTCGGGAGGTCATTGAATCAGCTCTGGCAGCTGACCCCGCAAGCGAGTTGCTGCTTCGCAGGGCCGTCAGTCTGGCTGAACGCGAAAAAAACTCTGAAGCGGCTGCGCGCTGGCAGCTGCAGCTGGTTCGCAGCCTGGGTACTCTGGACGAAATTCGCCGTCTGCTGACGCTGCCAAACGCTGATGTCCGCCAATTTTCTCCCGCGGAGCTGCTGGAGGAAATCGTCAGCAGACAGCCTCGGCGAAGCCTGGTGCACGAAGCCGTAAGACTGGCATTGTCCACTCAGCATGAGGTCGTAGCCGAGCAATTGTGTCGCCAGCAGGTGGAACGGGATCCCGGGGACTGGTGGTGTCGAACATGGCAGGCCCTGCTTGCACGGCGGGCCGGACGAACGGAAGAAGCACGGGAGCAGTCGCTGGCCGTTCTGGCCCTGAAATACCCCGCCACTGCCGTCCCTCTGGCACAAAACTCGGCATCCGGCGAACAGCCGGCCGAGCTGTCTCCTGCAGAACTGGATGCGTGGCTGCAACCTGCTCCTGAGGAACCTGGCGTTTATGGTGACGCAGTCCGCATTTGCCTGCGCATGCTGATGGAGGACAAGGAGGCATTCGAGCCTTTGACATCCCGGTTGCTGCCGAACGAAGATATCAGCATTCCGGCAGCAATGACCGGCGTGCTGCTGCAGCAGGTCGCCCCGTCACCAGCCATGCTTAAGCTGATCGATGAGCATTTGATGCGCCGGAACTCAGTGGCGGCGACTGCCCTCCGCATGCGATTGCTGGCCGCGCCGCAACTGAAGGACGTCTGGCAGGAGGCCGGCTCGTCGGGCCAGCAGATCCGAGGTACCCTTGAAACACTCGGTGTGCAATTGCTGAGCGATCACACTGACTGGTTCGCATCTGATCCGTGGCTTGACGGGATTTCGTTACCTGAATCTGTGCAGTCGGCATGGCGTAAGGAACTCCGCTTCGTCAGCGAACAACGTTCGGCCAGCCCGCATGCACTGCTCCGGCTGGCCGTCGTGCTCCGCGACTCGGCTGCCTGCGGTCGCTTACTGCAGGCTCTGGCTGCCGAGCCCCCTCCCGAGTCGGCTGCAGCCGATCTGGATTCCGAACTGTTGCATGTCATGGGCCCGCTGCTGGAGCTGCCGCTGGACGCTGATGCGGTCAGAGCCGCACTGCAGCTGGTGATTTCCCGCAGCAGGACTCTGAAACGACCGCTGACTTCCAGCCTGCTGACGGTTGAGGTCCCAGGCCTGCAGGGATTCCGCCACCGCGGACCCGTGGCCACCGGCACTGACCTGCTGATCTCCAGGCTGCTCGGCCGATTGATGGAACTGCAACCCGGTTCACTGCGCGCCGTCTGGCCCCAGTTGGAGCAATCCCGGGAATTGTCCGCGGGGGAAGCTGCACTGCTGCGATGCGAGTATTTCCGACGTCGCAACGATCGCCGGCAACTGCTGCCGCAAATGCTGGCAGTGGCGACGGAGTGGCCCGCGGACGCTCATCTCCGCCTGTGGGTAGCTGAACTGCTGGTGCTGCTGCCCAGCCCGGAGCAGGCGATTTCCGTTGCCGCTGCTGTCCGCTCGGAGGACCCGCAGGTACTGATCGCTGCCCAGCAGCTGATCCTCAGCACGGCTCAGTCTGCCGGCCTGACCGCCGCTGCCGCGGATGCGGCGCGGCGACTCGGTGAACTGCCGCTGACTCAGCAGCAGCAGGCCACCCTGATCCCTGCTCTGAGTCGACTGGGGCTGCAGCAGGAGGCAACTGCGCTGGAAACCAGACTGGGGCGATCTGCGGAAAGTCGAACCTCCGTTCTGGGGCGACAGCTGCAGCAGTTTCTGGCAACGGGCCGACCTGATCGCGCCGCGGAAGCGGCCTGGGAACTGCTCCGCATTTCGTCCGGGGGCAGCCTGTTTTCGGGCTTCCGTCCCAATGATGATCGCGATGACGGCGGTGATCGGCTGCAGGCCATTCGAGCACTGGCTCGACTGAATCGACTGCAGCCGCTGATCGACCGGCACGAGGCCATGCTGGAAAACTCACCCGATTCCCTGCCGCTCATGGAAGTGCTGGTCGAGTTTCATGAAGCAGCTGAACAGTGGTCGCGGGTTCAGGAGCTGCAGGACCGAATGGCGGTGCTGTCGCGAAGCGTACCACCGGGTTTGCGGCGGCAGGCTGCAGAACTGGAGAAGGCAGGTCAGTTCAGTGCAGCTTGTGATTTGTATCTGCAGTTGCAGAAATCGGATGCCACGGCTTTCTATTCTGATCTTGAAACATTTTATCAGGCCTTCGAACGCTGCCAGCGTCGGCGTGAATTCCTCACAGCCGTTCTCAATGCTGACCGGGATATCCAGATTGAACATGCTCGCCTGCTGACCACCGCAGTGACGGCCGTGATCGACAGCGATGGTTTGGTTCCGGAGGCCGAGCAGACTCTGACTGCGCTGCTGGCGATTCCTGAGACGCGACGACTTGCACTGGCTGCTGCACTGTCACGATCAGAGCTTGCAGATCAGCCATCGGTCATGGCCGCCTTCGCGGCAGAACTTGAGACACTTGTCCGCGCCGACGCAGCCAGCGCCGCCCTGACCGAAGCCGCAACAGCAGAAATCCTGCAGCTTTGCGAGGGCAAGGGCCGCAGCAAACTGCTGGAGTCGGCAATACAGCAACTTTCCGCGACATCCGTGCGCAGTACCCCGGGGCTTGCGGTGCTGGCCTTCGTCTGCATGCTTGCCGGACAACACGAGCGGCTGCCGGCACTGCAGACTCGAATTGTCGATGATCTCGAGGATGCTGTCAGCAATGATCACCCGCGGGCTCCCGCTGCCGCAGCAGCCCTGATGGTTGTGCTGGAGCGGGCGGAGCCCGTGGGGACTTCGGCAGCTGTCTCCGATTTTCGCAGGCGACTGCTGCAGGGCCTGGCCGCAAACGAGTGGGGAATTACGGATGTGCAGGGCAGGGCTGAGACTGCACTGCTGAGTCTGTATCGCAGCTCAGGTCGTAACGATCTTGCGCGCGAGCTGGTGCTGAAGCGAGTCCGAGACCTGCAGGCTGAAGGGAACTCAGGCCCTGACAGCATCCGCAGCCTGCTGCAGACCTCAGAACAGATTCAGTACTCCGGGAATCCGATCGAGGCTGCGGGGTTGCTGTTGCGGATCACACCGTTTGATCTTGAACGGTTCACGCGGGATCTGGGCGAGGACAAAGCCATTGCATTCCGGTCCCGCTGGAACGCTGCCCGTCGCTGGAATCTGCAGCAGATGACTGCACAGAGGATTCTGGAATGGCTTGAACAGACTTCGGCTGCCAGCACCAACCTGCTGCTGGAACTGTCCGGCACGACGGATCCCGGCTGCACTGAGCTGCAGATGCTGCTGGACCTGCGTCTGCAAAGCCAGCTGCTGACAGCAGCGCTGCAGTGCGACTGGACCGGTGCCGAGGATCGGGAGCGATTGCAGAGGGTCCTTCAGAAAATGGCTGCGGCGGCGGACGCGTCCGGTCCGCAATTGATCATCGCTGCGGCGGCAGCACAAAGCGCGGGCCTGTCGGAATCTCAGCAGGCTCTGCTCCAGCGTCTCGTAGCCAGCCTGCCCCCCGCAGCGACAGCCGAGTCTGCAGCGGAAGATGCTCCGCAACCGACAATTCCCGACTCTCTGTATCGCATTCAGCAGCATGCTGTACTGCTGCTGGCCCGCAAGGCTGGCGACAACTGGCCCGCTGAATTGCTGCGTCAGGTGCTTGAGCGAGCGTTGCCGGCTGAAGACTCCGGACTGAACACCCTTGTGGAACTGGCGATACTGAATGATGCCTTATTGCTGGCCCGGCAGTTGTCTCTGCCTCGGCAGGCAGCAGAGATCGAACATCGTCGAAATCAGCTGACGGACCGGCAGTTGGCCGCAGCAGAAACGCAGTCCGGCCACGACATCCACGCGGCAGTCGAAAAACTGCTGCAGACCACCGTATCGGAGCCCTGATCATGTTCAGGTTATTGGCCGTGGCCCTCAGTCCTTTGCTGCACACGCTGTGCTCAACGGTGCTGCTGTTGAACCTGCCGGCAGCTGCGCAGGCTGCAGACGAAACTCTGTCGCTGACACCGACTCAGGACAATTCGATTGTCATGGTGGACGGTGAGTGGTCCGAGAACGCGGGCTCCAGCGGACGTATTCGCATCAAGGGAAATCAGCACATTGTAGCCATGGGCTTTGACTTCGCAGCTTTGCGTGGTCGACAGGTGCGACGTGCCCGCCTGATCTGCACGCAGGCCTCGGAGACAATTGCGGGAGTCACAATCTCTGCCATTGCTGTGCCGTGGAACGAACAGGCCAGCAATGCGCTGACTGCAGGGACTGATTCGGTCACTGGCTGGGGGGCAGAGGGGGTACGATTCCCGGCTGTCTGTGGCGGCAACGCATACACTTTGGTGCATCAAAGTGATGCACCTGCACGGGATGGTGTCTATTCGTGGGACATTCATCCGGATCTGATCCATGCGAATATTCTGGGACTGGCCTTTGGTCTGGCCATCCATGAACACTCCGCGGATTACTCGCGGAATCCCACCATCTACTCGCGTGAGCAGTCGGGCAGGGGACCGCGACTCGAGCTGGAACTGGAATCGGAATCGACCCGCGAGCCCGTTCCCGGGTCCCCGCGGGAACTCAAGGTCACGCTCAATTCTGACGGAATGCCGGAGTTGTCGTTTGTCGCCCCCGAAGTCGGGTTTGGTCTCGAGCTGACCGTGGACGGGCAGCCGGTGCGTCGTGAACACATTCCGCTGCTGCGGCCGGGGCAGCATCAGACGATTGTGCTGCCGGAATTGCCGGCGGAGTCCCGGCGTTCCGGATCAGCAACGATTGGTGTGCGATCGATGAACAGAAATGGAGCATTTTCTGACTGGACGAAGCTGGACGCCGAGCGAGTGCAGCAGCGTCCGCTGCCGCAGCTGCCCTCGCGGTCAGTCAGCACCGCCGCGGGGCCGAAGGCACCGGCCGGTGTTGCAGTTGTTCCGGTTTGCGATCGGTACGACCAGTCCGGGAACGCTGTGGGCGACCTGCCGCCGGATTATCGTACTGCCAATCCGATTTTCGACGGGCGTCGGATTACTCTGTCCGGCGCGGCTGGCGAAGTCGTATCACTGCAGTTGCTGCTGCGGGGTGAGGGGCGGCAGACGGTTTCGGTTGAGTTTGCCGGACAGCAGCCGGATGTCAAGCTGTTTCACGCGGTGTATGTGAAGGCCGGCGACCGTCGAATTCCGGACCCGCTGCTGCCTGTGCTGGATCCGGTGCCACTGCTGCAGAATCAGGATGCCGTGATTGTGGCGGATATCAGTATTCCATTCGACGCCGCAGCCGGAACATGGAAGGGCAATGTCAGAATCTCCGATGGTCGCGTGATCCCTGTTCTGCTGGAAGTGTATCCATTTCAACTGCCACGGGCGGCATCATTTTTCTGCGAAATGAACAGTTACGGCCTGCCCGACCATGTTGAAGACTACTACGAGATGCAGCGTGCAGCGCACGACAATCGTGTGCACCTCAACATTCTGCATTATTCCCATAACACCGCCGCTGCCGGTGCCAGAAAAAGCAACCTCGACATGCGGCTTCGATCCGGCAGACGGATGGACAACCGTCGCTACGACGCCATCGAACCGGGCGCCCGACATGCATACTGGGATGACTTTGCCGCTGCATTCGGGCCGGTACTGGATGGCAGCCTGTTTGCCGATCAGCATCGCGGTGCCATCCCCGTGCCGGGATTCTATCTGACTTTCCACGAAAGCTGGCCACTGAACTGCAGGCGATTCTTCAATGGAGATCCGGATGCGATGAAATCCTTTGCTGAGCATCCGGAGTATGCAGCGACATGGACTGCCATACTCAGAGACTTCGGAACCCTGGCAAAAAGCAAGGGCTGGAACAGCACCGGATTTCAGGTGTACCTGAACAACAAGGGTTCACTCAACGAACCTGAAAAATCGCCATGGGTTCTGGATGAGCCCGCCGGTTTCTGGGATTACCGAGCCTTGAGGTACTATGGGGAGCTGGCCGATGCCGGCCGAACAGATGCCGCGAATGTCCGGATCGACTATCGGGTCGATATTTCGCGACCTGAGTATACTCGCGGAGAACTGTCCGGGCGGTCCGACCACTGGGTTGTCTCAGCCGGGGCGTTTGCTGCCTATCGCTCACTGGTGCAGGAACAGCAGCGGCAGAATGGACTGAAGATCTGGATTTACGGCACAACGCCGGACGTCGACCAGTCCAGCCGCAGCCTGCATGCATGGGCGGTGGATTCGTGGCTCGGCGGGGCGTCGGGACTTGTGCCATGGCAAACCGTCAACAAGTCGGGCAGCGCTCTGCAGGAAGCTGACACACTGGGGATCTTCATCATGGACAGCAGTGCGGGAGAACGTCCGGCCGTCCGGCAGACACTCCGGCTGAAAGCCTGGCGGGACACGCAGCAGCTGATCGAGTACCTGATTCTGCTGAAAGCTCAGCGGCAGCTGACATCGGCTCAGCTGCAGCAGTTCATTGAAGAACACGTCAGTATTCGGACGCGGGTGAGCCAGCGAAATGCAGACGATGCCGGTGCTCTGCAGGCCGAGCAGGTCAGTCCGGCCAGTTGGCATTCGCTGCGACAGGCCACCGCAGCACTGCTGATGGCTCCCTGACACTGATGGCCCCCGAAACAGCACAGGTAATTTGACTGAGATCGTCCGGCAGGGGAGTATGTGCAGTTCGCCTGCTTTCCAAAGGAACCGCTGATGTCCAGAACAGCCCCCGCCAGCGATCACTCTCACCACGGGTCCACCGCCTGGCTGGTGGTGGCTCTGCTGTTTCCAGTGGCGCTGCTGAACTATCTGGATCGGCAGATGCTGGCGGCGATGAAGTCGTCGATGATCAGCGACATCCCGGGTATTGACAATAAGGAAAACTGGGGACTGGTACTGGCAGTATTCAAATGGGTCTATGCGGGACTTAGCCCCTTTGGTGGTTATGTCGCCGACCGCGTCAGTCGTCGGCATGTCATCTGCCTCAGCCTGCTGGTCTGGTCACTTGTCACATGGCTCACAGCCGAAGTTTCCACGTTCCAGCAACTGCTGCTGATGCGGGCGCTGATGGGCATCAGCGAAGCGTTTTACATCCCTGCTGCGCTGGCACTGATCACGGATTATCACACAGGACGCAGTCGCTCACTGGCTGTCGGTGTGCACCAGACCGGCATTTACGCCGGCCTGATTCTGGGTGGTATGGCGGGTTATGCGGCTGATGCTCCGCAGATCGGCTGGCGATTTGTCTTCTCCGGCTGCGGGCTTGCCGGCATCCTGTATGCGCTGCCCCTGATGCTGATCCTGAAGAATCCACCGCAGGCGGCGCTGCGGCAGACTTTCAATCCTGCTCAGACACTGCAGGCACTGCTGACAAACGTCAACTTCCTGCTGCTGGTCCTGTATTTTACTTTGCCGGCCATTGCCGGCTGGGTGGTGCGCGACTGGATGCCGGACATCCTCAGGGAAAAGTTCTCGCTCAGCCAGGGCAAAGCCGGACTGGTCTCAACATTTGTGCATCCGGCCTGCATTCTGGGCGCTGCTGTCGGGGGCCTGCTGGCGGACCGCTGGATGCAGCGCAATCATCGCGGACGTATCTTTATCAGCGCAATCGGCATGGCCATGTTTCTGCCCTCACTCTATGCCGTGGGCAGTGCCCATACCCAGTTCACAGCCATGGCCGGACTCGTCCTGTTCGGAATCGGCTGGGGCTTCTTTGACTGCAACAACATGCCGATTCTCTGCCAGATTGCTCGCCCGGAACTGCGCGCCACCGGATACGGCATCATGAATCTGGTCAGTATCAGTTGTGGTGGCTTCGGTGACTGGGGATTTGGGTGGCTGCGCGATCGCCAGGTCCCCGTGAATGTCATCTTCGCCGCGTTTGCACTTGTCGCAGCACTGTCCATCGTGATTGTTCTGCTGATCCGACCAACGAGGCAGGACGAACATGCCGGACAACAATCCTGACAGCGGTCAGCGTTTCGCAAACTCAGCAGGCCCGCCTGTCGCCGCCTCCCACCTGCGCTGGGTCTGCAGTCTGCTGCTGCTGGCAGCGCTGCTGCGGATCATCGCGGCCCTGGCCATTGATCAGCACTGCCGCCAGGCCGGTCGCCAGTTCCTCGTTGAAGGCGACGCCAATGGCTACTGGACGCTGGGACAGGCGATTGCCTCCGCTGAAGACTACGCCATTCACACTCCCCCGCGAAGAATCCTGCGAACCCCCGGCTTTCCCCTGCTGCTGGCTGCCAGCATTCGCGTGTTCGGCAACAGCGTCCTGATGGCGTCGCTGCTGCTGGCAATGGTCGGAACAGTCGTATGTCTGCAGGTCTATCTGCTGACGCGACGACTTGCCGGACCGCTTCCGGCGATTGCCGCACTGGCGATTGCCGCCATCTCTCCACTCCAGATTGCATCGTGCGTACAGATCCTGTCAGAAGGCTGGTTTACCTGCTGGGTGCTCGCCAGCCTGCTGACTCTTGAACCCCTGCTGCGGTCACAGCAGACCGACCGAAAACGGCACCTGCTGCTGCGGGCACTGATCGCCGGACTGGCAACGGGCGCCGGAATCCTTGTTCGCCCCGGCTGGATTCTCTGGCCAGCCTGCGCTGCCTGCCTGCTGTTGCTGTTCCACCGCGGTCCGCGAAGCCGGCGAATACTGCTGGCCGGCACACTGTGCCTCGGTTCATGGCTCGTGCTGCTGCCCTGGGCCGCACGCAATTATCAGATCAGTGGCCTGTGGGTGCACACCTCACTGTGGTCCGGCCCCAGCCTCTACGACGGCCTGAATCCGCAGGCGACAGGCGCCAGCGACATGCGATTTCTTGACGAAGAATCGCTTTACACGCGTTTCAACGAAGCGGAAGTGAATGAACAGTACAAGCAGCGCGCCGTGGACTTTGTCTTACAAAACCCGGGACGAACAACTGTACTTGCGTTTATTAAATTCGCACGTTTCCTCAGCCCGATCCTCAGCGCCCAGGGACTGGCAAACCCAGCACTGAACACATGTCTCGCGACTTGGTATCTGATTCTGACGCTGCTCACGGCGTATGGGCTGCTCAGTGGTCGCCTGAGTGTGGTTGCCACACTGCTGCTATTCCTTCCGTTTCTGCAGTTCCTGCTGGTTCATATGGTCTTTGTCGGCTCTGTCAGATATCGTTTACCTGTGGAAATGCCACTGACAGCGGTGGCAGCCTGCGGAATGGTTGGGATGTGGCAGCGTCGCAGCGGGCGCTGGCATTCCTGACGGCAGTCGGGTAACGGGCACGGATGCATGCGTTTTTTATCAGTCATACGCTGGATGCTGCTGATTGTGGTGACGATCGTCGGGATCGTCTGCGCTGGCGGTGGCGTACTGTGGCTGAAGAAGGATCGGTGGCTGCAGCAGAAGCTGGTGCAGACATTTGAGGCCCGCGCTCCGCAACTGACGCTGCACGTGGATGAAATTCGCCTGCCCGGCACGGCCACACTGCAGCTTGGTGGGGTGGAAATCAGAGATCGGGCGTCCGGCCGACCGCTGGTCCGGATCAGCGAGATTCAGGCAGAGATCGACGACGCTCAGCTGCTCGAACGCCAGACAGTCCTGCTCCGCAGCCTCCGACTTTCCGGCGTCGATCTGCTGCTGAAGAGAACGGCCGAGGGACGCTGGAACTGGCAGGAATACAGCTTTCCACAACCTGCTGATCAGGTCTTTGTCCCCCCCCAGATTCGCGTGCGGGACCTGCGGATGCAGTTGATTCTGGAACACGCCGGCTCGATTCCGCCCGCAGAACTGCTGCTGGCTGTCCCGGACTTTCAGGCCATTCCGGCCTCGGGACAGGGGTACGATGTGACAGGTCAGGTCGTGTTGCCGGGTGCGGGAACACTGGCACTGGACGGCGACCTTGACCTGAAGTCGCGCAGCTGGAAACTGGCCGGCCGAGTCCGCGATGTGGCAGCCGATCAGAACCTGCTGACTATTGCTCAATCCACGATGCCGCAGTTGTCCGAAAAGATTGACACCCTGGAACGAGCTCTGGCTCAGGCGCTGCAGCCTGCCACCGAGGGCAGACTTTCAGCTCGTCCCGACGCAGCAGCATTGCCGGGCGTTTCCGGCGCCCTCAGTGTGGGTGAAGGCGACACTTCGGTGCGATTCGTTGGCCTGATCGACGTTGACTTTGAAGCCATGCGGGCCCCGGCAGCCGACATTCCCGAGCTGCAGCTGAAAGTGGCTGTTCGCGAAGGGTCACTGGCCTGCCCCGTACTGCCCTGGCGATTTGCCGGGATCGCTGCCTCCATGTCAGTCAGCAATACCCTCTGCAGCATTGAACTGCAGTCCGCTCGCGACGGCAATGCCCTTGTCAGCGGTCGCTGCCTGCTGCCGCTCGGCACCGCCGAGACCATCCCGGAAGCGTCACTGCACCTCGAAAACTTCCCTGTCACGATGCAGATGAAGTCCCTTGTGCCACTCAAGTCACAGCGGTTTTTTGATCACTTTCAACCTGGTGGATCAATCACCGGCGATGCAGTACTGAAACGCATGCCCTCGGGGCGCTGGGTGCCGGTTTCAGTGGAAGCCGTTACTCAGGACGGTGTCATGCGATTTCACCGATTCCGCCAGCAGGTCACCAGCGTGCGTGCGCAACTGTCTCAGCGCCCCCTGCTGACCCCTGATGCGACCATGCAGGATGTGGTGTTCGATATCCGAGCTGAAGGCACGGCCGGAGGAAATCTGGTCACGGCGGCCGGCTGGATCCGCAATCCCGGACCGGAACTGGAACTGAGATTCGACGTACACGCCGAACACCTGCCGCTCGACACGGCCTTCCGCGATGCACTCGACGAACCAGCCCGAAAGGTCATCGAAGCCCTGAATCTCACGGGAGAAGCAACGGCGGATGTTGCCTGTTACCGTGAGCCCGGACTGGATCGCCCCACAGACATCCGACTCACCGGCAATGTCCGCAATTCAAAACTCAGATTTCGCAGTTTCCCCTACGATGTCGAAAACCTGTCCGGACTTGTAAAGTTTCAGTCGAAGGAAAAACGCTGGACCTTCGAAAACCTTGCGGGGCGGCACGGCGAGGCGCAACTTTCCGGGCAGGGAACATTCATGGGACTTCCAACCCCCGGGACTCTGAATCTGACCGTGCAGTCGCAAAACGCAAAACTTGATGCCGACCTCTTCAATGCTCTGCCACCTGCAAGTCGCACAGTCTGGTCAATTATCAATCCTGAGGGACGCGTCGATCTGACAACTCTGATCTCGTGGACCGCAGCCCCCGGCTCGAAACCCAGCGTCAGTCTGCAGAACGTCCACGTCTATGAGGCCCGCATTTGTCCTCAGCCCTTCCCCTATCCCATGGCAATCTCCTCAGCGAAGCTCAGCTTTGTCCCGGACGCGCCGGAATTCAGCGGGCGACAGCATTGCGAGATTCATTCCCTGAATGCCCAGCATGAAGGTTCTCAAATCTCCGCATCAGGCTGGGCCGAAGTCAGCCCTGACGGCGAGTGGCAACTGCACCTGAATGACGTCAATGCCAGCAGACTGCGCCCCGACGATGAGCTCCGCGCAGCCCTGCCAGACAGTTGGCGACAGTTCTTGTCCCGGCTTGGCCAGGCAGGACAGATTTCCATTGAATCGTCTGAGATTGACTTCCGCGGCATGGTCGACCAGTCGGCCGCACCAACCGCAGCCTGGCGCGTCAACTGCCTGCTGGAGGGGTGTGAACTCAACGCCGGACTGGGGCTGACGAATGTCAATGGGCGAGTGCGGGCGGGTGGCAGCTGGGATGGTGTCGACCTTAACAGCGAGGGCGATCTGCAGCTATCCAGCCTCGAAGTTCTGGAGATGCGCATCGGACAGGTCAGTGGACCGTGGAAAGTCACCAACGAAGAACTCGTCCTCGGACACCGCGAAGTCATTCTGGGAAAAGCCAAACCACAGGAAGTGGAGCTGTCCGATCGCATCCAGGGACAGGCCTTCGGCGGACGCATTGAGATGGACGGGCTGGTGAACTTGCGCGCCGGGTCTTCGTGGCGATTCTTCGGAGAATTGAAGAATGCACTCCTGGAACAATACGCTCGACAGCAGGCACCAGACCAGCGAAATTTGCGCGGTGTACTGAACTCATGGATTTTTGTATCCGGCGACAGTGATCAGAACAGCAGCCTGAAAGGACGCGGACAGGTACAGATCAGCCCGGCCTCGCTCTATGAAACCCCCGTGGTCCTCGAGCTGCTGCGCGCCCTGCCACAGCTCAATTTTGCTGTCAACGACAGAACAGCGTTTAACCACGCACTGATGACATTCGAAATTGCCGATTCCGCATTCTGGTTTGATCCGATCGACCTCGTGGGTGAATCCATTTCACTGCGGGGGCGCGGCCGCATCGGCTTCGAAGGTGATGTTGTACTGGACTTCTTCTCGCGCCCCAACCGGGGTCCCGGATTGCGAAATCCCATCAGCGATATCCTGACCACCAGTGCCACGCAATGGGTCACTGTGCAGGTGCGCGGTACGATCAATCGACCACAGACGACTGTCAGCAATCGGCCGCAGATCAACGAACAGCTGCGACAGTTTCTGGCTGGCTTCGAACCACGCCCGGGAGCTCCAGCCCCGGCACTGGTCATCCCGAACGCCTTCGGGCTTTCGTTTGGCCAGCCACCGATCCGAAACAGACGACAGAACTGAACCCGACCTCTCTGGAACGATATCCCATGTCGAACCGACTGTTGCTGATGATGTTCGCCACACTGGCCTCGCTGCTGCAGCCCCTCGGATGCCCAGCACACGCACAGGACGCTCCAACGCCAGCCTTCGAACAACTCGGCCCCGACTCATTGCCGCAACCGGGTGTTCCGGCGGGAAAAATCACGACCGGCCTGTTTCGCAGTCAGCTGTTTCCGAACACGATCCGGGAATACAGCGTGTATGTTCCTGCGGCATACGACGGAACTCAGCCAGCCTGCCTGATGGTGTTTCAGGATGGGCACGCCTATGCCGATCTGAGCGGGCAGTTTCGAGTGCCAACGGTATTCGACAACCTGATCCATCGCGGTGAAATGCCAGCCACCGTGGCTGTCTTTGTGAACCCCGGACACTCCGGCGATCCCCTGCCGGCCAACCGCTGGTCCGCCTCCAACCGCAGCTTCGAATATGACACGCTGAGCGATCAGTATGCCCGATTTCTGCAGCAGGAACTGATTCCGCATGTGCAGCGGGAACTGCAGCTGAATCTTTCCACGGATCCTGAAGATCGAGCACTCTGCGGGATCTCTTCGGGCGGGATCTGCGCATTCACAGCGGCCTGGGAACATCCGGAATGGTTCCGCAAAGTGCTCAGCCACGTCGGCAGCTTCACCAACATTCGCGGCGGACACAACTGCGAAACACTGATCAGAAAAACAGAAAAACGACCGCTGCGAGTCTTTCTGCAGGCCGGCGAGAATGATCTCGACAACGAACACGGCAACTGGTGGCTGGCAAATCAGCAGATGCAGCGGGCGCTGCAGTTCCGTGGCTATGATCACCGATTTGTCGGAGGGCAGGGCGGGCACAACGGTCGACACGGTGGAGCCATATTGCCGGACAGCCTGCGGTGGTTGTGGCGGGACCATGTGGTGGGCGGAACCCAGCAGGAGCAGACAAAAGTGGAAGCAGCAGACGCGTATGCCGAAAAGTCAATCGTTTTCACCGGTGGCGAATATCGCGAGGAAACCTTCCGTTACCGTTTGCTGAAACCGCTGACCACCGATCAGCCACTGCCGCTGGTCGTCTTTCTGCACGGGGCGGGTGAACGCGGGACTGACAACCGACTGCAGCTGCTGTACCTGCCCGATCAGCTTGCACAGCCGCGCTGGCGACAGCGATTCCCCTGTTACGTGCTGGCACCGCAGTGTCGCCCCGACCGAAAATGGATGACTGTGGACTGGAGTGCTCCCGGAGATCCGGAAATGCCGAAGGATCCCAGTGACCAGCTGCAGGTCGTCCTGCAGATGATCCAAAAAACAATCGCCGAGGAGCAGATTGACCGCAGTCGCATTTATCTGACCGGTCTGTCCATGGGCGGATTCGGCTCCTTCGATCTGGCCATTCGACATCCGGACCTGTTTGCTGCCGTCGCCCCGATCTGCGGTGCCGCTGATCCGTCGCAAGTCGGCCGGCTGAAGGATCACCCTCTCTGGATCGTGCATGGTGACCAGGACCAGGCGGTGCCGGTGGAACGCAGCCGCAGTGCAGCAGCTGCGCTGCGCAAGGCCGGTGGCAATCCCACCTACGTCGAACTTCCCGGTGTCGGACATAACTCATGGAATCCCGCCTACAACGACGAAGACGGACTGCTGCCGTGGCTGTTCCGGCAGCGCCGGGCAGCGGCCGTCCCTGAAACCCGCTAAGGTCACCGCAGCATTGCACGGCCTGTCGCCTCGGAGTCCCCTGAGGTTCAGCGGACCTCGGGCAGCAGACCGGTGGCTTTGACCTTCGCCCACTCGGCTTCCCACGTCATGGAGGCCTGCCGCATTAAAACCAATGCCCGGGTCGACATCTCAGCACACTGTTCAGGAGCATTGACGAGTGCCGCCATCGCGTCTCGTAACTGCTGCCAGCTCAGCGTCTCATCAATCAGCAGCCCCAGCCCGGCCGCTTCAATGTGCTCGGGAAACTCGCCCACACGGGTTCCGATGACCGGCATGCCCAGCGCGTAGTACTCCCACAGCTTCGTGCAGTTTGTGCCGTAGAGCAGAAAGCGGGGAGTCCCTGCGAGGACAGCCAGTCCCACGCACCGCCGCCCCTGCACAAATCGGCGAAAGTCCTGCGGCACAGTTTCATTGTGCACAACGATGCCCGACTGTGCCCGCAGCCAGCGAATCAGTTCGGCATCACCGGTCCCGAAGATGTGCAGTTCCGCTTTTGCTCGCAGCTCGGCCGGCAGCGCCAGAAATGCCTCTGCGGATGCCCCCACGCCCTTCTCCCGCCACACTCCTCCAATATAGACAAAACTGAGCGGCTGATCTGTCGGCTGCGGCTGAGCAGAATCGCGCCAGACAGCCGCAGGATAATTGTGCATCTCCAGCACCTTGCCTGTCATACGTCGCAAGTGATCCTGCAGGATCCCCCCCGCCATGTGAATGCAGGTTGTCAGAGTGACCCACGGCAGGCAGATCCGATGCGTCCAGTGCACCGCGAGACTGCTCAGCCGAGTCTTCCAGCGCCCGCCGGTGCCTTCCAGAGAATTCATCTCGTAGAAATCGTGCTCGTCATAAATCAGCGGCACACGATACCAGACACTCCACAGCAGAGCAGCCGGCAGGACCAGCCAGTGAAAACAAAAGACCGCGCAAATCCGGTTTCGATGAGGCGATCCGATACGGGCGGACCATCGCCCGGTACCGCGAACATCGAGGGGCTGTTCAGATTTGTCGAGGACCCAGCGATGCCGCGGAAACGCAAACAAACGCACCGTGTAGCCGTCCCGCTGCAGACACTCGAGAAACATCGCCACTCGCTTGTTTGCAATTCGAGTGCCGTTGAAACAGATCACCCCTGGCGAGTCCGTGCGAGCGGTGTTGCCATTCGCAGCCTGCGGATCAGCGTTCATGAATTCCTGCCCTGACTCAGCGCGCCTCAGTGTCGCTGTGACTGGCAGTGTCTCGAATTCTCGCCGGAGCGTCAAGCAGCAGAAAAACACTCCGCAGCCGAACCAAAATTGGCCTCCGGACACCCCAGTGTCTTTTCTCACCTGTTATCGACGTTTACACTGCACATTGCAGAAAGGGTTCGCAAGTTCTCCCGCCTGCGTCGCTTCATGGCCTCACTCACGCCGGAACATTTCAAATGCAGCACTTCACTGCTCAGAATAGCTCTCAGAACAGCTCGGACACGGTCGCCTGCCGGTCTGCCCGCCGGCCAATGGCAGCAATGCCGCGTCTGCTGACCACCACCGGCCTGCTGTTTTCGCTGGCCGTCGTCACTTCCGGCTGCACAGGTGGCAGCCAGCCCTCAGCCAGCACACCAGCCCCGACGGGGGCCGAAGCCCCCCCAGCCGAGGATGCTCAGCCCGCAGCCACAGCCGCAGCCCCCGCCAAACCACGCGAACGCAATGAAGTCTGGACCGACGAAAAAGGCCAAAAGTGGTTCGGAAACGTTCCCATGGATGCCTTCTTCGATCAACCCTACGAAGTGGCCAGCAATGCGACCGCCATCGGTGGCCCGAATGGTGCTGCCCCGGCTGCTGCCATGGGTGAACAGACAACCGCTCAACAGCCCGCCGAGGCCGTAGCTGCCACAACTCCCGCAACCGAACCCGCGACTCCCGCTCAGCCCTCACCGGACACCCCCGCCCCGGCCGCCGCGGCAGGTGGTGATTCATGGGATCAGCTGCTCCCGCTGGCAGACCTCGACGAAGAGATTAAAAGCATTCGCAACTTCCTGCAGGAAACAGTCAGCTCTGTCGGCAACTACAACTCTTCCATGATGATGATTCCCCCCAAAGTGGCCACTCTGGCAGCACTGGCTGAGGTTGCCCGGCAGCGACAGGAATCTGTGTCCTGGAAGGAAGACGCTGCCTGGGTCCGCGATCTCGCCACACAAATGAATGAACGCCCGCTGCAGCGAGGGCCGAAGGATCAGAAAAGACTGCAGGAACTGTTCGAGGGAGTCTCAGACATCTTCAATCGCTCCAAACCCGCCGGGCTGGAAGAACCGCCGGCCGAAGATTCCTTTGCCGAA
>SXXK01000430.1 GCA_005791255.1 Planctomyces sp.
CCTCGCGACCCAGTCGGTCGATACCGGGCGTCTTCAGATACGGATGACCGGCAATCCCGGCGGCGTCCCACCTTTGATCATCCGTCAGGATCAACAGTACATTGGGACGCTGTGCTGCATCATCCGCAGCCTGCACGACAGGAACCGACCAGACCAGTAACAGCATCAGCCATTGGAATGCGCGCATCATCTGCTCCTGAGTTCTTCTGCAGTGACCGATCAGTTGCGGGTAACGGTTTCGTCAAGATTGAGCAGCACACGTCCCAGCAGCGTCCATGCCGCGACGTCCTGCGGCGTTGTCCCTTCCGGAATCTCCGGCAGCTTTGTCGCATCTCCGGTGGTGATGTCCCGAGGACTCAGCCAGCCGTCAGCCAGCCGCTGCCGGCGGGACTTCAATGCTTCGAGGACAGCGTCCAGTTCGGCCGCCGTGGGAGCCCGGGATGTGCAGAGCTGGAATGCATAGCGCGCCCGCGAGGCGTCGTCGCCGCCACCTTCCTTCAGAATCCGCAAGCCCAGACCCCGAGCGGCCTCCACAAAAATCGTCTCATTCAGCCCGGCCAGCGCTGCCATTGGAGTATTTGAGCGAACCCGCCGCGGACAGGCCGAGTCACCGTTCGGTGCATCCAGCGTGGACAGCACCGGGTCCGGCATCGATCGCTTCCGGAACACATACACCGCGCGGCTGTACCGTTCCGGTGCCGCCGCGGGTGTCCAGTAGCCCGGGTACGTGTAGTTGTAGTCCAGCACGTTCTGCGGTACCGGTGGAATCACACTGGGGCCGCCCTGTTTCGGATGCAGCAGACCGGCTGCCGTCAGTGCAATGTCACGAATCACCTCCGCGTCTGCTCGATAGCGAGCACCCCGGGCCAGCAGTTGATTCTGCGGGTCCCGTTCCAGCTGTTCGGTTGTGGCCGCTGATGACTGCCTGTAAGTGCGACTGGCCAGAATGGTTTTGAACAGATGCCGACGACTCCAGCCATGTTCCATGAAATCCACCGCCAGCCAGTCCAGCAGCTCACGATACTCAGGCAGCGCAGCTCGCGTTCCGAAATCTTCCGGAGTGTCCACGAGGCCCCTGCCGAACACAGCCTGCCACACCTGATTGACCGCCACCCGCGCCGCCAGCGGAGATCGATCATCCACGAGCCAGCGGGCAAACCCGAGCCGGTTCTTCGGGGCGTCGGCCGGGAATGCATGAAACGCCGCCGGTACGTGAGGTTCCACCGGGTCCTGCGGCTGATCCCATTCTCCCCGGTCCAGCCGATAGGTACGCCGCGGATCCTGCGGATCACGACTTGCCAGATGCAGT
The DNA here is from genome assembly GCA_005791255.1 of Planctomyces sp. Taxonomy (GTDB): domain Bacteria; phylum Planctomycetota; class Planctomycetia; order Planctomycetales; family Planctomycetaceae; genus SXXK01. The sequence goes on from SXXK01000430.1 coordinate 1,310, forward strand.
ACTGTGGTGCCAGCCTGCGGAAGACTCTTCTGCAAAGCTTCCCACTGATCCTGTTCGGGCTTCAGATCCGCCACCGAGCGACGCCAGGCCTGAAACACGACTGCCTGCTGTTCGACAGTCCGCTGTTCTTCAGCCACCCGCATGGCAAGGACTGCACCATGATCCACCGGCGGGGCTGCCGGTGCCGCCGTCGTCGTCAGGCTGAAGCGGGCACAGCCCGGCATGTCACCCATGCGCCACGCGATCTTCAGCTCCGATCCCTCCGGAAAATTCAGCGGCTGTTCAAACTGCAGCACTGCCACCGAAGGCTGGTTACGCAGACCATGTCCGCGGTCCGCCAGCCAGGACGTGTCGTCGCTGCCGTCAATCAGCAGACTGACCGGCCCCGTGGTCTTTTTGCCGTCGCCCGACTTCTGCTCAGCAGCTGAAAAATCGGCCGTCGCATTCACCAGTTTCTGCTTCGCCCAGTCGGCTCCCGGAGCCTTCACAAAGACTTCCAGCTCGTGGACGATCCAGGTGCCGGCCCGACTGCGGCCCGGCCCGTTCTGCGGCAGATCCCGATGATTCAGAATCTCAAACTGCAGGCCGGTCACGTTCTGCAGCGCCGGTCGGGAAATCACAAACACGTCACCGCTGGTATGACCCTTCATCAGAATCGATCGGTCGAGTTCCTGAGTTGGATGATTCAGACCACTGTTGCTGCCCATCTCGATGAATTCCAGTGGCTGCCAGGCAGCAATCTGCTGCAGCGTCGCCGCTGCAAAAGCTCGCTGCTCGTCCTGCCACTGCGGACGCTTCGTTCGCACCGCCGCATCCAGCTGCTCCTGCTGTCGACGAATGTCCTGCAACTGCTGTAACTGCTGGGGAGTATAAACCCAGGACTGCGCTTCATAAGTGTCGTTCAGGAAAGCGAACAGCCCGTAATACTCGTGATGCGTCAGGGGATCGTACTTGTGCGAATGACACTGAGCACACTGGGTGGTCAGCCCCATGACTGCCTTGCCGATGCAGTCCATCCGGTCAAACATCTCAACCATCCGGAATTGCTCAGGAACAATTGCCCCCTCCTCATTGATCATGCTGTTCCGCAGGAAACCGGTGGCAATCAGTTGTGACTGACCGGCATTGGGCAGCAGGTCTCCGGCAATCTGCTCGATAATGAACTGGTTCCACGGCATGTCAGCAACAACTGCATCAATGACCCAGTCACGCCAGATCCACTGTTCACGCTGCAGGTCCTTCTCGTAGCCGTTGGTATCGGAATACCTGGCCAGGTCCAGCCATTGACGGGCCCACTTTTCGCCGAATCCGCGACTGGTGAGCAGCTCTTCCGCGACAGCTTCCAGCCCGCGTTCACGAAACTGCTGCAGCTGAGCGGGGGATGGTGGCAGCCCCACCAGATCCAGGTACAGCCGACGACACAGGATTTCGACCGAGGCTTCCGGAGCGAAGTCGAGGCCCTCTTTTCGCAGTCGATCAGCGACAAAGGAATCAATCGGATTGGTGACACCCGCAGTCGGCAGAGCCTGCTTCTGCGGCGGAGTAAACGACCAGTGCTGCTCGTATACGGCGCCCTCAGTGATCCACTGCCGCAGCATGTCTGCCTCGGCCGCTGTTGGACGTTTGGATTTGGCGGGCGGAGGCATCATGACGTCGGGATCGTGGCTGGCAATTCGCTTCAGAATCTCACTGGCATCCGGGTTTCCCGCGACGATGGCGGGCGAACCGGAATCACCACCCTTCACAGCACTGGCACGGTCGTCCAGCCGCAGTCCTCCCTGACGATCCTTTTCATCCACGCCGTGACACTGCCAGCAGTGTTCAGCCAGAAACGGCCGTACCTGCTTCTGATAATCGACTTCAGCACGGACAGGTCGGACAGAAACCGCAGCCAGGGCCAGCAGCAGCATATTCCAGCGGTTCATGGTGGTCTTCCGCAGTAGTTGAAGGTCAGATGCAGGCTGTCAGGGCCCGCCTTCTGACAGCAGCATACCGCGGAAATGCAAGCGGGCGAACCGCCAGGGCCCATTCCAATTGCATTTATCAGTTCAGTGCTTCCGAAAATTCGGTCAAAATCGACCCGCGGACTGTCTGACTGTGCGTGTTACGAGTCTGACGACGAAACTTGCAGCTGACGTGAGAAAGCACAATCGGCGTTCAAAAACGACGTCTTTTTGCCGGACGGATCTCGGGCAAAAACCCGCGCTGCGAGTGGTCCCTGGTGTCAGGAATGCCCGTGCTGAGCTCGTCCGCAGCATTGAGAATCAGCCGGCCGTTCGCAGTCGGTGGTAAACCAGCAGCACCGCACCCAGCAGCGAGCCTCCGTACAGGCCGACCAGGCCCAGCTCCTGCAGTCCCGAGTTCAGCGCGAACACTGCGGCCACTAATCCCGAAATAGTCAGCAGCATGGACACTCGCTGCACAAGCACCAGCACCTGACCCCGCGACGTGGCACGCCAGATCAGCAGCGCGGCCACGACGCAGAATGCGGCCCAGCCCAGTCCCAGACCTCGCTGCAATGTCTCTGCCGCTCGTACCTGCAGTGCCAGACGC
>SXXK01000431.1 GCA_005791255.1 Planctomyces sp.
GCTCCTTCAGGCTCAGGACCCGCGGAACCGTCTGACCATTCTCGCCCGGCACCAGACAGGTCGCGTTGTAGCTGAAATTCTGCTCCAGCGACGTGTGCTTGTACAGATAAGCCATCACCGCCTCAGCATCCGCCCCCGGCTTCAGCTCGATCGCTATCCGCAGCCCGTTCTCCTCGTTCGTTTCATCGTTGACCGACTCCAGCTGCGGCAGCCTGCGAGCGGCTATCAACTCCCCAATCTCCGTCATCAGAGGACCCGTGGCAGCACCATACGGAATCGAATGAATAATAATCCGATTCTCAATTCGGCGACGGCCCTCCTCATCAAACTTCCACTCACCACGCATCCGAATCGAACCGCGACCCGTTTCATACATCTCCCGCAACTGTGCCCGATCCGTCACGATCCGTCCCCCCAGCGGAAAATCAGGGCCCTTCACGAAACGCATCAGCTGAGCCACCGAGGCGTCCGGGTTTTCCACCAGGTGCACAGCAGCCTTCATCACCTCGACCAGATTGTGGGGCGGCATGCTGGTCGCCATCCCAACCGCAATTCCCGATGAGCCGTTGACCAGCAGGGCCGGAAATCGCGCTGGCAGTATCACCGGCTCCTGATCCGCAGCGTCATACGTCAGCCGCATATCGACCGTATCATACCGCAGCTCGTTCATCAGAGTCTCGGACAGTCGCGTCAGACGCGCTTCCGTATAACGACTGGCTGCCGCCCGCAGACCCATAATTGAACCAAAATTTCCCTGACCCTCCACAAGGGGATAACGCAGAGTGAAGTCCTGAGCCAGACGAACCAGCGCCTCATAAACTGCCACCTCTCCATGCGGATGAAACGAACCTGTCGTGTCACCGCAGATCTTGGCACATTTTCGAGTCTTCGCGTCGGCCGTCAGTCGCAGACGGTCAAACATCACATACAAAATACGCCGCTGCACAGGCTTCAGCCCGTCACGGACATCCGGCAATGCCCTCGATGTGATTACCGACAGCGCGTAATTCAGGTAACGACGTCGTGTCTCGTCGCTGATCGGAACAAACTGCACGCTGGCCTCCGGATCCACCGCAGCACCTGCACCATTGCCCCTGCCAGTCGTCTTTCTGCGAGCCACTGCGGCTTCCTTTGCCTGCTGATTCCATCGGATTCCACACACACGCACCCGTCGGCCAAAGCCGCCGACGAATCATAGGCAATCCAGCCACAAATCCCCAGATCGACTGCCCGCAGGAAACTGCGAAAACAGGAAAACCAGGCAGACTTTCCCGACTGCGAAAGATATCTGGCGAACAGGTGTTCTGCTGCCTTTCCCGAGCAGACAGGCGTGCGATTGATTCATCACGCCGCTCGAGGCCGGCCGAATAACTAGTCAGAACAGATTCCAGGGGCAGCGCGCAGACCGCCTTTTCCCCTGAAAAAATCGTCGTTTTCAGGTTCGGAAGGATTCCGAACAGTTCTGATACAGCGACGCTGGGCGATCCATGGAGGGGCCGAAATGTTACGCAGTAGTTTGGTCGCACTGGCCGTCGGTGTGCTGGCAGCAGGCAGCCTGCCAGCCCAGGAAAAATCCTCCGACAAGCCGGCACCGCAGGGCATCATGGGCTGGCTGAAAAACCGCGGTGACAGCGGTGCTCCGGCAAAAGCCCGCAGCAGCCAGCCCCAAAAGCCCGGCGTGGAACGAGCCGTCGTCAGCGATGCTGAAAAACAGGCCGTCTCCATTCGCCGGACCGCCGGCAGTCCGCAGGACAACAAACCGACCACTCGGCCGGTCTCTGCACCAGCTCCAGCCGCCAGGCCCGCCACCGAACAGGCCGAACAGCCCCGTCCGATTCGACAGGCACCGGTCGTGCCCAACGCCAGCACCGTCACTGGTCCCCAGTACTTCAGTGCTGCAGCCCCGGGAAATGGTGCCAGCACTCCAGTTCACCCCGGACGCAACTGGCAGACCTACGAACCAGCCGTGCCCGCTCGCCAGACTGCAGCAGCCAGCTACGCCGGAGTCCAGCAGGCTCCCGCTCCCGCCGGCCCAGCTCAGCCGCTGCCGGGATATCCCCAGACCGGCGCCAGCCTGTATCCGGCTCCTGTCGCTGGTATCCCGCAGCAAATGGGCGGTGCCGTCATAGCAAACCCGGCCCTGCAGCCCCACGAAATGCTCTACGCACACCAGTACAAAGCCCTGTACCCACCTTATTACTACGAAGTAAACGGGGGCTGGTTCGTGACGCCCTTCGGTGTCTGGTCTCAGGAAAACTGGAAGCTGAAAGGCACCCAGGTGGATGTGAAGTATCGCTCTTCCATCAGCCCGTTCGCATTCTTCACGCCCCCGGTAAACTGATCCGGAACTGCCCGACAGATCACACCCCGTTTCACAGCGGCCCATTCCCATAGCTCTCACTCCGCTCAGGTGGCTTATGATTTCCCCGAAGTTGATGTTGCATACGACAGTCGCCGCATGTCTTGCCTCCCTGGCAGGCCTCGCCTCCGCCGATGACGAAGGAGTCGTACGGATTCCCAATCGGGGCAGAGCCCATGGAGCAGGTGCGACATCTGTTCAGCAGACAGCCTTCCTGAACGGCGACAAATGTGCCGAAGACGGCAAGGGTGGCCCCTGTGCCGAAGGCGGTAAGGGTGGCCCCTGCGGAGATTCAGGTGCCGGAGCAACGTGTGCCGAAGGCGGCGCCGGAAAGGCCTGTGGCGAAGCCGCCGGAGCCGGGCCGTGCGGAGAAGGACACGATCCCAATGCCTGCGCGGAATCCGGACACGCCAGCGGACGGACAAAAAATGGTCTCTTCGGTGGCAATGGGCTGCTCGGGGGCGGACTTTTCGGTGGCGGCAAGTCCAAAGGCAGCCACGCCGGTTCCGGGAACCGAGCCGGTAATCATGCCGGAAATGGTTCCGCCAGCGATCATGGTGCCGGCCACGGCCACAGCCACGGCAGCAGTGCCGGTGGCGGCTACGGCAGCCAGCCGGGTTCCGGTCACGGACTGGCCCATGGCAATGGCCACGGTTACGCTGACGGCAGTGGCAATGGAACAGGTCATGGTTCTGCACACGGAAACGGCCTGATCTACCGCCCAACTCACCCGAATGACGCCCGTCACGGTGGTTTCGGGAACGGTGGCCGACTGTTTGGCCAGCATGGATCCGGACATTCTTCCTCACACAGTGGATGGAATTCCGGCCCCTACGGAGGCCCGGCTCACGCCGGAAACGAACTGTGCAATTGTCTGTTCGGCTGGGCAATTCCGTCAGGAAACTGTGGACAAGGCCTGCCACTCTTTGGAAAGTATCACACTGTGTATGCGGATAATCCGGGTTATGTCAACCCGGCCGACTCGCAGCTGTATGCAACAGGTGCCAATGGGCTGCCCGTGGTCGTCCCGACGGCCCCGAATGTCAACTACCAGTACAACTACAGCTCAGGCATGCCCTCCAGCCGCATCACAACACTTGGTACATGGAATCCCCAGACGGCTCCGCAGCGTATGAAGTTCCAGACCTGGTGAACTGCCAGACAATGTGACGTATTGACTGAACAGGGAAGAATGGAGCTTCTCAACCGATTCCAGAATGGATCAGACAGCTTTTTCCGGAGCGTGGCGTTATGAAGATGTTCTCAGCAGCCTGCCTTGCAGTCACCACTGCACTGACATTTGCAGGCTCTTCCATGGCTCAGCAGCCCGCCGGAACGGCTCAGGTTCAGGCTGTGACTGTTAGCCACAGCAACTGCCAGCACTGCCAGAACGGTCAGCAGCACGCAGGACAATGCAATAACCCGTCCTGTCCGCTCAGCCGATTCCAGATCTATCCCGACGGTGGATACAATCCGCCGGTCAATATGCCCGTCAATTACAACTGGGCGCAGTATCAGCAAATCCTGCCAGCCCAGCCGTATGGTACGGCTGGCGGTGGCTTTACGGCCCAGTACCCCATCGTGGCAAATCCCAGCGACACGGCTCAGTCCGGTTACTACCTGCACAAAGTTCCCTCCTGGCAGCCGCAACCTGGGATGATCCCACCGACGCCCAACCCAGCTTTGTTCCACAATCGTGTGTGTCCGGCTCCCGGACAGCCCGGAGTGATTCACCACCACGTCCAGCAACTGCACGCTGCAAACTCCCGAACGGACAGCATGGAAGGGGTTGTACGAATTCCCTCTCGCCGGCAGGCCACCTCCGCCACACAGGCTGCTGTACCAGCACCCCGTCCTGCAGAACGACCGCGGCCTGTCGTCACGGCACCTCGGCCAGTCCCTTCTGCCGGCTCCGCTGCCACCAAACAGGCCGCAGAAAAAGTCGCCGCGGCTCAGCCCAGACAGTCCACAAAGGCTGTCAGCACTCAGAGTGCACCCCGCACGATGGTTCGGCCGGCTGTGAAAACCACCAGCCCTGCCAAAAAGCCGGCCTTCCGACTGTCCTCACTGTTCGACTGAACAGCGATCGATCCTCCTCCGCATCAGAAAGCTCTGGCAGGGCTCACACTGTCAGAGCTTTCTGAGTTTTGAGGGCATTGCCGGCCGGCATATCAGCCAGCTTGTGACACAGCCGCCGCACCAGGTCGCAGCAGCGTGTCCACCGATATGACCGCCGGTTGCAGACAAATCGCGGCATGCTCACGAATACGACGATCGTATTCAGCCTGACGGACGCTTCTGGCCATATTGTGTCGCGCACCGGCAACGATCCAGTGCTGCGCCCCCTGACCTACCAGACGGTGCAGCCGCTCAGCAACATCTCGGGATACATAGGTGTCCGCACTGCCTGAGATCAACAGCACGCTCTCAGACTCCAGCCCGGACACCTCTTCCTCAAGGTGCACAAAACGACAACCCTTGCGTTGCTCGCTGTAGGCGATTGCCTGCCGCAGCGTTCGCTCAACATGCCAGTTCGGAACCAGGCGATACAGCCACCGCGGCAGCACGAGATCCGCAAATCGATCCGCAAAAAATCGAATCATCGTCAGGGTGCCGAAGGCGCTGTCCGCGATCACTCCGCGAACCCTGGGATAACGAGCTCCCGTCAGCAATGCCCCCACTCCGCCACGACTGACACCAAACACCAGAATCGGCAGAGTACTCAGGCGAGGATGCGACTCGATAAAATCCATCGCCGCACTGACATCCCGCATCTCCAGTTCCGTCATCCAGTGACTGGCAGAATAGCCCGCCGGATGCTCACTTTCGCCCTGGCCCCGAAAATCGAAGGAGAACACGGCATACCCGTCCTCAATCAGGGCCGCACAATACTGCGGAGCCATCCAGTGGTTGCCCTCCATCTCGGGAAGGTACATCACCAGACCAGTCGCCTCCGCCTGATCGCCATTCCAGACGCTGCCTCTGAGCGTCAGCCCGTCTGCCGTGCGAAATTCGACCGCCTGAGCACGCCGATCAGGTTGCCCAGGGGTGACCCGAAAGGCAGGAGCCTTCTCAAGAAAACCCGCAACGGAAGGCACCAGCAAACGCTTCGTTGCCAGCAGCTCCAGTACCGCGAGGGCACACAGTATGAGTACAGCATATAGCCAGATCAAGGGGAACACTCCAGCTGCGATGTGAGCATCCATCGAGTTGTTCAGGATCCGTCAAGCACGTCTCCGCGGTCCAACCGCAGGTACCAACACAGAATCCATCCGAATCAAAGACATTGCAGCCTTCGATCCCCCCCTTCCTGCACCACCAGCCCGGAATCGCTCTAAAGATTCCGGATCAGCCAGCAAAGCCCCCCAGAATCAGTGCCACGTTCTGACCACCGAAACCGAAACTGTTCGACAGTGCGGCCTTGATGCGAGTCTCGCGAGGCTGATTCGGGATGTAATCCAGATCGCACTCAGGATCCGGAGTTTCGTAGTTGATTGTCGGTGGCAGCACGCCGTCTCGAATGGCCAGCAGACAGGTGATTGCTTCCACGGCCCCCGCAGCCGCAATCAAATGCCCCATCATACTCTTGATGCTGGATACCGGCGTCTTCCACGCATGCTCACCCAGACCACCCTTCACAGCCATCGTCTCTACCTGATCGTTGACGCGAGTGCTTGTTCCATGAGCATTCACGTAGCCGATTTCTTCAGGATTTCGCTCCGCATCCTGCAAAGCCATCCTGATGCACGCCACAGCACCACGCCCCTCAGGGTGAATGTCGGTAATTCGATAAGCGTCAGCGGTCGAGCCGTAGCCCAGAATCTCACCGTAAATCCGCGCTCCACGCGACTTCGCATGCTCAAGCTCTTCCAGCAGCAGCATGCCTGCACCCTCACCCAGCACAAAACCGTCGCGGTTCAGGTCAAATGGACGCGACGCGGTCTGCGGAGAATCATTCCGCTCAGATAACGCCGTCAACAGATTGAAACCAGTCACCCCAAACGGGTGAATCATGCTGTGAGCACCGCCCGACAGCATCATCTCGGCCTCACCACGACGAATAATTTCAGTCGCCTCGCCAATCGCCTGGCTGGAGGCCGCACACGCAGTCAGACAGTTCAGATTCGGCCCCTGAGCATTGAACAGGCTGGACAAATGGGCCGCCGGCATGTTCGGCTCCAGTTCCAGTTCATACCGAGGGTTCATCCGGCTGATGAAACTCTCAGTGAAATTCCGCAGGTCGATCCGACCATCACGATAAGCCTCAGAAACCAGCGACATGAACTGCAAAAAGTTCTGCTGCCCCTCCCCCGCGCCCAAATACACGCCGAATCGGGCAGGGTTGAAGCCGGGCGAGTCGTGAATGCCGGAATCATGCACAGCCTGCCGAGCCGCCCCGATGGCAAATCGAATGTTCCGGCCTGCATCCGCAAATCGAGCCGGATTCTCAACCTGCGAGTCAAAGTCGTAGCCCCGCACTTCGGCAGCAAACTTCGTCGGAAAATTTGATGCGTCAAAATGCGTAATCGGGCCGACACCATTCCGACACTGGAGCTGGGATTGCCACATCGTCGAAACATCGTTGCCCAGGGGCGTCACAGCCCCCAGACCAGTTACCACCACGCGACGCTTCATTCCACAGCCTCCCCACGCCGTCCGTCCGCACCCGAAACTTCCCCGGCTGCACCCGAACCCGCCTTACCCACCGTCAGAATGTCCAGCAGATTCATCCGAAACACAAAGTTCTTCTGGTCAATCCGACTGAACTGCGGATCATCAGTCTTCAGATGGGCAAACACAATCTCAGCTGAAGCCACCGAACGGTCACCCACCGTTGCCTCAACCGAAACACTGCCACCCTCCTCGCGAGCATCCAGCAGCTCGGCGGAGTAAATCAGCTGGTCGCCAGGACAAGCCCAGCTGTGGAACACCACCTTCGGAACCTTCGCCAAAATCACGTTGTAGCGAAACCCGAAATGCTCCCCCAGCAAAATGCCCCCGGTCTGAGCCATCCCCTCGATCATCAGTGAACCCGGCATCACCGGGAAACCCGGAAAATGATCGTGCAGGTGCTCCTCAGCAAGCGATACGTTCTTCACAGAACGCGCACGTTTCCCGGATTCAAACTCGATGAATCGATCTATCCAATACCAGCGCATGCAACTGCCCGCCGATCAGAGTGAGGCCCCCGAAACAAGCCCCGGGGGACCGACCGCTACGCCCGAAAACAAAGCGAAACTTTCCAGTCCGCTCTACTTCAGACGGGCCGCAATGAAACGCACGATCATACCCACCGTAAACAGATCCGAAATCCTGCTCAGGACAGGGTCCTTCGCAAACGATTCCACGTCCGCATGAGGCATCTTGCGCCGCAGTTCCTCAAGTCCCTCTGCGGTCACCTTGCCCCCTGCCACAAAACCAGCATCCGCTGATGCCAGATTCTCAGGGAACAGTTCGCCACGAGGAATCTTGATGTCAAATGACTTTTCCAGACGGAACACAATGTCCAGAAAGTCAATCGACTCAGCTCCCAGATCCCCAATCAAAGTTGCCGTTGGTGTCACCTCGTCGTCGTCCACACCCAGTGCATCCACCAGTGTCCCGCGAACTTTGTCCAGGATTTCTTCTTCAGAGGGCATCGAACAGTTTCTCCTGAGCCGAAGGCTAAGCCTCCCGCCGACGTCGCCAATCCAAATCAGCCCGTTCCGAATCGGCAACGTGATTCAGTACAGGCACCCAGTTGCCGTCAAAGCAACAGCTTCGAACAGCCGAAGCCGAATCAACGGCCCCAAGGAAACTCACCAGCCTCCCCTGGCCAGCTTGTCCCCAAACTCCGTATTGTTGCCGGAAAACCAATCCACTTCCAGACATTCCTGCCCGGCAACCAACCACTAATCACAATCTCTGCCAATTTGGCAGAAAAACTCCTCAAAATCGGGAAGCTTCCCCAAACGCGAGACTTCGGAAAGGAGCGAAAAAGTTTTTCAGACCTCCCAAAGCCACAAACCCCTTCACAGGCCGCCCAGAGTCAGTCCGCCGTCCACTTTCAACACCTGCCCCGTGACATACGACGACTCGTCGGCAGCAAAAAACATCACCGCTCCCGCAATATCCTCCGGACGACCCAGACGACGCACCGGAATCTTCTTCTTGATCTCATCGCCGGCAGCGTTCACCACAGCCACCGTCATGTCCGTTTCAATAAACCCCGGAGCCACCGCATTTGCCGTCACACCCCGACGAGCCAGCTCAGTGGCGATGCACCGCGTAAATCCCTCAACGCCCCCCTTGCTGGCGGCGTAATTTGCCTGACCCGGATTCGAAACATCCGCTGCCACACTGGACATGTTGATGATCCGGCCGTACCGCTGAGACATCATCTGACGAGTCACAGCCTGACAGAAGTTGAAAACGCTGGTCAGATTCGTGTCAATCACGTCCTGCCACTGCTGAGCATCCATCATCGCCAGCAACCCGTCCCGAATGATCCCGGCATTGTTCACCAGAATGTCCAGCCGCCCCCACTTCTCAACCACGTCAGCCACAACCTTGTCAGCCGCAGGCTTTGAACGAACATCGGCCTGAATCGCCCACACCTCATGGCCTTCCGCCTGCAAAGCCGCCGCGACAGCCTCCGCCGCCGCTGAGTTCGAATTGTAGACAAATGCCACTTTGGCTCCGCCACGAGCCAGCGATTCCACAATCGCACGCCCAATTCCACGACTGCCACCAGTAACCAACGCCGTACGTCCAGCAACCGTCATCGCCCGCGCCCTTCTGTCTTCTGCCTTCCGGAGACCGATTCCGAAATTTCATCCCCCCGACAACCATTGCCGGATCCGTCGTTACACCAAACCCATTCACCCCTGACACACTGATCCACAGGAACTGCGTCAACTGGCCGCAGCCGATGCAGGCACCCACAACTGAGCCCACAAATCCCGCATCGCCGCTTTCAAACGCTCGTCATTGTCCGCCAGCTGCGGATTCCGCTCAGCCAGATTCTGCTTCAGCAGCAGCAGACGACCACTCACAGCAGACTGACCATTCACCGTACCCGAAACCAGAAACTCGCTCTCACCCACACCGGACGACTTCAGAGTCGCGGACACCAGCAGTGATTCGCCTGGCTTCAGAAAATTATTGAATCGCACGGCCCGCGCCTGCCTCAACAGTACCGTGCTGAACGCAAAATCATCAGTCACACGCGACAACCAGGCACAGCTCTGCACCATGCACTCCACCATCAGCACTCCGGGAAATACCGCAAATCCCGGGAAATGATCCTGCAGATACTCCTCAGCCAGCGACACCTGCTTCACCGTCTGAATGGACTCACCCGGAACCACGGACAAAACTCGATCAACCAGACAAAAACGCATCGCCCGCATTCTCCGCAGAACTGCCGATTCAGCCCCAACCCCAGAAACTCATCCGGCTCCCCAGTCTAAACCGCCCTCACCCGCTCACAAAGTATATGGCCCGGGTGAATCCGGAATTGGAGAAAAACCGGTTCCTCGGACCGCAGGCTTTTCCCACCCGCACCAGCTGGCTCTGCAATCCTCCCAGGGCAAAAAAAGGCAGATTTCGCAATTCCCGTTTTTTTTTCCACACCCATGCATTCACAAGTTAAAATGAATAGGATACACACCATAAGATGTTGAAACAGCCTGAAACAGAAGCGCATTACAGGAAAGCAAAGGGACCTGCGTTGACAGCACAAGCTCCCGACAAGTGCCGGGAAATGTCACCAAATACGGTACACCCGACCACCTGCGAATAACACCTGGCTCCGCGCTTTTGTCAAGGCTGATTGCAACCGCTTTCCGGTCAAACTGGTTCTGCTCAAAAAAACAGCTCGGGGCAAACTGCGGCGAATGGTTCCCGCAGCCCGGCGTCGCACCCCGAAGTAATTGCTCTTCGGTCCTGTAGGAGTGTTTCCGCATGCGTCTTGTTCTGTCATTCGTTCTGGCCTGCTCGCTGGCGGCCTCGGCCGAAGCCGGCGGCTGCTTCGGCAGAAAAACCAGCCACTGTTGCTCGGCTCCCTGCAACACCGGCTGTGCCCCCGTTGCCGCTCCCTGCAACGGAACATGGGAAACCGTCATGCACAAAGTCTGCGTGCCGGAAATGAAAACAGAAAAGCGAATCGTCGAAGTTTGCACCCCCGTGGTCGAACATCGTCAGGTCACTCGCACCGTCCACAAATGCGTCACGGAAGAGGTTGAGCAAAGCTTTACCGTGATGGTTCCGGTCACCGAAGAACGCGAAATTCGCCGCAAAGTCTGCAAACCGGTCGTTCGCGAAGTGGAACGGACCTACGAAGTCATGATCCCCGTTCAGGAAGAACGCGAAAGCACAAAAACCGTCTGCGAAGCCGTCACGAAGGAAGTTGAAGAAACTTACACCGTTATGGTTCCGACCACGGAAGAACGCGAAATCACCCGCACCGTCTGCAAGCCGGTCGTGGAAGAAAAGGAAGAAACCTTCACAGTGCTGGTTCCCACTCAGGAACAGCGTATGGGCACTCGCACGATCCGTCAGATGGTCCCCGTAAAGAAAACGCGTAAAGTGTGCCAGGATCAGGGACACTGGGAAGAACGCACCGTGGAAGTTGCCTGCGGCCCCTGCCGCAAGTCCACCCGCACCTGCCGCGTGTGGGTCCCCAAACTCGTCGAAACCGAAGTGGAATACTGCGTACACGAGTGCCAGACCAAAGAAGAGCAGTACACCTGGAATGTCACCGTCTGCAAGCCCGAGACTCGCACTCGCAAAGTGTGCGTCACAAAGCACGTCACGGAAGAAGTCAAGGAAAAACACACCGTCACCGTCTGCAGGCCGGAAACTCGCACTCGCAAGGTACACCACACCGAATACGTGCAGAAAACAGTCCCCTGCAAGTACACAGTGACCGTCTGCAAGCCGGAAACTCGCACCTGCAAGGTGCAGGTGACGGAACAGGTTGAAGAAGAAGTTGTGGAAAAGTGCCACGTGACCGTCTGCAAGCCGGAAACCCGCACTCGCAAGGTGCATGTCAGCAAAATGGTGCCCGTTGAAGAAACCTGCACCGTCGCTGTCTGCACAAACAAAGTCGAAAAGAAGGAAGTCGAAGTTCAGGTTTGCCACATGGTCGAAAAGGAAGTCGAATGCAAGGTCTGGAAGCCGGCAGCCTGCTGCCACGAAAACGCCCCACGGACTCGACACGCCAGAAAAGCCTGCTGTATCTGACCCTCTCGCGGTCATCGCAGCCCCCCCGGTCCCCCGATTTCCCCACAGGAAGTCGGGGGACTGTTTTTTTGTCCCCCCAATGGTAAAAACTCTCCCGATCGGCGTAATCCCTGCGAACGGCTGAAGTCCTCACCTCGATCCTCCCGATATGCCTCCTGTGGAGGAGTGCGCCCGAATTGCCGCGCGCTTGACCTGGGTCCAGGCAGAACATTACAAAACCTGCCAGTTCCGCTGTTCGCTGAGTCCGGCAACCGTCTCCACACGGATCCGAACTCGAAGCCCTGCCCGGAGGATGTCGTCGTGAAATCATCAGCACTGTGGCAGAATTTCTTCTGCCGCCGGCCTGCGGCAGCAGTTCTGCTGCTGGCAGCGACCGCCTCTTCAACGGCTGCCTCAGCCGATGAAGTGCAGCGACTCATCACAAACTCCTACCGCTTCGAAATTCCTTTCGAAGTTGACGTGGAAGCAGGCGAGGAACCCAACAGTCAGGCCATCCTCTACAAGTCTCAGAATGGCGGCAAAACCTGGGAACGCGAACAAACCGCCCCGGCCAGCAAAGGCGCCTTCGTTTTCACTGCCCCAAGGGACGGAATTTATTCCTTCGCCATCCGCATGACGGACGCGAATGGAACTCTGCTGGCCCCCATCGAAGGCAGCCCGCCCGAACTGGAGATTCAGGTTGATCGCTCCGAACCAGTAGTGAAACTGGAACTCCTCGAAGAATCCGAACGCATGCTGACCATCAACTGGTCAACAGACGATCCGGGTGCCGTGCCGGAATCACTGCTCATCGAAGTCACCGACGTCAGCAGCGGAATTCGCACGCGACTCAAAACCGAACCCGCCGTCGCGGGTACCACAACCGTTCCCTTCCCGGACAGTGGTGCAGTTCAGGTTCGCGCTTCCATCGTCGATGCAGCCGGTAACAAAGGTGAGGCTCGCAGAAAGCTGGAAAGCGATTACGAACAGCCCGCAGAATCCCCGGACAGCAAGTCACCCTACGCAAAGTCGCCCGAACGGCCTGCTGAACGACCGGAAGCCACACCGGAGCCGGAACCTGCACCGGAACCGGAGCCTGCACCGGAGCCTGCACCGGAGCCGGAACCTGCACCGGAGCCGGAACCTGCACCGGAGCCCATGCCCGCAAGCAGAACAGCACCGCGATCGCTGCCGGCCCCCGTCGTACCGCAACAGCCGGCGACGTCCGTCGCACCTGAATCGAAGCCTCTGCCCGGTCCAATCGTTGCACGAAACCCGGAAGTCCCGCCAGTATCAACGCCTCCCCGGCCCGTCGATGCCAGCTACGGCGAGGCTGCCGGGACATCCCTGATGGTCAGCAATCGAATTTTCGATATTGAGTACCAGGTGGATGACGTGGGCCCGTCCGGGATCAGTGCCGTTGATCTCTTCGTAACAGAAGACAACGGTCGACAGTGGTTTCGGTATGGAACCGATGCCGACCGCAAAAGCCCCTTCTCTGTTGATGCCATGGCCGAAGGAACATTCGGCTTTGCTGTCCGCGTTCGAAACGGAGTCGGTGTCAGCGAGATTCCACCGCAGCCGGGTGATCCGCCGGAAATCATCATCACCGTTGATCAAACCGCGCCCGCCATCGAAATGGCTCAGCCTGACGTTCGCAGCGAGGGACAGGGATCTGTCCGCTTCGCATGGCGGATTCGCGAGGCCCACCCCGCGCAAAACTCCGTACGCCTTGAATATGCCGCTGCTGCCGCCGGGCCGTGGACTCCAGTGTTTGACTGGCAGCCAAATCGCAACAGTTACGAAATGGCGATCCGACCAGGTATGCCGCCCGCTGTTTATTTTCGACTCACCGCTCGTGATCAGGCAGGAAATCTGTCGGCCGCACAAACCCCGCAGCCAGTCATCGTCGACCTGAAAAAACCCACGGCAAGACTGATTCGCGTTCAGCCGGTTCCTGTGCAACAACCCTGAGCAACGCTGTCATCGATCACGGGCAAAACGCACAAGCAGCGTTCGCGCCTGCGAATCCGAAACCATTGCCTCCGGACGCTGGTCGACTCTGCCCGGCAAATGCCGACGCACGTCAATCGCCCACAGAGCACCCGGCCTGATTCCCCCTGCAGCCAGCTCACGCGCTGGAATCGCCACCTCCACACGCCACACGGAATCCTCCTGGTCAACGGCCACGTGCCACCGCGGATTCCAGCTCGACAGTGCCCAGCAGCTCTCCGATGTTCGCCCACTCTCGTCCACACACAGACGAAACGCTGTGGACAGATCGCGATCCGTATCCAGCTGTATCTCCAGACGATCCCTGTCTGCATGCGGCTCGTCGTAGTATCGATTCTCCGCCAGCTCAACTCGCGATCCGCCAGCTGCACGGGGTATTCTGGCTGTCAGATACAGATACTGCTCATCCCACGCCAGCAACACCAGACTGTCCTCAGCCTGCTCCCCGGCGTCGTCCGAGACCAGCCGCACTTCCTCGGCCGCTTCCCAGATCGGTTCAGCCAGTTTCCCGTCCAGCACAGGCATGGATTTTGAAGCTGTGAGCACCATTTGGCGAAACTGATCTGATTTCCCCCCCTGCGTCAGCAACTGCTCAGAACGAGCCCAGGTGCCCCAGACGTCCGAACGGCCCGACAACCCGGCCAGCAGGCTCGTTGCGGCTCCGAACTGCTCCTGACGACGCAGAGTCACGGCATGCCGCAGCACTGCCGCCGGCGAAGACTCCCGACCCACAACTCCGTCCGCTCGCTGCGTCAGCAGTCTCCAGGCTGTTCGCTCGTTGGCATCCCAGAGCTCCCTCAGTGCATCCGCCTGCGCTGTTCGCTGACCACCAAATCCAGACGCCGCCGCCGGCTGCACCACCGGCCGAACCTGCAGCCCCCCCGCTTCAGCTCCGCCTTCCGGAACGCCCCCAGCCGCTGCGTTCTCAGCGCTCCGCTCGGACCGCCGCAGCAACTGCAGCTCCGCAGATCCATAAGCCAGCACCAGCAGTTCAGCCGCAGCAAAAGCCTCCGGAGTCCCAGGGAAACGCCGAATCAATTCCTGCTGAATCGCCAGCCACCCCTCCAAATTACCCCGCGTCAGCCCCGCCGCGGCCGCCGCAGTCAGCTGCAGCTTCGCCAGCGACTCCGGAAGCTCCACCCCGGCCTGCTCAAGACCCGCCACAAATGACTCCGCAGAATTCTCCGCGCTCGCAGCACCAGCCAGCACACCCGACTCCAGTCGCCACCGCCGCACTGCTGTCGCCGCTCGCTGCAGCCGATCCCGGTCCAAACTCGTCCGCTGTCGCCTCACCGCAGGTGTCAGGAATTCCCCCAGCCCGGCAAACGCCGACTTCACCGAACCTTCACCATTGGCATCCAGAATCACTTCGTAGGCAGCCTCGTCACCAACGCTCTCAGACAGCCCCGATCCGAATTTCACCGCAGGGCGAATGGACAGTGCCGCCTGCTGCAGTAACCCACCCGTTGTGCCTTCATTGCGAAGCAGATCCGCTGCAGAAAACACCACAGATGAAACTCGTCCAATCGGCCGTCGCTGAATCACTCGCTGCACACGCCACGGCTCAATGCCGATTGCCGCCAGTCGCGGCTCCGCAGCATCCGCTGACATCTCAACCGCCCGGGGTATCAGCCGCCGCAGCACCTCGCCCACACAGTCATCCTCGCCAGCGGACTCAATCACAATAATCACCGGTCGATAACACCGAATCTGCCTCGCCAGACGCAGCGTCAGCAAATCCTCCGCACGGCCATCCGTCTGACGATCCCAGATCTCCAGCAGGCGCTCAGCTGTCAGATCAGAAAATCGATCGTTCACAGAAAACTGCCAGTCCGCACAATAATCCCCGCTCCCGACAGCCGCTGTTGTCGCCGGCCCCAGCCACTCCTGCTCCTGTACCAGTCGTTCGGCCGTCTCACGCCCCTCAAGGATCGCCGGTTGCCAGACCACACTCCGCAGGCCACCGTCCGCCGCCAGGCCGGCCAGCAGCAGCCACGACTGCCCGGCCAGCGTCCCCGATCCGACTGACAGTATCGCCGCATGTCGACCGGCACCCCGCACGCACTCCCATGCTCGACCATCAGCCGACATCAAAATCTGACCGAAACTCCCGACCGCCAGAAAACCCGCACTCCCAAGCCGCCGAATTCGACAGATCCTCCCCGCTGCCGGGAGCTCAGAAAACTGCCACGAACGACCTCCGTTCTCCGAATACAGCAGCTTTTGCCCCGGATCACCGGCCGCCACCACCACAGCCCCCTGATGGCAAATCGCCCGAATGTCAAACAGGTCCGCAGAATCCCGAGGAAGTTCACCCTCCGGAGCCGCCCACGTGATCCCCGCATCCTCAGTCCGCAGAATCGTACCGCCATCGCCGGCCACCCAGCCTGACTGGTCACCCCCGCACGAGACCGCTCGCAGACTCCGCAGGCCACGGGCCGATTGCTGCAAAACCACAGCCTCACTCGCAGTCAGTACACCCAGCCCCTGGCGAAATCCCCCAAGGATCCCCTCATCCACACCGCTGAATCCCGCCGCCAGCCACAACGAGCCCGCCTGATTCGCAGTCTGAGGCTCCCAAACGTCACCACCATCCACCGTGCGAAACAGAGTCGCTCCCTGTTCCGCTGACGATGGCAAAGTCACCGCGATCGCTTCCTCGCCACCGAAAAACCGGACCTGCAAAATCCCAGGCAAAGATCGCGCCGCACCACTCACCGACTCCCAGGACTCGCCACCATCCCGAGTCATCAGCAGTACACCATGCCCGGATGCGTCACTGCCCGACTGAATCCCCGCAATCCAGCCCCGCCGATTCGTCAGGAAACACACGCTGGTCAGTCGACAGTCAAAGGGCAGGGCACGCGTTCGCCAGGTCCCCCCCCCGTCCTCAGAATCACAGACCACTCCACGATCACCCACCGCCCAGCAGTACCGACCAACTGCCGCGACATCATTCAGACACGCGTCTTCCAGGACCGCCGCACAACGCACCGCAGCCGCTGCAGACAAAAGTTCCCCGGGGATGTCCTCTGAAATCAGCCGCACCGCAGCTTCATTCGCCGGCGAAGACACTTCGGGTTCAGACTGAAACCCGGCGCATATACTGCTGCGGCACACTGCCAGCAGCAGCCATATTGCCGCGACAACCGAGCCTGTACGTCGCATCCCTGCACACTCCATTCAATCCCGCCATCCCTGCCATCAGCCGCATTCCGCCGGCCAACTCCCTCACTCTGCCTTCAGCTCCACAAACTGCTCAGAGCAACACCCTGCAGATCGCTCCGCTGAACCGCCGACACCGGACTCCGCCAGCTTCAGAAATGGTGCCGCAGTCGCCCGATGATCGTGCCCCGCATAAACACCGAAATCATTGAACAGAAATCGCTTCGCCAGCCTGTAATAAAAATTCTTCTCAGGAATCTCATGGCCCGGATGATACTGCGATGTTCGCGGCACCATCGACCGCAGTTCACTCAGGGCCGTTCCGCGAGCCGTCGAATCCTTCGCCCCGTGCTGCACCACCAGCTGCTCAAGCAGGTCCGGACGCTCCAGCACTATGCAGCCACGAGTCGTCTGCTGGGCCAGACTGCGAAATCCCTCCAGAAACTTCGATTCCGTAAACTTCTCGAACAGCGAACGAGAATCATTGGTCGCATGAATCGATTCACGCGAAAACTGCACAATCGGACACGGTTCTATGTCCCCCCACGGATTGATGTGATGGCTGATCCCGTTGGCCGCAGGACACAATGCCCGACCCTCGCCATCGTAATACGCATCAATGATCACAATCGGCTTCTTCGCTCGCATGTCCACGACAAACTGACGGGCACGCCGCTGCTGCTCAGGCGTCAGACACAGCTCCGTACTGGCATCCGGCCCCATGGGACGATAAACGTGAAACCATGTGTAAAGCACACCCATCTCAATCAGACGATCAACCCACTCCTCGGTCAGCAGATGATCGATGTTGGACTTCGCCAGACTTGTACAGACCCCCGTCATCACATGATGCTTCAGACAGTTCTGAATTCCCTGCAGAGTTTTGCTGAACACACCGTTCCGACCCCGTCGCTCATCGCTGATGATCTCGTTGCCCTCAACGCTGATCAAAGGCGTCACATTGCCGGCACGATGCAGCCGCGCTGCCACTTCCTCCGTGATGAAGTGACCATTCGTAAACACCTGAAAATAACAGTCCGGATGCGCCTCAATGATCTCCAGAATCTCCGGATGCATGAAGGGCTCACCACCCACCAGACCAAAAAAGGAATTCCCCTGCGCCTTCGCCTCACTGATCAGCCGATTCATCGCCGGCAAGTCGATCGTTGACTGCTTATGGGCCACGTCCACCCAGCAGCCCTGACATCGCAGATTGCAGCTGTTGATGATCGACACATACAAAAATGGCGGAAAGAACACACCCTTTTTCATCCGTGAACGATGCCGCAGCACCGACAGTGAACCACGCACACCCAGATTCCAGACCAGCTTCCACAGCAGACGCTTATCCGTCTCAAGAAGCATTCGCCGGGCCATTTTCAGTGTGTACATGGAAGTCCTGCCTGTCATCACGTCGCCGATCCCGAAGCTGCACCTGTCCTCTCAGGATTCTATCACTGAATCCGCAGCAAGTCACTTCTCCGGCCAGGTTTTCACGATTCACCACCATCGACTGGTTGCCCGCAAGGCTCGGAAATCACCAGCCACACCCCCTCCAGACTCCATTCCTCAGCCTGTTCCCCCACCACCTCAAACTGGACTTCATTAAACGATTTCAGCAGTTCTGTCGGAATCCGACAGCATCGCTCCGGCAGACACGCTGCCGCCGACGGTTCGCCCGCCAGCTCTGACGAACAACCGAGTACCTCGCCGTTCAACTGCACCACAAACTGCCCGCTCCCCACATACGCCAGTCGCAGCCGCGAATCACTCGAAAGCCGTGGCGGAGCATGAAATCCTCGCGTCAGCTGAACTTTCGCAGCTCCGGTCACCCCCGCTCCTGACAGCGGCAGTCGTTCAGACCGCCCGGACCCGGATTGCCCGGACAACCGAAACTGCCACGGTCCGGCCAGCCGAATCCGGTGCTCAGACATCACTGTTGACTCCTCACAAATCTCCTGACCATTCCGGAACGAACGCCGTCATGAACACAATCAGCCCCCAAAATCCCGCCGACGGAAACCATCACCGAAATTCCTCGAACACTCCGATTTTCCGGAACCGCAGTGTCCCCCGCAGGTTCCCGCCTGGAATTCGCTGCCTGCCGGATACGGTATTGAACAGTCAACTGAATTGCGAGAGCATCCGTTTGCGGATAACCTCCCCCGGAATTCCCGAAATTCTCCATCAGGTCATCGGAACGTCCGATTCATGAGTGATTCTTCAGGCAAGCCCGGAAACTCCGGTACCCCAAAGCCCCAAAACCCTCCCGGGGGCGACCCCCGCAGGGTCAACTTCAGTTCCATGACGCTGGTCCTGCTCGTGGCGGCGGTCCTCGTCTCCATCTTTACGTGGACCAGTCTGCCAAAAAATCACGGCAACACCGTCCCATACTCGTTCTTCTACACCCAGCTGCAGAAGGATCAGGTTCGCAATGTGACCTTCCACGGTGAGATGCTGATTGGTCGCTGGAAACAGATTCCCGCAGAAACGCCGGAGGGCTTCACCGGGACACTGGTCGAACAGTTCAACACAGCACTGCCCTCAGTGCAGGTGCCGGAACTGGAACCGGAACTGCGGAAACGCGGCGTGCAGTTCAACTCCGTGCCCGTCACCGATGTGGGTTTGGGTAATCTGGTCTTCTGGGTACTCCTGCCACTGCTCTTCGTCTTCCTGATGTGGAACATGATGCGCCGCTCAGCCGATCCGTTCGGTGCCGGCGGGATGATGGGAGGCTTCATTCGCAGCCCCGCCAGGCGGTTCGAAAAGAACGACAAATCCGCAAAATTCGACGATGTCGCCGGACTGAAGTCCGCCAAACAGGACCTTCAGGAAGTGGTCGACTTCCTCCGCGACCCAGGTCGCTTCACGCGACTCGGAGCCAAAATCCCCAAAGGCGTGCTGCTCGTTGGACCTCCCGGCACCGGAAAAACGCTGCTGGCCCGCGCCACCGCGGGTGAGGCCGGAGTCCCCTTCTTCTCAATCAACGGCTCCGAATTCATCCAGATGTTCGTCGGCGTCGGAGCCACTCGCGTTCGAGACCTCTTCAAAACCGCACGCGAAGCCGCTCCCTGCATCGTCTGTATCGATGAAATCGACGCCGTTGGCCGCGTCCGCGGAGCCGGGGTCGGTGGCGGTCACGATGAACGCGAGCAAACACTCAATCAGATACTCAGCGAAATGGACGGCTTCCAGCAGGGTGAGACCGTCATCGTGCTGGCAGCCACACACCGCCATGATGTGCTCGATCCGGCACTGCTCCGGCCAGGGCGGTTTGATCGTCATGTCACCGTCGACCTGCCCGCACGCGAAGGGAGACTCGGAATACTGCGAGTCCACACTCGCAGAGTGCCACTGCACGATGATGTCGACCTTGAAGTCCTCTCCCGCACCACCATGGGATTCAGCGGTGCAGAACTTGAAAAACTGGTGAATGAATCCGCCCTGAAGGCCGCACGCGAAAACAAAAAACGCGTTGAAATGACCGACTTCAGATACGCTATCGATATCGTCACCATGGGCGCCCCGCGCGACGAAAAAGTTGAACAGTCCGAAAAGGAACTTACGGCCTGGCATGAAGCCGGACACGCTGTCCTCGCATGGGCTCAGGAAGGAATCGACCCCGTCCACAAAGTCTCAATAGTGCCTCGCGGTCGAAGCCTCGGTGTCACTCTCATCATGCCTGAAAGTGAAATTCACAACCTCGGCGAACGACGACTCAAAGCCCGCATCGTCATGATGATGGGTGGACGAGCCGCTGAGAAAATGATCTTCAACGAATACTCCGCCGGTGCGCAGAACGATATCGAACAGTCCACCTCACTCGCACGTCGCATGGTGGCACGCTGGGGCATGTCCGAAATTATCGGGCCCGTCTCATTCCGACAGTCCGAAGAACACCCGTTCCTCGGTAAGGAAATGCACACCTATCGCGAATTCAGCGAAGAAACGACTCGACAGATCGACAGTGAGGTGCAAAGAATCATCAAGGAAGCCGAACACCGGGCCATCGAACTGCTGACTCAGTACCGTGACCGCATGGATCGACTGGTCCGCGCTCTGCTGGAATCCGAAGACCTGGTCAGGGAACAGATCGAGCAGATTCTGGGACCACGCCCCTTCCCCACAAACCCGACCAGCTCCGCAAATACCGAAAATCCGACCACAGGTGACTGATCGGGCTGGTCTCGGAGGGAACTGCAGCCATGACAGTCTGGATTCAGAGGCAACTTCTGCTGCCCGAGATGCCTCGCGGCTGCCACCTGATTACCGCCAGTGTAATCCAGGAACTGCCGGAATTGACGCGCTGTCGAGTCGGTCTGCTGCACATCTTTATTCAGCACACCTCAGCATCGCTGACCATCAACGAAAATGCTGATCCGGATGTCCGCACGGACCTCAATCAGGCCCTCAACCAGCTGGCCCCCGAGAATGCCCGCTGGACACACACCTGCGAAGGGCCTGACGACATGCCCGCACACGTCAAACACTCACTCATGGGAGCCTCACTCTCCATTCCTGTCGCAGATCACAAACTGCTCCTCGGCACCTGGCAGGGAATCTGCCTCTGCGAACACAGAAACCGCGGAGGCCGGCGAAACCTGATCCTCACCCTCCACGGCGAGTTGGAGAGTCGCTGAATGGCGAAAGTCTACTTCTACTACTCCTCCATGAACGCCGGCAAATCCACCACACTCCTGCAGGCCGCATGGAATTACCGCGAACGAGGCATGCAGCCGCTGCTGCTTACACCGCGACTGAATACCCGCGACGGGCTCGGAAAAATTGCTTCACGCATCGGCCTCGAAGCCAATGCTCACCCTTTCAATGACACCGACTCGCTCCTCGAAATCTTTCGCAGTCAGCACCGCCGGACGCCCATCGCCTGCGTCTTTGTTGATGAAGCACAGTTCCTCACTCGCCGACAAGTCTCCGAACTCTGCCGCATCGCGGATGACGATTCCGTACCAGTGCTGGCCTACGGCCTTCGCACCGACTTCCAGGGGGCTCTCTTCGAAGGCAGCCAGTACCTCCTCGCATGGGCTGATGTGCTTTCAGAAATCAAAACCGTCTGCCACTGCGGACGCAAAGC
>SXXK01000432.1 GCA_005791255.1 Planctomyces sp.
GGGACCGTGATGACCGCCTTGTTGACCTTGTGACCGAGGTGATTTTCGGCGGCTTCCTTCAGTTTTCGCAGCACGAGTGCGGAGATTTCCGGCGGCGTGTATTCCTTGCCGTGGACGTTGACTTTGACGTAGTCGGCGGCGGCACCGACGACCTTGTAGGGCACCAGTTTCTCTTCGGATTCCACTTCGCGGTGCCGTCGGCCCATGAACCGCTTGATGGAGTACAGGGTGTTTTGGGGATTGGTGACCGACTGGCGCTTGGCAGGTTCACCGACGAGTGTTTCGCCTTTGGTGGTGAAGGCGATGATGCTGGGGGTGGTGCGGCTGCCTTCCTGGTTGGCGATCACTCGAGCTTCGCCGCCTTCCATGACGGAAACGACGGAGTTGGTCGTGCCGAGGGCGATGCCGATGATTTTTTCTCCGGAGACAGCCATGATCGAGATCCTTGTCAGCAGAAAGGAGAGAAGTTGGGTCACGCGAGCGTGCCCCGTTGTTTTGAGTGGTCTGCGGGCGTTTGCGGTGTGTATTCCCGGAAAGATGTCAGAAACGCACGCTGGCTGTCGGTCGTGCACGTCTTGTACCAGTCGCTTAAAATTTGACTTCTGACGGGATGTTGCGTTGTGAATCTGCGGGCCGGCAGGGTGTGTTGCTGCCGGTTTGGGTGTGGTGAAAGCTGTTGAAATTCAGGGTGTCAGCGGGGTGTTGGGGTGGCCGTCGTGGTGTTGTGGAGCGGGTGTTCGGCTGGGGTGCTGGTGGGTGCGGAGTTGGCAGGCTGGGTATTTGGAAGCTGGCTGGAATGCCATTTTGGCAATGGCCTGTGCGGTGTCTGCCGGCAGTGCGGGCTGCCTCTTTGGCACTTTGCGGGTTATTGAGGGTGTCTGAGTTGGGGAAAAGTGACCGACTTTGTCAGGAATCCGGACGAGTGGTGGCCCCCGCTTGACACCTAAAACGTGCACGACTAAAAGCTTGGGTTCACAAGTCTGCGAGAATTTGCGGGTTTGTTGGGTGATTGCGAGGAGCAGAAATCAGGCGGCGGGCTTGGATGAGTTTTGCCGCGACTCGGGAAGGCTGGTTAGTGGAATGGCCAGGAAAGCAGCAGCGAAGGTACCGGTGAAGAAAGTGGTCAAGAAGGCTCCAGTGGCGGCCGCGAAGGCTCGACCTGCGGTGTCTCGTCCAGCGCCTGCGCCGCCGCGGCTTCCGGGTCGTCCGAATCCCGGTGATGCTCAGTTGCCTCCCGAGATCGAGATGAGTCGTCTGGACGAGCAGCTGGTGGGCATTCTGAACCGTCGGGTGTCATTGTTTTTGGAGAAGATGAAGGGGGTTCAGCAGCCTTCGCGAACGATGTTCAATGATCTGGACCAGCAGTTGGTCTGGAGCATGATAGAGCGAGTGAATCAGGGTCCGCTGACATCGGCGGAGCTGAAGACGATTTTTCGTCCGATGCTGAGTGCCGGACGGCAGCGGATCAAGCATTTGCGGGTGGCTTATCTGGGTCCGCAGTTCAGTTTTACTCATCAGGCCGCGATTACTCGTTTCGGCGAGTCGGCGGATTTGGTGCCGGTGAGTACGATTGCGACTGTGTTTGAGGAAGTGAATCGGGGGCACGTGGACTTCGGGATTGTTCCGATTGAGAACAGTACGGACGGTCGGATCGTGGATACTCTGGACATGTTTACTCGCCTGCCCCTGCGAATCTGTGGCGAGGTGCTGGTGCATGTGCATCACAACCTGCTGGCGCGATGTGATCGGAGTGAGGTTTCAGAGATTTACAGCAAGCCTCAGGCATTGTCTCAGTGTCGGGACTGGTTATCGCGGAATATGCCTCAGGCGCGGCTGATTGAGGTGACCAGTACATCGACTGCTGCTCAGCTGGCGCGTGACAAGCCGAACGTGGCGGCTGTGGCCAGTCGGCAGGCGGCGATTCATTATGATGTGCCGATCATTGCGGAGTGCATTGAGGACAATCAGAACAATGTGACTCGCTTTGCCGTGATTGGTGATGCTGTTGCGGAGCCGACGGGCAGTGACCGTACGGCGGTGCTGCTGCAGATTCCGCATCGTCCGGGTTCATTGAGTGAGGCGCTGGAGCCATTCCGGAAGAACAAAGTGAATCTGACGTGGATTGAGTCATTTCCGTTGCGTCAGCCGGAGGTGGGATACCTGTTTTTCCTCGATTTTGAGGGCCACGTTTCCGAGACTCGCGTGAAGAAAACGCTGAAGGATCTGGAATCGATTCCTCCGGATCGTCTGGAGATTCTGGGCTCGTATCCGCGTGGGGAGGCGGGGAACTGAGCGTTCAGTTCTCAGTTGCGGCGATTGGTTGTCTGGTTGATTTTTGGTCTGGATTGGGGATTGGGTGATGCGTCGATTTTTGGTGGCTGGCAACTGGAAGATGAACACGGTGCGTCAGTCCGCGGTGTCATTGGCGGCGGAGTTGTCTGCGGTGGCTTCGTCAGAGGAGGCCGGCGTTGAGGTGCTCGTTTGCCCACCCTATCCTTATTTGTTGCCTGTGGGTGAGTCATTGCGTGGCAGTGCGGTGCGTCTGGGTGGTCAGGACGTGTATTTTGAGTCACCTGGGGCATTTACGGGCGAGGTGGCGGTGGAGATGCTGCGTGACGTGGGGTGTCAGTATGTGCTGATTGGTCACAGTGAGCGTCGAGCGATTCTGGGTGAGACGGATGTGGTGATCAATCGCAAGGTGCGGGCGGCGATTGCGGGTGGTTTGACGGTGGTATTGTGTGTTGGGGAGCAGTTGTCTGAGCGGCAGGGTGGTCAGACAGAGGCGGTTTTGGACCGTCAGATGGAGGGTGCCTTTGCGGGTATTTCCGATTCTGAGGCTTTGGGGATTGTGATTGCTTACGAACCGGTATGGGCGATCGGCACAGGTGTCACGGCCTCGCCGGAACAGGCCGAATCTGCCCACGAACATCTTCGCAAATGGCTGTCTCGACGCTATAATCCCGACTTTTCCGAAAAAACTCGAATCCTTTACGGTGGCAGTGTGAAGCCTGATAATGCTTTGTCTCTGTTGGGGCAGCCCAACGTGGACGGAGCATTGGTGGGTGGTGCCAGCCTGAAGTCTTCGACTTTTGTGCCGATCATTGAGGCAGCCCGCAAGCTGTCTGGCTGAATTCAAATCGAACACACCAGTGTATAACGGGGTGCTCGTATTCGGAGAGACGGACAACGATCCGTCTTTTCGTGTTTACCGTGAAGTTATTTTCCGCTGGTGTGCTGGGGAGTTATTTTTCAGATGACATTCCTGATTTACCTGCTGACAATCCTGCTGACGGCGGTCAGTTTGTTCATGATTTTGCTTGTGCTGATTCAGCGTGGGCGTGGCGGTGGTCTGGCGGGTGCCTTTGGGGGCATGGGTGGCCAGAGCGCCTTTGGAACTCGCGCGGGCGACGTGTTCACGAAGATCACGATTGGTCTGGCGGTGGCGTGGATTGTGATGGCCGGCTTTCTGGGCATGCTCATGCGGTCTCAGGCGAAGCAGGAAGCCACAACGTCCAGCAGGTTCTCGGAGGGCGAGAACGTGACGAAGGCCGAAGAGGAGGCTGCCAAGGCGAAGGCTGATGCTGACAAGGCAAAGTCTGAACCTGCGAAGACTGAGCCAGCTCCTGCGGAACCGACAAACCCCGAGACTGCTCCTGCGGAACCGGCGAAGTCAGAGCCTGCCCCGGCAGAGCCTGCGAAAGCGGAACCGGCCCCGGCTGAGCCTGCTCCTGCCGAGCCTGCTCCTGCCGAGCCTGCTCCGGTGGATGCGCCGAAAACCGAGCCAGCTCCTGCTGACCCGGCTGCTCCCGCGGCCCCGGCTGCTCCTCCCGCCGAGGCTCCTGCTGCCCCCATGTGATCTGGTTTTTCATTGGGAGCGATCGCTGTGCTGCTGAGTATGACGGGGTTTGGATATGCGTCGCTGCAGACGGACAGCGTGCATCTCAGTGCTGAGATCAAGTCTGTCAACAACCGCTATCTGAAGCTGTCGGTGCGGATGCCGGAAACGGTGTCTCGTTTTGAGTCAGAGATTGAGAAGCTGGTTCGTTCCCGGATTGCTCGCGGGACACTCAACGTGTCATTGCGGCTGCGTTTTCTTTCGGGGCAGGGTGAGTATCGGATTGATGCGGATGTGCTGCGGGCATATCGGGATCAGTTGCAGGTCCTGGAGCGGGACGGTTCATCGGCTGTTTCGCTGACTCAGCTGCTGGCATTGCCTGGGGTCGTGCGTGAGGCTGAATTTTCTGACGAGGAGTTGAGTGGTTTGTGGCCTGCGATTGAGCGGGTTTTGTGTGGTGCTTTGGATCATTTGGAGGAGTTTCGCCGGACTGAGGGCGAATCGATGCAGCGTGATCTGGAGCGTCAGTGTGAGGTGATAGCGGCGGAGGTGGATCGGGTTGTTGTGCTGGCTCCTGCAGTTGTCACGGATTTTCGGGATCGGATTTTGGAGCGAGTGCGGAAGCTGCTGCATGACAGTGCGGTGAATGTGAACGAGTCGGATGTGATTCGCGAGGTGGCGTTGTTTGCGGACCGCAGTGACGTCAACGAAGAGATTACTCGGCTGCGCAGCCACATTGAGCAGTTTTTGAAGTTGTGTCGCAGTGGCACGTCACAGGGGCGGAAGCTGGAGTTTATTGGTCAGGAGATGTTTCGGGAGATCAACACGCTGGGATCGAAGTCGAGTCATGTCCCGATTTCGCTGGCTGTTGTGGAGATGAAGGCGGCGATTGAGCGGATGCGTGAGGTGTTGCAGAACGTTGAGTGATGAGTGGTGTGTGTTTGTGTGGTGGCAGGTTTCGGAAACTGGGTTGTGTTGGTGATGGAACAGCAGACGGGGAAGCGGATTGTGGTCCTGTCAGGGCCCAGTGGCAGCGGCAAGACGACGGTTGTGCGTCGTCTGGTCGAGTCTGCTCCGGTGCGTCTGGTGAAATCCGTTTCCGCCACGACTCGCCCGCCCCGTCCGGGTGAAGTGGACGGGGACGACTACTGGTTTTTGACTCGGGATCAGTTTCTGCAGCGGTTGCAGGGTGATGCGTTTATAGAGCATGCGGAGGTATTCAGTTCGGGATTTCTGTATGGCACGCTGTGGTCTGAACTGGACCGAGCCTGGGCTCAGGGGGGCTGGGCATTCCTGGAAATTGACGTTCAGGGGGCATTGCGTGTGGTGCAGCAGTATCCGGATGCTGTTACGATCTTTTTAAGGGCTCCTTCGGCGGCCGAGTTTGAGCGTCGTCTGCGGAGTCGTGGAACGGAATCTGAAGAGGTCATACAGCGCAGGCTGGCAACGGCGGCACAGGAGCTGCAGCAGGCTGAACGCTATCGATATACTGTGGTAAATGACCGGCTGGAAAATGCGGTCACCGAGATCTGTGAGATACTGAAAGCGGAGGAGAAGGCTCGCAATGCTTGACGAATTTCGTGAAGATGACATTGTTCGCAAGGTGGGTGGTCGATTCCGTCTGTCGTCGCTGATTCAGAAGCGCATGGTGGCTTTGAATCGCGGGGCTCGACCGCTGGTTGACCTGCAGACTCGCAACCTGATGGAAATCGTGGTTGCTGAGATTATGCAGGACAAGATTTATCTGGACACATCGGGCAATGTGAAGGCGGTTGATGACACGTCTTCCTTTGTGGACAAGATGGATCAGATGATGCCGGATGACGGTGGTCCAGGGGCGGACATCCTGTAAGTTTGTCTGCTGGCGGAATTGGCGGAGGAAAACCGAGCCATGTCGGACGTGCTGGTGGATCGCGAGATTCTGCTGGGTGTCAGCGGCGGGGTTGCGGCGTGGAAGTCTGCCGATCTCTGCAGTCGTCTGGTGAAGCGTGGAGCGCGGGTCAGTGTCATACTGACCGAGTCGGCTCATGAGTTCATCGGGCCGGCCACTTTTGAAGCTTTGACGGGTCGTCCGGTTCACAGTCAGCAGTTTCGTGCGCAGGAGCATTTCCAGGGCGAGCACATTGGTCTGGCGTATCGAGCTCAGCTGGCGGTGGTGGCCCCGGCAACGGCTCGCACGCTGGCTCGTCTGGCTTTGGGTCTGTCCGATGACCTGCTCAGTACGACCCTGCTGGTCTGTACCTGTCCTGTGCTGGTGGCTCCGGCGATGAACTGCGACATGTGGCAGAAGCCGGCGGTGCAGCGAAATGTGCAGCAGTTGCAGCGGGACGGCGTGCATCTGGTGGGTCCCTGTGAGGGCTGGCTGAGTTGCGGTCGTACGGGCATGGGGCGAATGTCCGAACCGGCCGACATTGTGCAGGCGATGGAGCGGATTCTGTCCGGTTCGGCGGGGTGTGGTTGATGAGAATCCTGATTACCGCCGGGCCGACTCGCGAGTACATCGACGACGTGCGTTTTCTGTCGAACGCCAGCAGTGGTCGGATGGGGTATGCTTTGGCGGAAGCGGCTTTGCGTGCGGGGCATGAGGTTGAGCTGGTTACAGGCCCGGTCGAGCTGGCTCCGCCCGCCGGCTGTCGTGTGCATCGTATTGAGACGACGGATCAGCTGCGTGAATCCTGTGTGCGACTGTTTCCGGAATGTGATGGTGTGATCGCGACTGCTGCGGTTTGTGATTATCGACCGAAGCAGCGAGTGTCGGGGAAAATCACCAAGACGGGTCAGCCGATTGTTCTGGAGCTGACGGAGACTTCGGACGTACTGGCCGAGCTGGGGGCTCAGCGGGGGCATCGCTGGGTGGTCGGTTTTGCTCTCGAGTCGCAGGATCCGCGGAATAACGCGA
>SXXK01000050.1 GCA_005791255.1 Planctomyces sp.
CACAGCAGTCGGCTCTCCAGGCTTCTCGTCACCACAAACAACACCCACAAACGTCAGCAGACTCAGACTTGCCATCAGCAAACAAAGACGACTCATCACTGCCGCTCCCCAACCCAATCAGCCTGCGTTAAAGAACTTTGCACGCCACGTCGCACTTCAAAACTGTTCAGCACTGCCTCAGACTACCATCTGCGGAATCAGCCGGAAACCCAACCGCCCAGTCCGGCCGCCAAAACATCAGCGACCGACCGGCAATGCCAAGTGCACATGCACACAAGTTCTCAGCTCTGCAGCACGAGCCGCGTGCCAGCGGTCATCGCGAAAACCAACTGCTTCGCCGCTGTCACCGGGGCAGGGAGGGGCAGAGCAGGGGGGACCGATTGACTCACTGCGAGCAAAACGATGATATTCGCACTGCCGTTTTCTCGGTCCGGTTTCTGAAGACTGCTGTCTCGATGGCGAGGCTGACGACGCGGGTTTTCCGGCTGCTGCGGTGTGTCGCTCTGTCAGCTGGCTGCAGCGTTATTGCTGCGGCTCAGCAGGGTGCAAGTCAGCCCAAAGAGGTGACTCAGGGACAGTGGAAAAAAGTCATGGGAACCAAGCCCTGGAAGGGCCAGAAACACGTGCAGGAAGGCGATGACTACCCGGCTGTGTACGTCAACTGGCACGACGCTGTGGCGTTCTGCAAAAAGCTCAGTGCCCGGGAAGGTAAGACCTGCAGGCTGCCGACGGAAGCCGAGTGGGAATATGCCTGCCGCGGCGGCACGAATACGGCCTTCGGTTTTGGCGATGATGCGGCGGTGCTGAGTGACTATGCGTGGTGGGTGGGGTAATCCTCGGGAGCGGAAACTCCCGGAACGAACAGTACGCGCACCAGGTGGCACAGAAACTTCCAAACGCATTTGGCCTGTACGACATGCACGGCAAGGTATTTCGTTAGGTGCTGGATTAGCCTGTCTTGCCGAATCCTGCCTCTGCGTTTCGGACGCTGGCTGCTCTGAGCCTCAGGTACTTTGGTCCTCTGTAACTCTGATGCGATTCCTGCGTTCTCACGACTGAGCACCAGGCCCCGATCAGCATACCGATCCGGTTTACGGCGCGGATCTCATCAGCAGAGTCCCCCCCGGGCTCCCCAAAAAGAAAGACCTGCAGCTGATCGCTGCAGGTCTTTAAGGGTCTTAACGCCGAACCAGTTTTTCCCGGCTGAAACTGATTAACCCGGCCAGGACTCGAACCTGGAAAAGCAGAACCAAAATCTGCTGTGTTACCATTACACCACCGGGTTACGAAATCACGGTCAGCATCGTCAGTCGTTTCGCAGACGCATGCCAACTTCCTTCAGCTTCTCGCGAATCTCGTTCAGAGATGTTACACCAAAGTTGCGACTGGCAAGCAGTTCGTCCGGAGTCCTTTGGCAGAGCTGTCCAACCGTCTGAATGTTCAGGCGAGACATGCATTTGCGGGACCGCACGGACAGGTTCAGATCCGTCACCAGCTTGTTCATCATCGCCTGCTCTTCAGGAGACAGACTCTGATCAACAATGTGCTCGCGCGAATGAATCTTGTGCAGATTCTGGCCGATCCGCAGCCCATGAGCCTGCAACAGCTCACGAATCTCCATCAGCGATGTTTCGCCAAAGTTCTTGCCAGCCAGCAGCTCCTGCTCACTGACCTCGGTCAGATCACCCAGCGAGATGATGTTCATGGCCTGCAGACAGTTGCGGCTGCGAACAGACAGTTCGAAGTCCGTGACCGGACGTCCCAGCAGCTGCTTCATGCGAGCTTCCTGCTTCGCATGGTCTTCGTCGTAGTACATCCCCTGAGTCGCCTCGATGTCCTTCAGGTACAGCTCGGCAAACTGATTGTTCGGGTCATACTCACGCACACGACGGAAACAGAACGCCGCCGCCTGATAGTTCTCGCGGTCCTCGTACAACAAACCCAGATTCAGCAGCGCCCCGATGTAGAACGGCGGACGCGACAGAGATCGCTCGTACAGCCGAACCGCTTCTTCGTCGTTGCCCCGCAGAGCATTCTCGGCTGCCAGCCAGAACAAAGCCCGCGAATGATGCGGATCCATGTCCACAGCACGCTCGAAATACTCGACCGCAGTCAGCGAATCACCACGGTCCGCCCAGATGCAGCCCATCTGGAAGGAATACTCAGCACGGCTGGCCGCAGATGCCGCCACACTGCGCAACAGCTTCTCTGCCTCATCCACACGACCGGCCGCACGGATCGCTCCAGCCCGACGCAACGCACAACCCACCGGGTCAACACCCAGTCGGGAAGCCGCTTCAAATCGGACCGCCGCTTCGTCCGGTCGACCCAGGGAGGTCAGACACTGGCCGTGAGCAAACAAGGCCACTCCGTCAGAACTGACCGCCGCCAGCAGACGATCAGCCTGCGACTGACGAGACAGCACATAAGCGCCAACTCCCGCTCGCGCTAATACAGACTCTCGCTTCTCGCCCGCTTCCACGCGGCGAGTCAGGTCGCCAACGACCTGACGAATCTCCGTCAACTGCGATGTCCCCGCCGCATACTCAAGTTGCTGCAGCTGGTCCAGGGTCAGCAGATTGTCGGATTCGAAAAACTCTTTAATGCTCAAAGGACTGGCTGAGGGCACTTCGTTTGCTTCCTGTGAAACACAAATTCGCGCAATGACGAACGGCATGCACCAAACCGCAATCTGCCAATTCTAACAACCCGGACTCCCGGGAACAAGTCTTGGGATTTTTCGAGAATTCCGGCAGACCGTAAACCTCACCCCTTCGGCCCCAAACCACTCGTCGCTGCAGAATTTTCCCCCAAAATACCAAAATCCCCCCAAACCCCGACTCAACACCACACACCGGCTGCCATCAACGACACCCAGAAAAAGATATGGCTATCTTCTTTTGCACCCGCCAGAACCGCGGTGCATGGCCCCGCAAAACTGCACGCACACTCAGCTTTTCACCCCTTTTCCCCGCACAACATTCCCGCCACATGCCGATTTTCACTGACTGACGATTGCGATTTTCCCAATGCCCACCGTAGA
The DNA here is from genome assembly GCA_005791255.1 of Planctomyces sp. GTDB lineage: Bacteria > Planctomycetota > Planctomycetia > Planctomycetales > Planctomycetaceae > SXXK01. Next base: position 3,044 of record SXXK01000050.1, read on the forward strand.
CTGACACGCTCAATCCTCTACAGGTTCCCCGCCACCAACGCCGAATCCGCCCACCCCCAACCCGTCGGGCAGACCGGCTCAACCCACCCACAGGACAACTTCCCATGCTGGTGATTCCAGGAAATTACGGCAAAGACACCTGCGACGGTTACTCCCGCCGCGCCGTTCTCCGCGTCGGCAGCTCCGCCATCGCCGGACTCAGCGCTGCCACTCTTCTGGAAAAAGCGGCCGGTGCGGCCGAAATCAGCGACGAAGAAGCGCGCTACGGGGGCAAGGGATTTGGCGCCGCGAAAAGCGTCATCATGCTCTATCTCCAGGGCGGCCCCAGCCACCTCGACCTGTGGGACCCCAAAACCAATGTCCCCGACAACGTCCGCTCCGTCTTTAAAAACATCGACACCAAACTGCCCGGTATCCAGTTCACCGAACTGATGCCGAAACTGGCGCAGCAGATCGATCGCGCCACGCTCATTCGCTCTGTCAGCTACACCCCCGTGGGACTCTTCAACCACACCGCTGCCATCTATCAGATGCTGACCGGCTACACCGCCGATAACGTCAGCCCCTCCGGACAGCTCGAACCACCCAGCCCCAAGGACTTCCCGAACTTCGGCTGCAATATCGTACGGCTGAAACCACTGGCTGCTCCAATGCTGCCGTTTGTGATGATGCCGCGACCGCTGCAGGAAAGCAACGTCATTGGCAAAGCCGGCACGGCCGGGTTTCTGGGTCGCGCCTTCGACCCTTATTACCTGTACCCATCCGGCGATGACATGGACATGGCCAAGATGGAACGCGTCCGCGTCGATGACCTGACTCTCCGTCAGGATGTCCCGCTCGACCGCCTCCAGCGCCGTGCATCACTCCGCGATACCATCACCGCCGGCATGAAAAGCATGGACAAGGCCGTTCAGCAGTACGCCCTGAACGAGTACTACGAAAAGGCACTCGGACTGGTCCTCTCAGGCAAAGCTCGCGAAGCTTTCAACCTGTCCTCCGAATCCGCTGAACTTCGCGAAAAGTACGGCAACAACACCTTCGGCCAAAGCTGCCTGCTGGCTCGCCGACTGGTCGAAGCCGGAACTCGCGTCGTCGAAGTCAACTGGCCCAAAGTTGCCAACAGCGACAACCACTCATGGGACGTTCACACCGGGCTCAGCGATCGCATGAAGCGCCAGTCCGCTCCCATGCTTGACGCCGCACTCTCCGCACTCCTCGAAGATCTCGACCAGCGCGGACTGCTCCAGGAAACCCTCGTTGTCGCCGTCGGCGAATTCGGACGCAGCCCCAAACGCGGCGTCAGCACCTCCGGCAACAGCAACAGCGACGACGGTCGCGACCACTGGCCCTATTGCTATACCGGACTCATCGCCGGTGGCGGTACCAAACGCGGTTATGTGCACGGCAAGTCCGACGAAACCGGCTCCGCACCAGTTGAAAACCCCGTGCACCCCGGCGAACTGCTGGCCAGCATCTACCACGCAGTTGGCCTGTACCCCCGCCGCACCGTTTACAATCACCTCAATCAGCCCCGCGAAATGGTCAAGAACGATGCCGTCATGGAATTCTTTGCCTGACCGCTGGCTGACCTGTCCGTGACCACACATGCCGGTGCCATGGGCTGAACCCCATGGCACCTTTCCTTTCCGTACTGCATCAGGACCCGCCACACGGGCCCCCATCGAACCAACCGCATGACCGCTGATTTCACCGCCCACAAACCCGTTCGCTTCGGACTGGTGGGCTACGGAGCCTGGGGCTCGCACCACGCCCGCGCCCTCGCGGAAACTCCCGGCGCGGAACTGGTGATGATCGCTGCCAATTCCGCGCAGTCCCAGGCCGCCGCTGCCTCCGCGTACCCGCACATCCCCGTCACCGGCGACTACAAACAGTTGATCGCCAACCCCGACATCGATGTTGTGGACATCGTCGTGCCCACCCACCTGCACACCGAAATTGCCTGTGCCGCACTGCAGCACAATCATCACGTCCTGCTCGAAAAACCCATGGCAGCCAGTGAAGCCGACTGCCACCGTATTCTCGCTGCCGCTGATGCCTCAAAAAAACTGCTCGCCATCGGTTTCGAACTGCGCATGTCCAGGCTGTGGGGGCGAGTCCACCAGCTGATTCAGGAAGGCGCTGTCGGTACGCCCCAGTACTGCCTCATCGAACTCTTCCGCAGACCCTATCGACAGGGCTCCGCCGGCTGGCGTTACGACCGCAGCCGCGTCGGCAACTGGATCCTCGAAGAACCCATCCACTTCTTTGATCTCGCCCGCTGGTATCTTAGCCAGCTCGGGGAACCCACTGCCGTTCAGGCACGCTCCAATTCACGCGATCCCGGCCGACCGCTGCTGACAGACAACTTCACCGCAATCCTGGATTTTCCCGGCGGAGCCTGGTCCGTCATCAGCCAGACACTCGCAGCATTCGAACACCATCAGACAGTCAAAATCACGGGCACCGCAGGATCCCTGTGGGCGTCGTGGAACGGCATCATGGATCGCACCACCACCCCCCAGTTCTTTCTCAAACAGGGGTCAGCCGCTACCGGTGAATCGTGGCTGGTCGACTGCGGTGGTCCGGCCGGAGAAATCTTCGAACTGCAGCAGCAAATCGCCCGCATGTGCGATGCCGTTCGCGGCGAACAACCGCTGCACGCCGACGGCCGTGACGGACTGAAAGCCGTCCGGCTGTGCCTTGCCGCCGAACAGGCCGCACTCACACCCGGACAGTCACAACCCCTCGCCGCACCACACTAATCCCCGACCATCAGCACGGAAGTCCTGCTCATGAGCTTCAGCACGGAACGTTGGTATCACGGCATCACCCGGTATCAGTGGACCGTGCTCACCATCGCCTCGCTCGGATGGGTCTTCGATGCCTTTGAAGGCCAGCTTTACAATATCACTCGCGCCGACATGCTGCCGCAACTGCTGCACGTCGCACCTGATGCCCCCCTGATCCGACTGTGGGGCGAACGGCTGCTGGGAGTCTTTCTGCTGGGCGGGACTCTGGGCGGCTGGCTGTTCAGCTCACTGGCCGATCGCTGGGGACGACGCCCGGTGATGGCCCTGACCATCCTGTTCTATTCGCTGTTCTCCGGATTGACCGCTTTTGCCACCAGCATCGAACAGGTCGGGGCACTGCGGTTTCTGGTGGCCATGGGCGTGGGCGGCGAATGGGCCGTCGGAGCGGCTCTGGTTTCTGACGTCTTCCCAGCCCGCGCTCGGGCTCAGGCCGGAGGTATTTTTCATGCCACCAGTGTTGCCGGGTTGTGGCTGGCCGCAGCTGCCGGACTGGCCGTCGGCACCGAATGGCGCACCGCCTATCTGCTGGGAATACTCCCGGCCATCCTCTGCGTCTGGGTCCGCACAGGACTGCAGGAACCGGAAAGCTGGCGCCGCGCTAAACTGGAACACCCCGAACAGGCCGGCAGCTTCCGCGCACTGCTGCAGGACAAACAGTATCGCGGTCGCGCGATTGGCGGAGCAATTCTGGCGATGGTCGGGCTGGCGACATTCTGGGGAGTCGTTGTGGCCGGACAGGACCTCACTGCCGAACTGCTGAAAGGACTGCAGGATCCCGCAGCCACCGCTAAATCCCGCATTGCCTTTGGCTTCGTACAAACCGCCGGCGCCGGAGTCGGTATGCTGTGCTTCGGAACACTCTCGGAAAAACTGGGGCGGCGAGGAACCTTTGCTCTGATGCACCTCATGGCCGCCATCCTGACTCCCGTCATCTGCTGGGTCCCGTTTCACTACCACAGCTATCCGCTGATGCTGTGCCTGCTGCCACTGTTTGGCTTCTTCGCTCAGGGTATTCATGCCGGCTACGCCATCTATTTCCCCGAGCTGTTTCCCCCGCACCTGCGAGCCACCGGTGCCGGCTTCTGCTTCAACACCGGTCGCATACTCGCCGCACCCATGCTGATCTGGGGCTCCGCCGAACTGAAACTGCGGCTGCCACTGCAGCAGGCTGTCACCCTGCTGGGAGGACTATTCGTGCTGGGACTGCTTGTCCTGCCATGGCTGCCCGAAACCCGCCACCGAGGAAACTCGCAAACCCCGGACCCGGCGAATTAGTACACCCAGCCATCCGCCCCAACAGTCCCTCCCCTCGTGCTCGTGCTCGTGCTCCTGCTCGTGCTCGCACTCGTACCCCCCTCGCCCCCAACGGGGGAGAGGGGTCGGGGGTGAGGGGGCAAGCCACCCTGCCACCGCCCCTCCACCAGCCACACCGCCCACTCCAGCATTCAGCAGTTCATGGTCTCACGCGAAGCCCCAAAGACGCGCAGATCAACGAATGCAACACTCTGACTGAAAACTGACAACTGAAAACTAACCCCGCTCCGCGGTCGTCAGCGGAGTCACCGGGTTTGCCACCAACCGCCCCTGCAGCTCGTTCAACCGACAGCGCGGCAACCGCGGCAACACAGATTCCGCAAACAGTCGACACTCCTCCGCATGCGGATAACCACTCAGAATGAAGGCCCGCATCCCCAGATCCATGTAGACGTTCAGCTTCGCCAGCACCTGCTCCGGATCACCCACGATCGCACTGCCGCAGCCGCTGCGAGCCAGTCCGATGCCGGACCACAAACAGGGTTCCAGATACAAGTCACCACCCGCCGCAGCCCGCAGCTCGTCCTGCCGCCGCACTCCCGCACTCTGGCTGTCCTGCGATCGATTCCGGATCTCCTGCCCCCGCGCACGATCCAGTTTCGAAATCAGCCGATCGGCCGCCGCCCGCGCCTCTCGCTCCGTCTCACGCACAATCACATGAATCCGCAATCCAAAATCCACCATCCGACCATGCTCAGCCGCCTGCCGACTCAGACTTTGCATCGTTTCCCGCAGTTGACCTTCCGTCTCAGGCCACATCAGATACACATCACAGTGCTTCGCACACAACGCCTGCGCTGCCGGTGAGATGCCCCCGAAATACAGCAGCGGACCACCATTCTGCTGATACGGCTGAGCCGGCTCGCTGCTCGCCAGGTCAAACTGGTAAAATCGCCCACGCCACTCCAGCGGACCAGTCCGCCCCCACAACGCCTGCAGAATCTGAATCACTTCACTGCTGCGCGCATAACGGTCCTCGTTGCTCTCCTTCAGTCCCGGCAGATCCGACGAAATCACATTCAGACACAGTCGCCCCTCAGCCAAATGATCCAGCGTCGCAATCGCTCGCGCCAGCATCGGCGGCCACACTTCGCCCATCCGCAATGCCACCAACTGGCGAATCTGCTGAGTCCGACCGGCCATCGCCGCCGCAAACGTCAGCGCGTCCTGACCGGCGATCCAGCCCGATGGCAGCAAAATGTTGTCATACCCCAGCCTGTCAGCCTGCTGCACAATCTCGCTGCAGTGCCTGAATGAACTGCGCAGTTCACCGTCCGGAACACCCAGATATCGGTAGTCATCGCTGCACAGCGCCGAAAACCAGGCCACCTCGGCCTTCCGCTCAGATGTCCTGATCTGCACTTCACTCATCGTCAATACAACTCCCTTCCGCTCAGCAGGACCGAATCCGCACTCCACCCGCTTCCAGCACCCGCCGCACCGCCAGCAGCAACTGCTCAGCCTCAGGTGTGTCACTGTGAATACACACCGAATCCGCCTCCACACACAACTCCACTCCACACGCAGATTTCAATCTCCGCTGCTGCACCAGCCTCAGCACACGCTCCGCCACCACTGCCGGATTCCGCAACACTGCCCCTGCGGAACCCCGCGGCAGCAACCGACCCGCAGCATCCACACCACGGTCCCCGAAGGCCTCACGCACCCCGCGCAGCCCGTAAGATTCCGCCAGCTCCGGCAGCAGTGACCCCGCACGACCACACACCGCCGTACCAGGCAACTCCTCCCGCACGACCTCCAGCAACAGCTCCGCCAGCTCCCGCCGCTCACACACCGCATGATACAATGCACCATGCGGCTTCACACGGCCCACTGCAATCCCGACGTGTTCAGCCGCCAGCGCAGCCAGTCGCAGCTGATCCGTCAGCGATTCACGCAGTACCCGCCGATCAAGCGACAATTCCACTCGACCAAAACCCGCTCGATCGGGATAGGATGGATGAGCACCAAAGGTGATGTTCTGCTGACGACACTGCCGGGCAATCACCTGCAGCCGCTGCAGATTGCCGGCATGTCCGCCACAGGCCGCATTCACACAGGTCACCAGCGGCAGCAGACGCAGATCCAGCAGCTCGCCCTCTGAACCTTCCTGCTCGCCCAGATCGCAGTTCAGATCGATTCCGGACAGCACGGTTCAGACTCCGTCCAGGGCTGCCGCAAATCGACCCCACAAATCTTCCAGAGGCTCCGTACCCACGCTGATTCGCAGCAGCCAGCGCGAGACTCCCACGGCTTCCACGTCGTCCAGTTCCGTATAATGCGCCAGAATCGTGTAGGGACAGCACAGCGTAAAACTGGTCCCCAGATTGGGCCCTTTGCAGACCTGCAGACGATCAAACACACCCGCTGTCCGCTCGGCCGCAGAACGCAGCACGATTGACATCAGGCCACCACGGCCAGTACCCGCCGACGTCGCCGGCGGATAATACACGTGCTGCACCGCCGGATGCCGCGACAAACGCTCAGACAATTCAGCCGCATTCCGGTTAATCACCTGCACACGCTCAGCCACATCCCGCGAATTCCGCTCCAGCACTTCCGCGTCCGCATCACACAACAACTCTTCAAACTCCGCCTCCACCGCCGCCCGCAGACGATCGGCCGTCGGACGCTGCTGATTCAGTCGCAGCCCACCAGCCAGCACATCACCCTGACCACTGAAGTACTTCGTCAGACTGGTCGCCACCGCATCCGCCCAGGGCAGCGGATTGTCGTTGATCACCGCTGCCAGAGTATCATCCACAATCAGCAGAAATCCGTGCTCGTCCGCCAGTCGACGCAGCGCCGCAAGATCCGGCATCGTCAGCAGAGGATTTGTCGGAGTCTCACAGAACAGCGCACTGATCGACTGACTTTGCAGCAACCCCGCCAGCCGCTCCAGATCCCCCGCATCTCCCCGCGGCAGAAAATGCCACGCCTGCGGATGGAAACGCTGCTGGATCTTCAGAGTATCCACGTAGGGGAAACCAAACTGCACCGTCGGTCGCTGCGGATCCAGCCGACGAATCGCCCGCCATATACACGCAATTGCCGCCATCCCCGACGGAAACAGCCACGCCACGTCTTCCGCACAGCCACCATATCGCGCGAAACGACCACGCACCGCCCGCCGAGACTCAGTCTCCGTCACCGCCGCCACAGATCCCGACAACAAGCTCTCCGCAGCTCGAGAACTGACAATCTCCCCGGCATGCTGCCAGTACTCCTTCAGCCTGCCAAAGTCATCACTCGACACCCGCACTCCGGTCGCACCGGTGCCCGCCACCGGGATCAGCTCCGTCACCGCCCCGCCACGATTCCGCACATGCGCCGCAGCACGCTCGGCACAGCGAACAGTCGGAAAAATCAGACCCGCACCCTCAGCACCAAACACCTGCCGACACAACTGCCGCACCAGCGGATGCAGACAGAATCGAGGATACGCGGCACGCAGACGGTCCACCACCTGCGGATCACCCTCCTCGTAACGAATATTGTGTTCCCACAACGGCAGACACGCCGATGCAGCATGCGTCGAATCGGGCATCGGAGCACCCAGTTCGGCAGCCCGCCAGCGCGGCTCAAGCAGCAAATTTCGAGTCTCAGTTCCGGACATGGCTCAGTCAGAATACGGATTCAGTCGCCAGCCACCCATCGGCTGCTCAATCGGAGCAATCGCGGGTGGCAGTGTGAGGCCAACCAGCGGATGCACCCAACGAGCCGCCCCGCGCAGTCGCTCTGACACGTCATCAATCTCCCACGACTCCTGCACGATCGGCTGCGAGGCTGTGGAACGCATCATACCCAATGCGAGCAGACAGGCACGCCGCACCGGGAAACGTTCGGGATTCGGAGAATTCCGGTCCTGAATCCGATCGTGCAGCCGCGCCGCCAGAGCCGGATCCGGATTGTTCTCATACAACAGACCCAGCGCCCACATCGATGCCACTCGACGCTCCAGCACCCCCGGAACACCCTTATTAAACTGCTTCGCCAGAGTCTCCTCGATCTCCTTCACTCGCATGATCCCAAGATACTCAAACAGAAACGCCTGCTTCATCCCATGCTCTCGCGCACGCTCAGCCGGATCATACAGCCACTTCTCAGCATCCAAAGCTGCCTCCAGCACACCCGTTCGCACCGACACATCAGGAAACAGATGGATCAGCCACGCCGCAGACACCATGACTTCGTTGCGAGGATAATTGAGCAGGGCTACGGCCTGTGCCGAAAATGTCGATGCCCGCAACTGCCCCAGCAGCACCAGTGACTGCTCAATTCCCTGCCAGTCCTGAGATGCCGGCTGCAGCGAACCCGCACACAAACTGATCATCTGCTCCTTCAACGCCGGCTGCTCACCCGCGACCTCGTACAGCATCCCACGCGCCACATTCCGCACCAGCAGATGTTCATCGCTGAGCATCTGATGCAGCCAGCTCGTTCGCTCGGCGTCCGGCAGAGCACGCATCACTCGAGCCGCCGTCATCCGTACATAAGCTTCCCGATGAACACGTCCTGCAGCCAGCAATGGCTGCAACAGATCCAGCTTCTGACGAAACACCAGCTGCCAGGCGGCCGACGCTACCGCAGCCTGCGGATCCTGCGCCAGCTGCACTGCCAGCTGCAAACCCGCCGCGTCCTGATTCTCCAGCAGTGCCACCGCAATCAATCGCTCTGATTCGGCACGATTCGCCAAAGTCTTTGCGAGGGCCACACTGTCCGCCGGTGCCAGCGACGCCACTGCCGACGCCGCAGACATACGCTTCAAATAATCGGCGGTACTGTCACCCGCCAGCTTCAGCAGCGCCGGCGAACTCTCGCTGTCACCCAGCGCCACCAATCCACGACAGGCCAGACTGACAGATGTGGCCGACTCACGGTCATTCACCACTCGCTCACGCCACAAGGGCTGAGCCTCAGCGGTCTTCCACTTCGTCAGTGCCGCCTCCAGAATCACTCGCTCGGAATCCGAAGCCGATTTCGTGAAGTCCAGTATCTGCGGAGCCAACTGCTGCAGATTCCCCGCCGCAGCGGCCCGCATACACGCTGATCGCACCCGCCGACTGGTCGATGCCTTGTATGTCTGCTGCAGCATTTCGGCCGCAGGAGCAATATCTGCGAGACCCTCGCGAGCAAACCGGTAGAGCTGTATCGCAGCCACTTCCTGCACTTCTTCGTCCGTCGATTCCCGCAGCGTCCGAATCGACAGCGGCACATACGCACTGTCCAGTACCGGAATGCGAATCGCATCCGTAATGTACGGCTCAAAATCCATCCGATGCGGCAGCTTCAGGTAACGAGCCGTCTCGGGAATCTCGATCGGACCCTGAAAGAAACCCTGCGGGGAGAAATCCGCCGGAGCCCCGCCGATGTCACTGCCCAGCAGTGCCGCCACCGATCCCGGACCGTCCTTGATCACCCGCACCGGTGCGACAGGAGCATCCTGGGCAGCCGCAGGAACAGACCAGAAAGACACAGCCTGCAGAATCAGCGGCAGCGACAGCACCCGTACAGAGACGAGCACAGCGGCCAGCAACGATGACCGCCCGCCCGCAGGACAGTAAGACACATTCCGCATTCTGCAATTTCCTGAATTTCAATGGTCCGAGCCGACAATGCAGGCAGTCGACATGTGACACCACGACCGCGTTGTTGGGGCAGTCTCGCCGAAAATCGGGGGGATTTCATGCGAAACGGGGCAGAAATCGGGGTAAATCTGCTGAGCCATGCGGGATCGGAAGAAAAACCGGTACTGCCCGCCGGCACTATTCCCCCTGCACACGCTTTTTCGCCCGTTCATGCAGCTCCACCGGCACTGTCTTCAGCAAACGCTCAATCACCGCGTCCGGAGTCATTCCCTGACTGGCCGCCGCATAACTGGTCATCAGACGATGCCGCAGCACCGGACGAGCCACAGCGCGGACGTCCTCCGTCGTCACATGAAAACGCCCCTGCAGCAGAGCGTGCGCCCGAGCACCCAGGATCAGATACTGACCCGCTCGCGGACCCGCGCCCCACGTCACCAGCTCACGGACAAACGCCGGAGCCTCCGGTTCGCCAGGCCGAGTCGCACGCACCAGATCCCGCGCATAAATATAAATGTACTCCGCACACGGCACCCGCCGCACCACCTCCTGCAAAGCCTGAATCTGACGACCCGTCAGCACCGGAGTCAGCTCGGGCTTCTCATTGCCCGTCGTCTGCTTCAGAATCCGCAGCTCCTCAGCCGCCGTCGGATAACGCACCAGCACACTGAACATAAAGCGATCCAGCTGAGCCTCAGGCAGCGGATACGTGCCCTCCTGCTCAATCGGATTCTGAGTCGCCAGGGTGAAGAAGGGATCCGGCAGATCATACGTGCTGGAACCCACCGTCACATGCCGCTCCTGCATCGCCTCAAGCAAGGCCGCCTGAGTCTTCGGGGGAGTTCGATTGATTTCGTCCGCCAGCAGCACATTCGTAAACAACGGACCCTGAATGAACTGAAAACTGCGACGACCCGTCTGCGGATCATCCTGCAGCACATCCGTTCCGGTAATGTCCGAAGGCATCAGGTCCGGAGTAAACTGGATGCGACGAAATGACAGTGCCAGAATCCGGGCAATGGTACTGCACAGAAGAGTCTTTGCGAGCCCCGGCACACCCACCAGCAAACAATGCGCCCGACAGAACATCGCAATCAGCAGTTGATCCACCACCTCGTCCTGACCGATGATCACACGGCCAATCTCCTGACGCATCTTCTGATACGCCGCCGTCAAACCGCGAATCGCCTGCTCTTCAAGACTGTTGAGCGGCTGCGCGGATCGCTCGCCACTCGCTGACTCAGCTTCTGACATGGAACCCACTTGTCTCTTTCCGAACTGTCCCGATCGGCAAGTCCGCATTTTCCTGAACGTTTCAGGAATTCCGCCTGCTGGTCCGGGCAAATTCTCCTGGAAAAAGGCAGAATATCGTCCGCCGGCGAAGGATGCCAATTCGCCGCCCGGGGAAAGTTCTGAACAGCGCCGCCAGACGGCAGTCCCTGCAACCAGTCAGAACCTCCCAACTTTCACAGGATCTGCCATGAGCGACGTCAAATACCTGATTTTCGACATCGAAACCGTCGGCGACGGCGATCTCATTCGCAAAGTCCGCTACCCCGATGAACAACTCACACCACGCGAAGCCATCCAGCGGTACCGCAGCCAGCTGCTGGAAGAATCCGGACGCGACGTCCTGCCACTCACCTTCGTACTGCCAGTCTCCGTCGCTGTCGCCAAAGTCTCACGCGACTGGCAACTCCTCGACGTCTCCGTACTCGATGCTCCGCAGTTCCGACCGCAGGAAATTGTTCGCCGCTTCTGGCAGGGCTGGACCCACTACAACAAACCCACGCTCGTCACCTTCAACGGACGCTGCTACGACATCCCTGTCATGGAAGTCGCCGCCTTCCGCTTCGGAATCAGTATCCCCCAATGGTTCAATGTCGATGCCCGCTCCTTCGAACAGTCCCGCAATCGATACAACCAGGATGCACACCTCGACCTGCAGGACCTGCTCACCAATTACGGCGCGTTTCGCATGAGCGGCGGACTGAATCTGCTGGCCAGCCTGATTCAGAAACCCGGCAAGTCCCTGATCGATGGCTCGCAGGTCCAATCCCTCTACCACGAAGGCAAAGTGGACCTGATCAACGACTACTGCCGCTGCGATGTCCTCGATACCTACTTCGTCTTCCTTCGCACCCAGGTCCTGCTCGGCAGAATCTCAGCTCAGGAAGAACGTGACCTCACCAGCTCAGCCCGCGAACTCCTGCAGTCCCAGGCCGCAGATCACCCCGCCTATCAGCACTACCTGAAAACCTGGGACGAACGACTGCAGCAGCAGCACGATATCTCCACCGCTCTCGGCCACAGCACCTGAACCTCCCCCCACACCACAAACACAACAGACGCCGCTGATAAAACCACAGCCCAAACACTGTCCCCCCCAGCACACTCAGTGCCGTGCGTGGTTCAAAAACTACGCCCCTGTGAGTATCCGTCACCGTTCCGTATTCATCGTGACACCCCTCGCCCCCACCGGGCTGGAAGGGGCTGGAGGTGAGGGGGCCGTGGCATCCCTGCCACAGAAAGCAGATTTGAGAAAGTGGAAAGGAGAGCCGAACAGGACGTCACACCAGTCACCTCAAGCCGAGCCTTTCCCTGCGCGGTTTCGCGTGAGACCAACAGCCAACAAAGCCACCCAGCCTCTGTGCCCTCTGTGCCCTCTGTGGTTAAAAAAACACTCCTGCCTTTCAACTCACTGCTCACCGACCTCAGCCGGCCTGTAAACTCCCAAATCATACCGCTTCCAGAAGTCCGCCGCAGACATCGGTTCGTTAATGCTGGTCTGAATCTGCTTCAGTGACTCCATGCCCCGCAGCACCTCCATACCCGCCGTAATCCGCTCCGGTGACAACGTGATCCGCTGCAGCCGCAGCCCCTGCAATGCCGCCAGATCCGTCACCGCCGACTCCGCAATATTCAGTCGCACCAGGGTCCGACTGCCCGCCAATGGCGCCAGACTGGAAACCGCTGTCCGCTCAATGTCCAGACTTTTCAGCCCGCTCAACGGCAGACCAGTCAGGTCCGTCACTTTTGTCCCAGCCAGCCAGATCGTCTCCAGCGGTGACTCCTTCACAAACAGCAGATCGCTGTCCGCAAATGGCAGGTCCAGCACATTCAACTGCTCCAGTCGCAGGCTGCCCAGCACCGCAAAATCCGATACCTTTGACTTCTGCATCTTCAGCACCTTCAGCGGCATCCCGCTCAGCACCGAAATGTCCGTCACCGGCACATTCTCCAGATCCAGTCGCTCCAGCTTCATCCCCTGCAAAGGACCCAGATCCGTCACCTGAGTAATGCCCAGATCCAGCGCCCGCAACGGCAGGCCCCGCAGCGCCGAAATGTCACGCACACCCGTCTGAAACAGACTCACCTCCACAATTTCCGTACCCTGCATCTGAAACTCCGCCTGATAACAGTTCAGACGTCGACGCAGTTCCTGCGGAGTCACCGAAATGACGCCCGCCGCAGCACCCGATTCCAACTTCGCCGCAGACGTCACAGAGCCCGTCGGCTGCTTTTTTGACACAGCCGACGAACCCGACGAACCCGCATCGCCACCACCGCAGCCAGCCACAACGCAGACCACCACAGGCATCAAAAACACCAGCCCGCACGCCACACTCGGATTCCGCAAATTCTTCATGCTTCTGCACTCCACTCCCGAGCCAGTATCTCAAACTGCTGTCCACGCTCACGAAAGTCACGAAACCAGCCGTAACTGGCACAGCCCGGTGAAAGCAGCACAATATCCCCGCAGTCCCGCATGGCAACTGCCAGCTCAAACGCATTTCGAAAATCCGTCGCCACCGCCAGCCCGACCGCTCGCGAATTCCGCAGCTCAATCTGACCCCGCAACTGTTCAGCCGTCTGCCCCATCAGCACCGCTCCCACAGCATGCTCAGCAATCGCTGCCGACAAATCACTCAGATCCTGACCCTTGTCGTAGCCACCCGCCAGCACAATCGCCCGACCGGAAAAATGCCGCAACGCCGCCACAGCGGATTCCGGAGTCGTGGCGATGGAATCATTCCAGAACTGCAGCCCCCCACCCTGAGCCACACACTGCAATCGATGCGGCAAAGGCTGAAAACTCTTCACCACACCCGCAAAACCCTCCGCATCCGCTCCCGCCAGCCACGCAGCACACGCCGCAGCCGCCACGTTCCGCCGATTATGCTCGCCCGGCAAACGCTGCGGCAGCTCCAGCCGCACACAGTCCTCACGCCAGCCATCTCCCGTTCGCAACACCAGATGCGAACCGGAAAAACAGGCCCCGTCACCTCCCTGATCCTCCAATCCAAACACATGCCGACGGCCGCGCACCCGCCACTGCGGATCCTCTGATAACTCCTCCGGTAATATACTGATGTCCGTCGGGTGCTGAGCTGCAAAGATGCCGTACTTCGCTCGCTGATAAGCCTCCGGCGTGCCATGCCAGTCCAGATGATTCGGACTGAATCCCGTCAGAATCGCCGACTCACATCGAAAACGTCGCTGACGCAGCAGCTCCAGCTGAAAACTGCTCAGCTCCAGCACCACCCAGTCCGTCGCCCGAATCTCGTCCAGCCGGTCCAGCAGACTGACCCCGATATTGCCTCCCAGCCACACCCGACCGCTGCCGGCACCGCACTGCAGGAATCCCTGCAGCAGTGCCGACGTCGTGGACTTTCCGTTACTGCCCGTCACCGCCATCACCCGACCAGCCTGATGCCGCAGAAACAACTCGATCTCCGTCGTCACATCCAGCCCCCGAGCCCTGGCGTGCAGCACCAGCGGATGATCCGGACGCACCGCCGGATTCACCACCAGCAGCTCACAACCCTCCAGCACATCCTCCGGATGCCCGCCAAGCGCCAGGCGCGCCAAATTGACACCATCCAGCAAGCCCAGAGACTCCGCCAACTCAGACTCCGACTTCAGATCCGTCACCGTCACTCGCGCACCACAGTCCGCCAGAAACCGCGCTGCGGCCACCCCACCCCCAAAACTGCCCAGACCAAACACCGTGACCGCCACACCCCTGTATTCCGATACCACCATGATTACCCAGTCCTTTCACGCAAGCCACTCATGAAAATCCCACCCACCGGGGATGCTGCACAGCCGGAGACCGGGATAATTTGACCCCGTCCCTGCAGAAGCACCCGATTCTCCCGCCTTTACCGGGACCCCACGCCTCTTTTGGCGAATCCCGTCAACGCCACAGCATCCCACCTTGCAACTCAAATCGTTTTTTTCGATATTCAGATTCTCGCAGGATTATTGAACGGCGTCATCTGCACCAAAGGTCTGCAACGTGCCCACACCGGACTGGAATGCTCTCACGGCCCTTCTTCAAAAACATTCATCGTTCATCATCACCAGCCACGTCCGGCCGGATGCTGACGCCCTTGGATCAGAACTTGGACTCCGCGCCATCCTCCTGGCGCTTGGCAAGACCGTCACCATCCTCAACGCTTCTGCTCCCCCTGCCAATCTGGAATTCATGACACCTCCGGGTGTGATCCTGAAATTGAATTCTGACGTGCCCAAATCTTCTGTTCCCGCCGCCGACGCCATCATCGTGGTCGATACCTGCGCGTGGCAGCAGCTGGGCGCCATGACCGACGTCATTCGCAGCTCTTCCGCACCCCGGATCGTGATCGACCACCATGTCAGCTCAGACCAGCTTGATGCGCACGAATTCAAGGACGTGACCGCCGCTGCCACCGGTGAACTGATCTTTGAACTGGCGGCCTCGCTCGGAATCACCTTCGACAGCACAACCGCCAACTGGCTGTATGCAGCCATCGCCACAGATACAGGCTGGTTCCGCTTCCCATCCACCACGTCCCGCACCATGAAAATCGCGGCATCGCTGATGGAAATGGGCGCCAGCCCGCACATGGTCTACGGACTTGTGCACGAACAGCTCTCACTGTCCCGGCTGCGACTGGGTGGCCGCGCACTGGCTCGCACCGTTTCCGACGCCGATGGTCGCCTCATCTGGCTGCAGGTCGATGCCCATGACCTTGCCGAAACCGGTGCCGTCGCCGCAGACACCGAAGGACTCGTCAATCAATGCCTCACAATCGGCGGTTCTCAGGCGGCCTTCATCGCCGTCGAACTGCCATCCGGACAGATCAAGTTCAGTCTCCGCTGTCGCAATCCCCACGACGTTGCCGCCCTCGCTGAAAAATTTGCCGGCGGAGGCCATCACCTGGCCTCCGGCTGCACACTCCCAGGTCCCATGCCCGCAGCCGTCGAAAAAATTCGACAGGCCTTCATCGAAATGCTGCTGCAGCCAGGCTGACACAACCCCGCAAACACGCAGGGAACTCACAAACGCGAACCAGGGGCAAAATTCGAGTACGAGCACGAAGAACCAATCAACGAGTCACCGAAGCAGCTTCCGCTCCCGCAACGACGCCGTCCATTTGCCCGCCTCCGCCGCAAAGCCTGTTCGCTCAAAAAAATCCACCGTACTCTGCAGCTGCCGCGGAATACTCTCAGGCTTCACTTCCGTCTGAACACCCCAGCCCTGCAGCTCCTCAGCCGCTTGCTGCGCCGTCGCCAAAAAACCGTCCACTGCCGCGGACCAGCCCGAGATCTGTACCTGCACACTGGCCAGATGACAGTGCAGCTCCAGCACCTGATACACCAGGGAAGGAGCCCGAAAACCGAGCTCGCTGGTACGCTCACACACCGCCACTGCAGCACTGTAGTGCTCAAACGCCTTTTCCCGATCGCCACCCATATCAAACGTGTGGCCGGCTGTATGTCGTGCCCCCAACAGGAACACCAGGTCCCGCTCTGTCTCTGTACCCTCACGCAGTAACCGCTCAGCCAGATCAATCCACCGCTGCGATACGTCAAAGGCCTCCGTCTGCCGTGACAACTGCATCAGCTGCTTTTGCAGCTGCATGGAGGTACTGCCATAAGCGTTCCGCAGTTCATGACTGGCAATGAATGCCGTCACACCAGCCTCATCCGCAGCCAGCTGCTGCTGCAGAACGGCCAGCGATTCAGCACCGCGATTCAGCTTCTGCAGCAACCGCACGCGACTGCGAACGGCTTTCGAACGCATCGACAGTAGCTCCAGCCGCTGCCCGGCAGACATCGCTGCCGCCATCTGCTGTTCAGCCAGATCAGCCGCCTGTTCCGCCAGCGCCAACTCAGACAGCGACTCCTCCGTCGCACCCGTGGACTCCAGCAACAGCGCCAGGTTGCCGTGCAGCTGAATTCGCGTCATCGCGTCCTCAACTGATGCCGCCGGCGCACTCAGGCCAGACTGCTTCGCCTGCTCCGCCAGCACAATCCCCTCCGCAGCTTTCCCCACAGCACCCAGCTGCAGCGCCAGTGTCGCCATCGCACGCACACACAGCCTGTCAGCCTCAACACGCTCCTCCGCAGACAACCCCTGATGCCCTCTGGCCGCCTCCAGCAGAGCCAGCGCCTCTCTCAACTGCGGACCTGCCTGATCAAACCGGCCATAACGCGCCGCCAGCTGCCCCTGCTGGCTGATCAGTCTGCCCAGCTGAAAACTCAGCCCCACATTCAGTGCTCCGCCCACTGCCAGCTGCTGCGATTCCCGCAGCTTACGCACTGCTGCCTCCAGCCGCTGCACCGCCTCACCCTGATGCCCCAGCTCATGCTCCAGACTCGCCAGCGACAAGGCAGCAGTGGCCAGCCTTATCGCCGATGAATCACTGGGAATCAGCTCCCCTTCAATCTCCTGATAAAGCTGCTCGTAAAATCGCCGCGATCGACGCAGTACGTCCTCACGCACACCCGACAGCTCGGCCGATGACCGCAAATCCGCACGCTCGGAAAACACTTCATAAAACTGCGAAATCGCATGAAACGCCATGGCCTCACGACGCTCCGCCCGGTCACGACTGGCCTCACCAGCCACCCGCTCACGCTCTGCCAGCTGCCGCGCCTCAGTGGCATCACGCAACAGACCGTCCGATCTGCTTAATGCCTGCTGCAGCTCAATCGAACGCTCAGCCAGCCGATTCTTCTGCCGTGTCGTTACCGCCAGAAACGCAGCACCACCCACCACTGAAATCAGCAAACCACTGACCAGAGCCGCAGTCGCCAGACGATGCCGACCCGGCCAGCGCTGCAGACGCTCACTCCAGCCCTCTGCATACGCCCGCACAGGTTCGCCACCCAGCCAGCGTTCCAGATCGTCACGAAATTCATCCGCTGATGCGTAACGCCCCGCCGGCTCCGCACACATTGCCCGCCGACAAATCGCCACCAGCAGTCGCAGCTGCAACTTGCCGCCAGCAGCCTCCTGCACAGCTCGCGGATCGCACTGAACTTCCCCAACCGCTGCGGCCGCAGACCAGACTCCGTCCCGATCAGGTGTCCGCCCGGTCACCAAACTGTGCAGAATCGCTCCTAAGGAATACACGTCCGCCAAACGCAAAGTCACTGCATCCCACACCTCGCCACGCAACTGCTCCGGAGCCGCAAAACCGGGGGTCCCTATGCCGCAGGTCGCGGCAGCGGCCCCTGGTCGGCGTTGCTGAGTGTCCTCGGTTGCCTGACCAAACGGAGCCGAAGACCGTGCGCCATCAGCACCAGACTGCCGTTCAGCAGTGTCCATCGCCGGGTTCCGACCAGACACCTTCTCCGGCAGCGGCTCAGCAGCAGCCCGAGCGGCGGGGATATCAACACACCTGCGAGCCAGTCCCCAGTCTCCAATCAGTGTCTCACCATATGGACCAATCAGAATATTGGCAGGCTTCAAATCCCGATGCACCACCCCGCGACTATGCACATAGGCCATCGAATTCGCAACATCCAGCACGCGGTGAACCAGATCGGAAAACGCTTTCACCTGCGATCCAGTCCGATCTGTACCCGCCAGGTCGGCATGAAACCGCCGAATGGACTGCTGCAGCGTCCCGGCTCCGGCGCCAGCAATCAATCGCATCACGTACCAGGACAATCCGCTCTCATCCACACCCCGACCATAAATCGGTATCACTCCCGGATGCTCCAGACCAGCCGTCAGCTCTGCCTCCTCACGAAACCGACGCTGCACGTCCGCATCACCAGACAAATCCTCGCGAATCTTTTTTACTGCAACTTCGCGACCACACTCTGTATCCAGTGCCCGGTACACCTCACCCATGCCGCCACGCCGTAACAGCTCCAGCCGCTGATAACGTCCCGTAGCGATCAGCGGAATTCCCGCATCACCGGCGCACTCTGAAACACCCAACGCACCAGCCTGCAGCTCGCTGCAAAGTGCAGCCAGTTCGGCATCCAGCAGACCCGGCGGCAAATCGCCGTACATACGTACGAACTGCTGCCGATCCGGACGCTCGCCACCCAGCCACAATCGCTCAAACTCGGCTGTCGCCTGCATCACCTGCAGCCAGTCTGACTTTGACACAGTCGCCGGCTGATAACAAATTCTGTCCTCGCCACTGTCACTCATAGTTGCTCACACTGCTCCCAGATCAGCCGTATCAGCTGAATCTTCTGCAGCACTATCGTCTTGCGCCGCTGCAATGCCCGCGCAATCTCGTCAGCAGTCCGATGCTCCATCCGCATCAAGGCAATCGTGCGCAGTTCGCCGGACGGATCTTCAGCATCCAGCCGCTCCATCCAGTACGCCAGCAGATCCGACATGACCGTTGCTGTCTCAGGCTGCTGCAGATCATACAGCGCCAATTCTTTCGACAATTCGACCAGTTCGCCCCTTTCCAGCTGCCGCTTCTGAGCAGTACTGTCCCGGAAATGACGCCGTACCCGATTCAGCGTATACACGATCAAAAGATTCCAAAGATCCTCACGATCAATGAGCTCACCATATCGACCGGTCATGAGCGCCACACAGCAGCGACGAAAGGCACTGTGCGCCAAATCTTCGCTGTCCACCGCACAATCCGCGTTACCTCGCATGCGATGCTCGGCAAACTGCACCAGCTGCTGATAATACCGACCCCAGATCTGCTGCGCCGCCACCGCGTCACCAGACTTCATCCGCTGCAGCCAGCGAGTTACCGACCCGGCATCTTCAGACATCAATAGTCCCTGTCAATATGCGAACACTGCACACGCCGAACTAACCCACCCGAGCACAAACCGGACAAACAGAGGTCTGACGCAGGCCACCGGAAAAATACTCGCGAAACACCGTGACTCACAACCCCGCCGGCGATGTTCCTGGTGCAAATCCTTTGGGAATACGTGCATTGCGTGCCATAAACAGCACCAACCGCACCGTAATCCAAAACACAGATTTCCGGTTCCCGGATTCTCGTTTTCGAAACCACCTTCACACTCACAGGAATCAATGCACGCCTGATCCCATTTTTGGCGGTGCGGGAACCCACCGCCCACAGTTCCGGATTCTTTATCTCGTACTGCCAAAGCTTTATCGCCTTCGCAGTGCCTCCGGGGGGGGGCGATCACGAAACCGGGTACTAATACCCATCATCGACCGATGATCCGGTCCGCGACAGCCTGTTGCTGTGCCTGCGGCAGCCTGTCTTCCCCGTGCCCAGGGAACACAGGATCTTCGCATGCCACTTTCCAACAGCCACTCCATCGTCCGCAGCGTTCAGCAAACCTTTGCAGCTGCCATCAACAGGGTGCGACAGCACCAAATGCCGCTGCTGCAGCAGCTGGCTGCCGTGGTCACCTTGCCCGCCACCACTCGCCGCCACTTCAGCAAACACCGCCGTGGAATTTCCGCTGCAGTCACGGCTTTCGAATCTCTGGAATCCCGAGTCCTGCTGGCGGCCTACGCCGGCAGCGGCACCACGATGACTCTGACACTGGCTGCCAATGAGACCGTGACGGTGGTCTCCACGGGTTCCAACACCTACACGTTCACCCTGGGCAGTGGCTCGTGGAGCGGATCCGGAACCACTACCGGCATGTCTGCTTCGGGTACTACTCTGACCGCCGATGCCACCGCGAAGTCCACCTTCAGCGATTTTGTAATTACCAAGTCCAGCGCTACAGCCGGTACCGATGTGATCTTCGCCAACAGTGCGTCCACCTACACCGACAACTTTACCGTGACCCAGACCGGCACCGGGCTCGCTGACATCGTCAGATTCAACGGCTCAACCTCTTTTGCCGGCAGCAGCACTCTGACGGTCACCACAAACACGGATATCGAATTCACTTCGGGCGCCGTCGTGCAGTCCGTCGACGGCAACATCAGCATGACCGCCAATTCGGCCGGAACTGCGACCGGCACCTTCGTCGGCCTGTCAATGAACACCGCTACGCTGAAAACCACCGGCACCGGCAATATTTCGCTGACCGCCAAAGGAGGTGCCACGTACACCGCCGGATCATCCAACAACGGACTGTGGGTCATTGACTCACTCATCGAGACGGTCAGTGGTTCGATTACCATCAACGGCACCGGTGGGAACACCAATACAGCCCCGGACGACATGACCTGCGCCGGCATGGAATTTGTCAGAAGCACAGTCAAGTCCACATCGGCCGGCAATATTACCCTGACCGGCACCGGAGGCAGCGGCGCCAGCAACACGGGTGACTGTGATGGCATCGGGCTTGAAGAATCCGTCACCATCACCACCACAGGTGCTGGTCAAATCAGCATGACAGGAAACGCGAAGAACCGCGGACAGGGTATCAGTTCCTGGGACAATTCCTTCACTCTGGCCACAAAAAACGTCATTACGGCCGGATCGGGTGGACTGACAATCAATGCCACATCTGAACGCAGCACTGCTGTCGCTGTCGGCGGTGCGGATTATGCTGAAATAATTTTTTCCGCCATTGCGGGACCGATCAGCATCACGGCTTCAAGTACCCGCGGTGACGCACTGTACATGGACTACCAGTCAATCGGTTCTTCCAGTACGACGTCCATCACCATCGTCGCCAGCGGTGGCACGACACTGGCCCAGCAGCAGGCTGATGTCGACGGAGCAATCTTTGATAATGTTTATATGCAGGCCACCGGAGCTGTCAGTCTCACGGCAACCGGAGGAAACTACGACGGCAGCGCCGACGGCCATGGCATTGACGCCTACGCCCTGGACATCATCGCCGGATCCATTGCTGTGAGCGGAACTTGCATCGGAAATGCCAAAGCAGTCTGGATGGGCACTTGCTACCTGTCGGCGACGGGTGATGTCACTCTCACAGGAACCAACTCGCCCAACATGTCCGTCGCGTCGTCCGGCGATAATGACGGAGTTTTCTTTAATGTCGGCACCTTGAGTTCCGGCGGGATCCTCTCGATCACTGGTACCGCAAAAGCTGGTGGCGAAGGGGTTGATTTGGCCGATTGCGCGGTGTCAGCCGCCAGCGTTTCTGTCCTCGGCAATTCCGACAATTCCGATGCCGTACTTCTTAATGTAACTTTAACCACCTCCGGCAATGTCTCCATCACGGGCA
>SXXK01000433.1 GCA_005791255.1 Planctomyces sp.
GCGGGTTGAGAATCCGACTGAGAAGCCGGCAGAGACTCAGGTGACTGTGAAGTTCACCGGATCGCTCCACGGCAGCGTCTTGTCATCTGCAGTCACACCTCGAACCCAGACGCGGTAATCGCCGGCATTCAAAGGCGCGTTCGGACTGAAGGTGTTGCCCGACAGCCCCGACTGCCGCAGGAAGTTGAAGTTCTTTCCAATCAGGGCGATCATGATTTCGTAAGTCTTCGCTTCCTTCACCGACTCCCAGCGAATCTGCGGCAGCGGGTTGGCAGAAGACGAATTGTTCACAGGGTCCACGATTACAGGAGCTCCGCCGGTACACGTGAATGTGTAGGCATCACTCCATTTGCTCACTTCACCGCGAACACTCACGGCACGAGCGTAGAGCGTGTAGCGTCCCGCCGGCAGATCCGTCGGGAAGGTAAACTCATTGCTGGCCCAAGTCGTCTTCAGGAACACCGTGGTTGCCAGATGACGCTCCACCCAGATGTCATAGCGAGCCGCCTGGTCCACTTTGGACAGTACAATTGTTGGTGTTCTGGAGGTGTAAACGTTGCTGAGCGGCACCTGCACTCGAGGCACGTTGTCCGTCGTGATCGTGGCAGTACTGCTCCACTGCCCCACCACCTCCGGCGATGTGCGGGACCGTTCCACCACAGCAGTCCCCTGATTCAGGGCTGACTGCACCGTCACCTCAACCGGGTTCACCAGCTGCGGGATCACAATGGAGTAGCGAACAGTGCCATTCAGGCCTGGGGTTCCCTGAGACCGCACGATCACAGTTTCAAAGCCCGGCAGCTTACGCAGCACTGACTGAACTTCCGTCGCAGTGGCATTGAATGGGATGGCGTCCGACACCTGAGTCACCACGGTTTTTCCCGGAGTCTTCAGCGTCAGAGTGAACGTGCCGGACTCCGGATTGCCCGAGACCGCCACGTCAGTCACCTGTGTCAGCCGGCGAGCCCGGACTTTGTATTCCAGGCTGCCCCAGTCAGTAAATGTCTGACGACTGACAGCCGAGAGCTGGCCCTGCTGCAGCAATGGCACTGCCACCACCTGCAGCGGTTCTGCAGCCCGAGAAATCGTGATCTCATGCACCGGATTGTCGCCAGCCTTCAGCGTTCGCACCGTCGCACCGGCAATCCCCAGGCCGGAAATCGCCGCCCGAATGTCGGCACCGGTGGCGTTCCACGGCAAAGCTCTGGTCGTCAGAGTGCGAGCCGGATCGCCAGGAATTGTGAACTGCAGCTGGAAGGTTCCAGACGTGGGCGTGCCGGAAAACGAAAGTGTGATCAACTGCGTGGTCGGCAGAGTGAATGAGGTTCCCTGCAGGTACTTCGGATTGAACAGGGCCGCCGAATCCGGAGTCCCGGGACGCTTCACCAGCACTTCGTAATGCGTGGCCTGATCAACCGCGGACCACTCGAGGGTGATCGGGGTACCAAACGTCTGACCAACAGGACGTCTGATCTGAACCGCCGGAGCCTGCTCGATGTCCACAGCGGCTGACCACTGCGAGGGACGGCCAGGCACGGCATCGTCCACGCTGCGCACATACACCTTGTACTGGGCCATGGCGATTTCGCTGCGCAACTGAGTCAGTTGCACCAGCTGGCCCCCGCCCGTGTAGTTCCCGCTGCCGGCTATGCCACGCAGACGAATTCGATTGGCATCCACCCGAGTGACAAACCACGTTCCATTGGCCGCCGTATTCCCGGTGACTCCGGAAATCCGCACCTGCTCGCCAGTCTTCAGGCCATGATTGGCCACTGAGATGATCATCTCAGGATCATTGGTGACATCGGTGATCGTCCTGGGTGCGGTTGCAGGCAGAGTCACAGCTCCGCTCAGATAAAACTCCCGCACCTCTTCCCGCAGCACGCTGCCCTTGCCGTCGGGGATCGCGTTGCCCGCCGCATCGCGAGCCACGACCTGATTGGGCACACGGTAGACAGTCGAGCTCAGATCCGTCTGATTGCTGACGAAGATTTCAAAGGCACGAGCACCATTGACACTGGTCCACGTGATCGGCGTCTGATTCCCGTCAACCTTGCCGGACGCGATCGTCAGCGAGGGTGTTGTCTTCAGCAGCACCTCAACCGGTGTGCTCCAGTTTGAACTGGTGCGATCCGCAAAGTTGGCTCGCACCCAGATCCGACTTTCACCGAGCTGGTAATCAGCCGTCGGAGTGAACTCCTGAAACTGGCTCGGCAGTCCCTCAGCCAGCAGAGTACGGACTCGCGACTCCACATCGCTGACCCAGACGTCGTAGCTGGTGGCGTTCGGAATTGCGGTCCACGAAATCGGATTCCGCGGATTTGTAATCTCCAGCTGCCCACCCGCTCCGGTGACAGCCCCCGGAATGGTCACCACCGGACCGGCAGACAGCAGCGATCGGGTCTCCAGCGACTCGATCGATGCCGGTGACGGCACGATGTGATTGTTGCGACGAGTACGACGCTTGCCTGAAGAAAATTCAAACATCATGTTCTTCTCTGCCAACGCTCGAGCTGTAAAGAGCACAGAGCGGTCCCCAACTGCTCAGACCCCGGTGCTCCCGGACTCTGCCCGCAGTCGATGCGCAACCGCACGTCTCTTCTGGATATCGCCCTTTGGGAAATCCCAATTTCATGGAATAACCGGAGCATTCAGACGAAGTCGAAAAAACATTCTCACCGATCCACACCGCACGACCGCTGCCGGCAGCTTTCGCCGAACTTCCCGCCACACAACAAAAAACGGCCCCCAAAAATGGGAGCCGTCACTGAGTCTCATTTCTGACACACAGAACACATCATCAGCCAACTTTCATCGCCGCAGCGAGAATTTGAGACGTGCTGGGACGCATGATCCGGGGATCCACCAGATCCCCGCGCTGCAGCGTGGCACGAATGTCCTTGCCGCTGATCGACCATGGCTTCTCGTCTTTATGACGCTCCATCAGATCCACCCGGCCAATCGACTCGTAATAGGCCGCAAATCCCACATTAACTGTACGAATCTTCAGGTCGCCAGCCAGATTACGGAAGATTTCCTGAGCATCGAAGTCACCCCAGATTGCTTCGCCGTTGGCGTAAGGAGCATCGGCGTGCTTGCGGCCGATCACAAGGTGTGTGTAGCCCATGTTTTGGCGGTAAATGCCGTGCATCACGGCCTCTTTCGGACCGCCGTAGAACATCTTGATGTCAAGGCCGAGCAGCACAACGCGGTCGGGCACTGATTCACCGCGAGGGCCCCACAGAGAATTGTCGCTGTCACCGTCACCGAGTGACCGGTCAGTAATCAGTTTTTCGTAGGTCTGCATGCGGATTTCCGCATTCACGTCATCCCCCTTCACCTCGCCAATCAGCGGATTCAGGCAGGCTCCGGCGTTGTAGCCTTCACGCAGCAGTGTTTCGAGCCCGTACACGAGGGCATATTCGTGGGCCCGGTGCAGGGGGTTGCGAGTCTGGAAGGCGACGACTGCATTCCAGCCGCGTTCCGCCAGCAGCCTGCGCACTTCCCGCGGGGTCAGAACGTATTTTCCGAAAGCCGGATTCTTCGGCTGCGGCAGAACCCGAATTTCACCACCAATCAGGTGGGATTTGTCCGCATCGCCGCGCAGCACCATATCGGCACCCGGGTGATCGACCCGCTCCGTCAGGTAGACGGACCGCAGGTACTTCAGCTTCGGCCACGCGTAAACATCATTCAGCTCAAGCGTTGCCACGATTTCACCGGCGGGGGAGACCAGTGCCACCTTCTGTCCGGGCTTGAGCGACTTCGCCAGCTCAGCCGTGACAGGGAACGCCAGCGGAATGGTCCACGCATAACGCTCACCATGGCTCACAACATAGCACTCATCCAGCACCTGGTTGTAGACTTTTGAACACATGGGTCCTGTGAGAGGACTGAGTGTTCCGTCGCCGAAGCGGTAAACGGTGGACAGGTCGGCTGAGGAGACAGGAACCTGAACAAGTGTTCTGGCTTCTGCCAGGAACGAGTCGACTTCAGCGGCCGGGACAGTCCGGCAAACGGGTTCACTGAGGCCTCCGTGTGGAGCGATAAGATCGGCCATGTCAAGGACTTTCGAGGAATTCCATGGAATCAGGTGTCAAGCAAAATCGACTGGAAACCGTCGATTGGTGAAAAGCGGTCGAGTTGGGACCGTAGAGAAAGCACAATCCGGCGTCAAGGACTTTCCGGTGAATGCTGAATGCAGGGAACAATCGTGATCCCTGGCAAACACCGGACTCGGCGACCTCGAAATCACGTGTCCATGCGGTGCGGGGCTCACCTCGCTGTTTTTCCCTGTCGAATGAAGATGGGATGGGTGCTGTCCCCTGGCTTGCGCATTTTGCGCGCAACCCGAGGTCAGGCCTGTTTGCAATTGACAGAACACTCCAGTGATCCGCACAATCTCATGTTTTTCCCGGGTTTCGCAGTCTGCGGTCCTGTGCGTCCTGCGTGTTTTGTTGGTTCCTGCGAACCTGCGCATCTTTCCTGTGCGGAATTCTCGGGCCTGACCCGCTTTTTTCTGCACAGCCTGTCCACTGCATATTTCACTTGAGATTTTCAGGGTTGACGCAATGCTCATTTCTGCCTGGTTGACTGCTGTTCGCAATCGCCTGAACCAGACCCGGATGCCGATCAAGCGACGTGCTCCGGTCCGCAGACAGGCTCGTCTGGAAGACTCGCTGGAATCTCGCACCCTGCTGGCCGCCCCGACTCTGGTGGCCGTGCGACCGAACATCGGCGACTTCCTTGAGCCGAACGAAACTCTGACTGTGGCTCCCAAGGAACTGACACTGCAGTTCAACCCGGGGCAGCAGATTGATTCCAGCAACAACCGGCTGTTCAACAATTCGCCCATCGTGGTGACTCGTTCCGGCCGTGACGGCACGTTCAGCGATGGCAACGAAGTCCCGGTTACGCTGGGCTATGTGGGTCTGGGTGCCACCAGCGAAGACGTCGTGCTGCGTTTCGCTCAGAATCTGGCCGATGATTTTTACCGCATCACAATCAAGGGCAGCGGCAGCAACCCGCTGCAGAATACGAACCGGGAAGTCTTCAGCAGCGGCACGTCGGATCCGGACGGCTACTTCTATTTCCGACTGAACCTCGGTGCTCAGGTGCGTGCTGTGGTGCCGCAGCCGATTGTTCGCAACTCCAACGGCAGCCTGACGCAGCAGCGTGACCAGATCGTCGTCTACTTCAATCAGGACACGCTGGACACTGCCACGGCTCAGAACCGCAACTTCTATCAGCTGCATGCCACTCGCAATACTGTTGAAAACACCGACGATGTTGTGCATCTGCCAACATCAGTCACCTATTCCGGTACCACCAGTACAGCCGTGCTGACGTTTGCACAGCCGATCGACCAGTTGTCCGGGAACGGCCAGTATCGCCTGCGAATTGGCACGGACGAGGCTATCCCGCTGCCGCCCACCACGACCAGCTACTCCGAACAGTTCAGCAGCAGTTTCGGCACTACGGGCGCGGCTGCCGCCACGGTGACGATCGACCCGATCGTTTCGATTGACGGCAACCCCATCACGCTGGCGTTTTCAAGCTCAGCACTCGGCACCAACGGAATGCCGTCCATCACGGTGAACAATCGTGCCATCACAGTTGTGCTGGACAGCGTCGGCGGCACAACACCGTCACAACTGGCATGGGCGATGAACCTGAACACTCAGGTCAATCGCCTCGTCCGCACCACCATCGCCGGCAATCAGTACACGAATCTGACGCTCACCTCGTCCAACATCAATTTTGCCTTCCTTGACCCAGGCTCCTCCTTCGGCAACTCCGTCAGCCTCGGAACATTGTCCAGCCAGAGCCAGATCATCAGCGGCCAGATTCTGTCTCGCGCCTACCCGTTCGACTTCCCGGGCAACGGCGATGAGCCGGGGCACCGCGACATTAATGTGCCCGATGAAACTCATCTTGAGTTTCCGCTGGATCAGGATCCACAGATCACAACGTACTTCTACAACTTCCAGCGGAACTACGGCTTCACTCCGCAGGGAGCCCCGCTGTCCAACCTGATCACCGAAAACCAGAAGCAGCGAACCCGCGAGATCTTCGACCTGTTCTCGAAGAGAATGGGCGTACAGTTCGTGGAAACTGCCAACCAGGGCTTCACCGTTGTCACGGGTGACCTGCGTGCCATCAACCCGGCCATCATCACCGGAGCTGGTGGCGTGATCGGCTTCTCCAGCCGCCCGCTGAATTTGGCCATCATGGACAATGCCGAAACATGGGACGATTCGTATGCCGGCTCGTGGTTCACCACGGCCATGCACGAAATCGGCCATTTGCTGGGTCTGGGCCATGCCTACGACCTGCCTGAGCTGACAGTGATGGGTGGGTTCGAGGGCCCCACAGTTCAGACAACGACCGCCGAGCCGGACTTTCCGGGTGATGCCGACGTGATTCACGGTCAGGCACTCTACCGCCCGGAAAGCCGCGACATCGACCTGTACCGGTTTGTACTTCCCAAAACCGGTCAGTTCACCGCTGAAACCATTGCCGAGCGGATGAACAATGCCAGCCTGCTGAACACCGTTATTCGCCTGTATCGCGAGGAATCCGGCGGCATTCGTACGCTGATTGGTCAGAACGACGACTACTTCAGCAAGGACTCACAACTGTCCATGGAGTTGTCCGCCGGCACCTACTTCATCGGTGTCAGTGCCAGCGGCAATGATGCGTATGATCCGACGATTCAGGACAACGGGATGTACGGCACAACGCAGGGCAAGTATGACCTGCGTCTGAACTTCCGGCCGAACACCGACTCCACCATCCGCGATTCCGCCGTCAATCAGCCTTCGCTTCGCCTTGACGGTGACCACGACGGAGTTGAGGGCGGGGTGTACAACTTTTGGTTCCGCGCTGTGGATATCAATCGCCTGCGTGTCGTCGACAAATCAATGACAGCCGGTGGCAATATTGTCAACCTGTACAACCGCATCAACACGGCTCTGGCCGCTGCTCAGCCCGGGGACATCGTGCGGATCGTCGGCAATGGCGGAACTGACGGGGACGTCGCCACAAAAGGCGATAACGTCCCGTTCCAGATCGGCCTGAATGATTCCGGCTTCGAACTGATCGACGGCGGCAACATGGACATCCCGAAGGATGTCGTTGTGATGATTGACGCCGGCGCGGTCTTCAAGATGCAGGGGTCGCTGATTGGTGCTGGCAGTTCATCGCTGACCGTCGATCGTGGCGGCGCCACTCTGCAGATTCTCGGCACGCCGTTCCAGGACGTGACGATGACATCCTGGCGTGACGAGACGATCGGTGGCGACACCACCCCGATTCCGACAACACCGAAGGCCGGTAATTGGGGCGGACTGGTCTTCCGTCGCGATGTGGACAATGCCGAAGGTCGCATCAATTACGAGCGACAGGGCATCTTCATGGATTACGTGGCCTTCGCTTCGATCCAGTACGGCGGCGGAAAGCTCGATGTTGACTCGGTCAATCAGATTGTCAACCCGATCACGATGGTACAGGCTCGCCCTGGCATCTACTTCAACTCCATCAGCCGCAGCGAAGACTCGGCGATGTCCGCGGACCCGGACAGCTTTGAAGAAACCACCTTCACGGCACCGGCGTTTCAGTCGGTTCCGTTTACACCCGACTACAGCCGTGTCGGGCCCGACATTTACGGCAACACCCTGCTGAACAACTCCACCAACGGCTTGTTTATCCGGATTCAGACGGCACCAGGCACACCGACTCGTCAACTGACGGTGGCCGGCCGTTTCGATGACCGCGACATCGTTCACGTCATCGCTGAAAACCTCAGCATTAAGGGCAGCCCGGGCGGTCCGTTCCTCGAAGTCAATGCTCCCCCGGTTGTGCTGGTAGCCCTCTCTGCTTCCACCGGCGGAACTCTGGCCGCAGGCACCTACAACTACCGTCTGGTGTACGTCGACGCGGTGGGCAATCAGAGCCCGGCCAGCGTTCCAACTCGCAACGTCACGATAGCTGCCGCTGGTGGCTCAGTCGCCCTGTCCAATCTGCCTCCGGCGATCGCTCCCTACACGTCACGTCGTCTGTACCGTTCGGACGACACCGGTGGTGGCAACTACACACTGATCGCGAACCTGAACGCCTCGTCCACCACGTTCACGGATAATGGAACGACGCTCACCGGCATTCTTGATCTGTCCCTCACAGGCCGCAATCGCGCCAGACTTGACGCCAGCCTCGTGATTGACCCGGACATGATCCTGAAGCTCGAAGGTGCGCGGATCGAAGTCGGGATGGGTGGCCAGCTCATTGCTGAAGCTGTAGCCGGTCGCGAGATCATCGTCACTTCTCGTCTGGACGATCGCTACGGTGCCGGCGGGACGTTCGATACGAACAACGACGACAGCCTGGGTGCCAATGAGATCAGCCCCAGTCGCACTGCGGGTGTGGGCCTGTGGGGCGGTATCTATCTGGCTCCGAATTCGTCCGCCAGCATTGACCGTGCACTGGTCACCTTCGGCGGAAATGTCATTCCGACCGACGGCAACTTCGCCGGCTTCAACGTGATTGAAGCTCATCAGGCACAGCTGCGCGTGGCCAACAGCATCTTTGAACAAAATCGGGATGGCATCGGCGGCACCGCACCTGCAGGTCGTTACGGACGCACGGCCAATGCCTCGGGCACGATCTTCGCCCGCGGCGCCCAGCCTGTGATCATCAACAACATCTTCCGCGACAACTCCGGCCCTGTACTTTCGATCAACGCGAACGCGATGACGACGGAGCTGCAGGGCGACTATGGTCGTTCGACGGGATTCAATGACGCTTTCGGTGGCTACGGTTACAACCAGGGTCCGCTCGTCGTGCGGAACCTGCTGGGCCGCAATGCAGTGAACGGTATCGTCGTTCGCGGAGAAACCCTCACGACTCAGTCCGTCTGGGACGACACGGACATCGTCCACGTGCTGCAGAGCGAGATTATCGTTCCCAATTTCCACACCTTCGGCGGACTGCGTCTGCAGAGCGATCCGGACGCCAGCCTGGTGGTGAAACTGTCCGGTGCCAGCGCCGGATTTACTGCTGCGGGCAAGCCACTCGACATTGACGACCGCATCGGTGGCGTCCTGCAGATTGTCGGGCAGCCATATTTCCCCGTCATTCTGACATCTCTGGCCGATGACACAGTCAGTGCGGGCTTCGGGCTGGACGGGTTGCCGCTTAAGGACACGAACAACAATGGTGCCAGCACCGGCAGTGCAGGCGCCTGGCGGAGCGTGCTGATTTCGCAGTATGCACACGATCGAAATGTGGCAGTTTACGGCGAGCGCGAATCACTGACGGCCACCGCTCCAGGCAGCAACGCCACCGCATTTCTCGCGGAATTCATCGGCGAACTGGGGCGACAGAACTTCATGGTCCAGAACGCTGACGGCACCACCACGACACAGAATTCCAGCGATGACAACCTGCGCATGGGTTTCGAAATCCACGGTGCAATCAGCGCTCCGAATGACGTGGACGTGTACAGCTTCAGCGGAACCGCCGGCAGTGAAGTCTGGATCGACATCGATCGTACCACACATTCGCTCGATACCGTTGTCGAACTGATCAGTTCCACCGGTACCATCATTGCCCTCTCGGACAACTCGCTCGATGAAGAGTCCAATCCTGCGCTGATGTATCGCCAGAGCTCGCTGGTGAAGGCCAATCCGCTCAGCAAGTCCCAGTACCTCAGTGATGACCTGTACGGCACGAATCAGAAGGATGCCGGTTTCCGAGTCATTCTGCCCGGCGTCACCGGCACGACCGGCACGTATCAGGTGCGCGTGCGTTCCAGCAACATCGACTCCCTGAATCCGTCGGCCAGCCGAGCAGACCTGATTGACAGTTCGAAAGTCTTCAACGGGCTGACCTCCGGCGGGTATCAGCTGCAGATTCGCCTGCAGGAAACGGATGAAGTGCCGGGCACCGTGGTGCGGTACTCAGACATCCGCTTTGCGACAAACGGCATTGAAGTCTACGGCCAGCCTGTGCACTCACCTTTGGCGGGTGAATACGCGGAAAGCACCTTCCCGAATGACACGGCGCTTGCCAGCGGCAATCAGGACGTGGGCAATATCCTGAATACGGATAAGGCAGCCGTTTCCATCTCGGGACGCATCTCGGCTCCTTCTGACGTCGACTTCTATCGATTCAGCATTACCTACGATGACATTCAGCAGATCCCGAATCACACCAATCCGCTGCGATTCGCTTCAGTCACGTTCGACGTTGATTACGCTGACGGCATGTCTCGTGCCAACCTCGATTCATACATCTTCAATGCTCGGACGAACACGCTGATTCTGACGGGCAGCGATTCCAACATCGCGGAAGATCGTGGTGGTGCTTTGGAAGGTGCCGATATGGACGATCTGTCCCGCGGCAGCGTGGGCCAGTATGACCCGTATATCGGTCCGTTTGAACTCCCGGAAGGGGACTACTA
>SXXK01000434.1 GCA_005791255.1 Planctomyces sp.
GCCAGAGATTTGTCCTGCACAGTTCCGTGTCGGTGGTGGTTTCTTAACCACAGGGGCTCAGAGACCACGGAGCAGAGGCAATACAGGCCGCAGAGGTGAGAACAGGTGTTGTTGTTGTTCGCGTTAAGGCGTACTGGCCGCGTCGGGAGCATCCTGTCAGTGATCGGCTGCCGCAGAATGCTCTTGCGGCAATTCCTGCCGTTCGCGTAAAACCCGTCCCTGCAAGCGTTTCAGGGAGGAGCCGCGCGCGTGATGTGGTGCCGCAAATGTCTCAGAGAATTTCAGGTCAACGGCGGAGCGCGAGCTTCAGCCGTCTGTCCTCTTTGCGGGAACATGCTGGAAGAAACCACGCGCCAATCTCAGGCCATCCGTCAGGCTCGTGAGATCCTGGAACGCTGGCAGGCCAGCAGTCTGTTTGACAGGATTCAGGAAACGGAGTCCGCGGCGCCGCTGAAGCAGCAGGCAGAAGCCACTTTTCCCGGTCTGCCGGGAGCTCGTCCCCCGGTCCGTCCGACTCCGGCGGCACTCCCCCATCGACCGATTGTTGAGGTCCCGCCGGCGCTCGAAGCCGCGTCCGAAAATTCCGTCCGCGAACGAGCCCGGCAGGAACCTGGGCCTGTGAAGGCAGCCGTCGAGCGATCAGCATCCGCAGCCGCCGGCCATCGTTCGCTGGTGCGTGAACTGCCGCCGCTGCCCACCGATCTGCTGGCGCCGCCACCGCTGATGGCAACCGCTGCCCGAGCTGATTCGAATGCTCGACGGGCCACGGGCCCCGTCGTCACCGCACCGTCACCAGGCCATTCGCATGCCCTGATTCCGGCATCAAACGTGGTTCCGGCAGTGGCCCGACCGATTCCCGAACCCGTTGCAGTGGCTGGTTCCGACGAGCCTGCTGCCGCAATCGAGCCTGCTGCCGCAATCGAGCCTGCTGCCGCAATTCAGTCAGACGCCTCGGTTGAGTCAGACGCTCAGATCGATTCAGCCGCTCAGATCGCCGTGGTTCAAGGTGATGACGTGGCGGCGTATTTTGAGACGGCCGGCAGTGAAATGATGGATGTCGGCGACCGCGATTCTCAGATTCGCCATGCCGAGTTCGCGGCGGAGCCCGCGTCGCCACCGGAGATCCTGCCCGCTGAGACTCGAGTGGTTGAAGTTCCGCCTCCCTTCACAGCAACTGTCGCTGACGAGCCCGTCATGTCCGGAGAAAACCCCGCCGATACTCAGCAGTTTGTCCTGCCGATGACAGCTGCCGGTGCGATGGAAGCCCCGCCGTCCGCCGAAACTGCGTCGGCTCGTTCCCGTCCGGTGCAGCGTCGACCGCCACTGTCCCGCAAGCCTCAGGTGTCCCGACCCGCGACTCCGCCGACTCCAGGAGACTTTGACATGAGCCAGTCTCAGCCAGCTGAATCCAAAATCAACCCATCTGAGGCGGGGGCTCCTGCCGCAGCTCAGAGCCCCCCTGCGGCGGGGTCACGACTGCGTTTTGACAGCGGCGCCTCCATGCAGCAGCTGGCCGCGGCGGATCACGGTCGGGTGCGGACGGAATTTCCCGCGTCGGTGCGAACGCTGGATCAGATTTATGCTGGTACTCCGCGTCCGATGTCCGCTGAGCAGCAAAATACTCGCCGGACCAATGTCACATCACTGATCGGTCAGACTCTGTCGTATCTGGGAGTTCTGGGGCTGACAGTCGGCACCTCGATGGTGATCCTCGGGCATTTCGGCGGCTACGCAGATTACACTCCGACCGGCTGGCTGGTCACCACAGTGGCTCAAATGCTGCTGTTTTTGGGCGTGATCAACCTGGTTTCTGGTGGTATCGAGCAGAACAACGACGATGTTTCGCGGCGGATCAGCGCTTTGGGCGAACAGCTGCTGCGAATCGAACAGTCCACATCAACGCTGCGGGGGCCGCATTTGCCGGCCCATGTCTGGATGGAAGGCGAGCCAGAGGCTGCTGAGCCCGCGGCGGCCAGTCCTGCGGCAAACTTGCAGCGGCGTTCTACCGCGGTTTGAAATCGCGGCAGCCTGCTGGTTCAGACAGGAGGACTCACCCCATGTTCGCCACTGTGCTGCTGCTGGCCGTGCTGATCCTGGCTCCCGAACCTCCGGCACGCATCATCGTACTGGGGGATTCGATCACGAAAGGCGTCCGCTCCGGAGTCACAGCAGCAGAAACCTTCGGTGCTCTGCTGCAGCAGGATCTGCAAACTGCCGGGAAAACAGTGGAGGTGGTCAATCAGGGAATTGGCGGCGAACGCACTGACCAGGCGCTGAAACGGCTGCAACCCGATATTCTGGCGCGCAGGCCGCAGATCGTGGTGATCATGTACGGCACCAATGACAGCTACGTGGACCAGGGCCAGAGCACCAGTCGCCTGACTGCTGACCAGTTTGAGGCCAATCTGCAGGCCATCGTGCGGGAGCTGGGGCAGCAGCAGATCAAAGTGGTGCTGATGACGGAACCTCGCTGGGGACGTGCGGCATCGAAGAATGGTGCCGGGGAGCATCCCAATCTGCGTCTGGAACAATTCATGCAGCGGACTCGAAAACTGGCAGCCAGCGAAAAACTGCCGCTGGTGGACCATTTTCAGAGGTGGACGGAAGCTGAGCAGCAGGGTACGGACATCGGAGGCTGGACGACGGATCAGTGTCATCCGAACCCTGCCGGACATCGTGAACTGGCGGACAGTCTGCTGCCGAAGATTTTGCCGCTGCTGAACTGAGGCTGCCGGCATCAGGTTCAGGTCAGGGCACGACGTGTACCATCATCAGGTCGTGAGTTTCGCCCAGCCATGCTGCGTGTCCCACCAGGATAACGCGACTGCCCGATTCCAGAATTCCGTTCCTTCGTCCCCAGGCAATCACATGTTTCAGCAGTGAATCAGGCGATTGTGCCACAGAGCGGTTCAGCTGCGGTGTGACGCCCCAGTACAGGCACATGCGGCGTGAGACTTCTTCGCGATCGGTGAACGCAATGATTGGTACTTTGCCGCGCATGCGTGACAGAGCGAGGGCAGTGCGTCCGGTGACGGTGGCCACCACGATCAGGTCAGCTTTCAGAAAGTCGGCGGCTGCGACGGCTCCGCGAGTAACCGCTTCAGTGATCGGACGAGCGCGGCGGGACTCCTGTTCAGATGCTTCCTGCGGCACCTGCGGCTGCACCAGCACCTCGGCTTCGCGAGCGATCTTTTCC
>SXXK01000435.1 GCA_005791255.1 Planctomyces sp.
AAATCTGCCAGGCTTTACCAGATCAGAAACTTCCATTCTTTCGAAATTCTCAGACAATACTGCGCATTCTGCCTGCGTTTTCTTCCCCCTGTTTTTTTGTTCGGAGGCATGCATGAGAACCCTGACCAAATCGCAACGCGGTTTCACTCTGATCGAACTGCTGGTGGTGATTGCCATCATCGCTATCCTCGTGGCTCTGCTGCTGCCGGCTGTTCAGCAGGCTCGCGAAGCCGCACGACGCACGCAGTGCAAGAATAATCTCAAGCAACTGGCACTCGCAGTGCACAACTACCATGACGTTGCCAACATGTTCCCCCCGGGTTATATCTTCGCTCCACCGAATCTCGTCGTCCGCTCTGCATTCACACTGCTCCTGCCCTACATCGAACAGACCAACCTTTACAACTCCATCGACTCCTCTGTTCCAATGATGATGGGTCCCACCGGCTACAACACCACGATTCAGGCCCAGAACGTGGCGGCGGCCGCCACAGTCATTCCCGCCTTCCTTTGCCCGTCATCCGTTGGCCCGACAACCGATGACTACATGTATCCGGCCAACGCGTTTGCTGCCGGCGTACCACCAATGAATATGACCTGGAAGGGAGGCCGAACTGACTACGGCGGGACAACCGGCATTCGCGGTGTCTACGGAAATCTGGCCTACAACAATAATCAGGGTGGTGACCGTGACGGCTGCCTGACAGCCGCTGGCCTCGGTGGCAGTACATCACGCATGCGTGACGTCACCGACGGAACGTCCAACACGCTGATGTTCGGCGAACGCACAGGTGGTGTAAAGCTTTACTATAAATCCACCCCGGCAACCAATCTTCCGGCTGTGCTCGGTGTCACCAACGGAGGCTCCTGGTCAGATGCCCTCGCCTTCGAACACTGGCTGCAGGGATCGCTGTACGACGGGACCGGACTTGGTGGTGGTCCCTGTGCCATGTGCACGAACATTCGCGGCAACGGCTTCCACAGCTTTCACACCGGCGGCTGCCAGTTTGCTTTGGTTGACGGATCAGTTCGCTTCATCAGCGAAAATGTGGCGGCCTCGGTGTTCGCTTCCACCGTGACCAAGAAGAAGGGCGAAATTGTCGGCGAATTCTGATTTTTTCGCCAGCCAGCGGCAACTCCGCCCAGACTGTCGCAGCCGGGCCCCGCGAGAGGGCCCCGCTGCGTCAATTCCTCAGACAACTTAGCCTCCCCTTAACTTTCCGGCCCCTCGTGGCCTCTCCTCGAATGGAATCGCAGAATGCATAAATACTGCTCACTCCTGCTGGTCGCAGCCATGCTGCTCATTTCCGGTTGTGGTGAAGCCCCTGACCGAAAAGCCACTTTCCCGGTCAAGGGTAAAATCACCGTCGACGGTCAGGCTCCGGGGTCCGCCATTCGTATCGAATGCGTACCAGTCGCAGGCCTTGACGCCAAAGATCCCACAGTGTCCGGTACTGAATGTGATCCCGAAGGTAACTTCCAGATTTCCACCTACCAGCAGGGCGACGGAGTCCCCCCCGGAGACTACGTACTGACATTCACGTGGCAGGAATTCAACCTCATGTCGCGACAGTACACCGGCAAAGACAAACTCAATGGTCGGTATGCTGACCCCCAAAGCCCAACTGCTCAGAAAATCTCCGTCAAGGCAGGTGAGCCCACAGACCTCGGAGTTGTTGCACTGACTACAAAGTGACAGCGACAGACATGCGATTATTAGTGTCGCACGTGGAATATCGCTGACCGGATTGCTGGCGGAACGGCCCCGCTTGCCGTTCCGCCTTTTTCTCTTTCTCATGTTTCAGTGGCTGCCCTTGCCAAAGCGACAGCACTCACGTTCGTTTGTCCGCCCCAGGATTCATCCATGTCGTCATTCGCTGACTTTCTGAAGCTGTTGGTACTCCTGCCGTTCTTTGCTCCCTGCATCACACTCGCAGACGAGAATCAGGCGGCCAGTGAACTGCCGCAGGAGATCTTCCGGTACATGGATCGTCCGGAACCGGACTTCGCATGGAAAAAACTGGACACCATTCAGGTCGGTCCGAATCGTGTTCATCGGCTGGAACTCACATCACAAAAATGGCAGAACATTGTCTGGAAACACGCTCTGATTGTTTACGAGCCCACGCAGTTGATCCATAAGCAGCAGATGCTGCTGTTCGTTACAGGTGGCAGCAATGGGCGGATGCCACAACTGAAGGATTTTGAACTCGGACTGGCACTCGCAAACGCCGCCGGTGCCCGCGTTGCCACACTGCATCAGGTCCCCAATCAGCCACTGTTCGGAGACCGGGTCGAAGACGATCTGATCACCGAAACGTGGCTGAGGTATCTCGAAACCGGTGATGCAACATGGCCGCTGCTGTTCCCCATGGCCAAAAGTGCCGTCAAGGCAATGGATGCACTGCAGCAGTTCGCCAGCAGTGAGTTCCAGCAGAACGTCGACTCATTCGTCATCACCGGCGCCTCCAAACGCGGCTGGACCAGCTGGCTGACTCCCGTTGTGGACAAACGAATCATCGCCACAGCGCCGATTGTCATCGACGTCCTGAACTTCCCCGCCCAGATGACACACCAGAAAAAGACCTGGGGCGTCTACAGCGAACAGATCGCCGACTACACAAGCAAAGGCCTGGTGCATGAAAACGGTATCCCGGAGGATGGCAGGGAAGCGGAACTCTGGAAAATGATGGATCCGTTCACCTACCGTTCCCGCCTGACCATGCCCAAACTGATCGTGGTAGGCGCCAACGATCGCTACTGGACCGTCGATGCTATGAACCTTTACTGGGATGAGTTGCAGGGAGTCCGTCACATTCATCGCGCCCCGAATGCCGGCCACGGACTGGATCAGGGACGGAACTACGCCCTCACCACAATCGCTGTCTTTTTCCGTCATGTCGCCGCCGGAAAAACGTTGCCTGAAATCAAATGGAAACCGCAGGTCACCGACAGTGCCGTAGGTTTCAGCCTGCAGCCTTCCGGAACCCCGCTGGCCGCCAGAATCTGGTCCGCACGATCTGCCTCCAATGATTTCCGCGAATCAAAGTGGACTTCCGAGGAATTGCAGGCCACCGACGGACAATACATCGGGACCGCCGCCAAAAACGGAGAAGAACGCGTCGCAGTCTTCGGTGAAGTGCAGTACGAGTATGAGGGCCTGAAGTACTCGGTTAATACACTTGTCTGGTGGAAGTAGGCTCGTCAGCAAACGCTGTCACAGGGGAAGTAGAAATGTACAGTTGCTGCGTTTGCCTGCTGGTGCTCCTGAACACACTTTCCCCGCTGACGGCAGAAGACCTCCGGCAAAGCGAGCGACAGCGAATCGAGGTCATCCAAAGAATTGCCCCCAGCGTTGTCTGCGTCATGGATTCCGCCGGAGCCGGTGGTGGCTCCGGTGTCCTGATTTCCGCAGACGGCTTCGCCATCAGTAACTACCACGTCACCTCTGGTTCAGCCAGCTTCCTGAAATGCGGACTGAATGACGGGAAAGTCTACGATGCCGTCCTCGTGGGAATCGATCCCACTGGCGACGTCTCACTGATTCAGCTTCAGGGCCGCACCGACTTTCCCTTTGCCGCCCCCGGAAACAGTGACAATGTCAGGGCAGGGGACCAGTGCCTCGCGCTCGGCAACCCTTTCCTGCTGGCATCCGACTTTTCACCAACCGTCACGTGGGGCATCGTCAGCGGCACAAGACGTTATCAGTATCCGGCAAATACGTTTCTCGAATACACAGATTGCATTCAGATCGATGCGTCCATCAATCCAGGGAACTCCGGAGGACCACTGTTTGATATTCAGGGCCGCTGGATCGGCATCAATGGGCGCGCATCCTTCGAAAAACGCGGCCGCGTCAACTCAGGGGCCGCTTATGCCATCTCCGTCAATCAGGTACTGAACTTCATCGATCACCTCAAATGCGGCCTGATCGTCGATCACGGTCGCACAGATTTCACTGTCGAGTCAGATGACCAGTTCAACGTGGTCGTTCGCCAGGTCAGTGAACTGTCGGAAGCATGGCGACGCGGACTCAGAAGTGGTGCGATCCTCGAGTCATTTGCCGGCCGACAGCTCAGCTCTGCCAACGATTTCCAGAATGTGGTCGGCATCTTTCCGGAAGGCACCAGAATTCCGGTCGTCTGGAGGGATCGCTCGGGAAAACATTCCGCCACAATGCGACTCGGACCGCTGCACGCATTCCGAAAAGCTCCGGAACTGCCGCAGGAGCGACGCCAGAACCCTCCGGACGAAGAAACTGAAGCTGAACCCCAGGAACAGCTGTCAGACGACCTCCAAAAACTCTTCATCGCCCGCGATGGCTTCAGCAATTACTACTTCAATCAACTGGCCACTCAGCAGTTGCTGACACCACTCCGGATGCGACTTGCCGACACAACACCCTCAGCAGCATGGAAGATTCAACTGAGATCTGCGGAACAGGATCCCGGATTGCAGGGAGAACTGATTGTCACTGCAGATACTGTCGGACTTCGACTCAATGACCGGTCGTGGCTGCAGAACACAGCACAACCGGACATGCAGGAGGAACCAGCCATGTTTCCCGGCTTCCTGATTGCCATCAGTCAACTGCACCGAATGCTGCAGAAGGATGGCCCCGCTTTCGATGAAATCGCAGCCGCCGGCAAGACGGTGCACCTGCCGTCGGGCAGGGCCCTGCGAGTGCTCACAGCAAGGTCCGGTACCCGGTTGGCTCGCTGGTATTTCGACGGTCAGGAAGCCCTGCCCGTCGCACTCGACCTTGAACCGGAAGCCGCCACGGACGAAATACGTCTGATGTTTGAAGGCTGGAAAACATGGCAGGGAATGGTCTTCCCGGAACGACTGGGCATTGTTGATCCGGCCACCGAACAATTCCGCTGGCTGCAGATCTCCGATGCCAGCGGGAAACAGGAATCAGGCAAATGAAAATCCGCCGCAGAACACTGCTCTCTTTAGCCGGAACCCTGTTGCAGCCAATCAGCGTCGTCCATAGCCACGCACCCGACACGGATACGGCTGGACCTCAGCAAGTCGTCGTCAAGCTGTTCGGAGCAGGACTGGGCTCGCTCGATTCCTATGGAACAGGAGTCCTTGTCACTGCAGAGGGCCACGTACTTACCGTCGCAAGCCACCTCGTGTCGGCCGGATTCCTGACCGCTGTGACCTCCGACGGAAAACGATATGCGGCAGAAACTGTGGCCACCGAACCTTCACTCGACGCAGCCCTCCTCAAACTGAAAGCTGACCCGTCAGATCAGTTCCCCTGTATCGATCTGAAATCATCGCTGGATCCGGAACCCGGTACTCCGGTACTGGCATGGAGCAATATGTTTCGCGTCGCCGCCGGAAATGAACCAGTGTCCGTCGTTCACGGGGTCATCGCGGCTTCCGTGCCATTGGAGGCAGTGCAGGGCAAATGGAAGTTTCCGCTGCAGAGCCGTGTCTGGCTGATTGATGCCATCACCAACAACTCGGGCGCTGCCGGGGGGCTCCTGACAGATGCAAGTGGAACGCCGGTTGGACTCATCGGCCGCGAGATTCGTCATGCCATCAGTGGGACCTGGGTCAATTATGCGGTGCCACTGACCACCCTCAGGCCCGCTGTGGAAGCCATGCTTGAAGGTCGCAAACTGGCCAATTCACAACCACAGCGAAATGAACCCGCACTGTCAGCCAGGGAACTGACCGCCCGATTCGGGCTGGCCCTGATGCCGGCAGTTCTGGAACGAACCCCGGCCTGGGTTGATGCGGTGATACCAGGCTCCGCTGCTGCGGTGGCCGGCATTCGTCGCGGCGATCTGATCGTGCTGATCGGTGATGCTGTGATCACCAGTGAATCCGATGCACGACGTCGACTGGCCGAGTATCGCCCCGGCCAGAAAATCGCGGTCACGCTGTCGCGCGACGAGCAGTTGCTGGAACTGTCACTGATGGTCACCGCACCAACCACAGACAATCGCTGAAGTCATTTGAAGCCAGCCCGCCTGATCTGACCCGCCACCCAAATCCCACAACAAGCAACGTCCGATAATGTCCGTTATGTTAAGTTGATTATGGCAAAATCAAGCGTTTTCACGATACTCCGCAAAAGACCACTCACCTCAGATACCCCGCAGACGCGAACGCAGATCCCGGTCCAGTTGCTCCACAGACACTCCCGCGCGACTCAACTGACGCACAATCCGCTCGTCCAGTCGAGTATCCACGTCAGTTCCAATGTCCGGATCCCGAGCCAGTCCGAGAGCATCCGCATGCCAGTCCTCAAGAACTCGACGTACCACCACTGACGGCAAACCCGTCAGATGCTCGCGAGCTCCCGCGACAATGTCTGATCGCTGACTGTAGATCGCAGAAATTTCATCCAGCAACTTCCCGTCCACAGCACTCAATTCCAACTGCTGCCGACGCCGCTCTGCACCCTGCCCGACATCCGCACCGGAGACGCGACGCAGCAGTCCCGACAACATCGCCCCGGCCCCAGCGGATGCCTCGCCCGACAACTCCTTCAACAAACGCTGACGCTCCTCCGGCGTCGCCTCCAGCAGCTGCCGCAGTGCGCCCTCAGACAATTGCTCACGCAACTCTGCAGGAAGACTGCGAAGCTGATCCTCTGCCGATGAGTTCGCAGGAGCGTCAGATCGTCCGGACAGTCGCCCCAGATCAAAGCCAGTGCCACCGTCACCCAGCCACGACTCAGAAGACTCCTCCCCCTCACCCGCAAA
>SXXK01000436.1 GCA_005791255.1 Planctomyces sp.
CGTGGCCTCGAGCGAACAGGCAGATTGCCAGTTGCTCAATGACGGTGTCCTGGCCGACGATAATCTTTGCCAGCTCGGCCTTCAGTTGCCGCCAGACTTCGCGGAGTTCATCAATCGCCGCCACATCGTCAGCAGCCACGTTGCCGGCAGCAGCTGCCGGGCGATCATTCTGGTCCATGAAGCACACAACCCCTTACTGATTCAACTGGAAAGTCCACTGGCCCTGGTCCTGCAGATTCAATTCCACAAGTCGGTTGTCCTTGTTGTAGCGAAACAACTGAGCTGTTCCCTGCCAGACCTCAAACTGCTCAGCAGAAAGACTCTGCCTGACAACGTCGAGGTCTGCCAGCAGCACCGGACAGCAGAACAGGATAATGTCACGAAAATAGTCGTAGTGATCAAAGGGCTCCTGTTTGGGCAGAGTCTCGAGGGTGATCTTCCGGATGGCATCGCGCTGTTCCGGCAGCAGCCACAGTTCCTGATCAAGCAGTGCTGTGACGCAGTGCGAATCCGCCTGTCTGCGGCGTTCCTTCCGCTGCTCCTTCAGGGTTTGTGCCTGCTGTCCCAGGCTCAGCTGGTCGATGGCGTTCTGCCAGATGGCAGACGGATTTTCGTGCTGGCTGTAGACGTCCGGACGAGTCAGGCCGAAGGAAAAATTGCCGCCGGCGAACTGCTGACGATGGTTTTCCATTTGATCAATCGTGTTGTAACACTGATCACGCCATCCCCGCAGGCCGCTGCTGGTGGCCCCCAGAGCCGCCAGACGCAGTGCGGCGGTCTGTTCGGCCGAAAGCTGGAAAGATTCGGTGTACCACTGCGAGCGTGTGCGGTATGCCGACAGCATCCACGGTTCCAGCTTTTGACTGGCTTCTTCCACAAATTTCAGCCACTCTTCAGGTGTCTGAGATGACGACAGGTGCATTTGATCCAGCGAGTCTCCGAGTTTGGCAGTTTCTGCCAGGAACTGGGCCTGAGTTTCATTCAGAACATCTTTGCGAGCCTGTTCCGTGACACAGGTCCACAGGTTTTCATAGGGCAGGAAATAACTGTACGGGGTGGCGGAATACAGCGGATGCCAGCTTTTTTCGCCGGCCACCTGCAGGTGCTGATCCACGATTCCAGTCAGTTTTTCGGCCTGCTGGATTGTCAGGAACAAACGGCGATCCACCAGATCCGCGATGTACGCGGCAAAGGTCGTGCGTTGAAAGTTTGCTCGTTCCTGCAGCGCCGCCTGCAGTTTTTGCTTTTGCTGTTCATCTGCGACGTTCTGAAGTACGTTTTCGACAAGTGCATTGGCGAGTGAACGACCGGCACCCTGGGGACCACCGTAAAGGATCGGAGCCATCGACTGAGCGGCTTCACCACGATTGATTCGTCGCCGCTGCTGGAGATCAGGGGCGGCCGTCAGCTGCTGCTGGATCTGCTGTGCTACCTGCATCCGCTGTTCAGGAGTCAGTGCTGCGACCGAGTTCATCCATGACGCAGCGGCATTCAGCAACCGCAGATTCCGCTGCTGGGTGGCCTGCTGCACCTGTTTCATGCCCGCATTTTCTGCAGGATCCACGGCCACACCGATCTGCACAGCCTGCATCACCTCAGCGTCTGGTCCCGCCTGCAGGCCGTTCAGGACTTCATTGAGTGCCTGGGTCAGGCGTTCCAGCAGCGGTGGCTGCTGAGCGTGACAGTCATTGACCGTCCACGGCGAAACGAGGGCCAGCAGCAGCAGGAGCAGCCGCAGAGCTGTACCAGTGCGAGTGGCAGTGAACCGGGCTGCTGAGGGCGAGCTGTCCATGGCGGAGATTGTGTGCAGAACAGACTGTGGGAAGCGTGATGCTGGTTACCGCTGCGAGTATTCTCAGAATCCCGCTGCCTGCTGGCAAGCCGCGCCGTCAGTCCTTGCGTCAGAATTGGCGATTTTCTGGTTTCCGCTGCTGCAAATCCGGGAAATCAGCGGCATTTCCGGCGGAAATCCTGATCCGAACCATTTTTTTGTACGGTTTCATTCGGTGAGCAGCACTGTTTTCCGGAATGCCTGCG
Source organism: Planctomyces sp. (assembly GCA_005791255.1). Lineage (GTDB taxonomy): Bacteria > Planctomycetota > Planctomycetia > Planctomycetales > Planctomycetaceae > SXXK01. The sequence goes on from SXXK01000436.1 coordinate 2,038, forward strand.
GGCAGACGGGTGCGGGTGGTTTTCAGAACTGGCGGAAGGAGTATTCCATGCGACTGACTCTCAGAACTCTGCTGGCCTATCTGGACGATCGGCTGCCCCCCGAGAAAGCTCGTGAGATCGGACTGAAGATACAAAAAAGCGCTTTTGCCACGGAGCTGGCAGAGCGTGTGCGTGAGGTAAAGAGGCGGCGTCGCGTGGCGACGGAGCAGGACAAAGTGCCTCCCGTGGATGCCAACCTGATCGCCGAGTATCTGGATGATCAGCTGGCTCCGGATGTTGTGGCGCGTCTGGAGCAGCGGATTCTGGCTTCGGACGCCCTGCTGGCCGAAGTGGCGTCGGCCCACGAACTGCTGGGGATGCTGCGGGACCCCGTGCCTGTCGAGTCGCGGCTGCGCGAACGGTTGCTGATGCTGGATTCCGCGGGGCTGACCACGGCAGCACCTTCAGAACAGGCTGACGGCAATTCGGAGGCGGCGAATTCCGCAGGCTGGACGGAATCCCCGGCGACTTCCCGAGGCTGGCTGCGGTGGTCGTCAGTGCTGGTGGGGCTGGGTCTGTGTGCGTGGCTGGCCAGCGTGTTCACCGATTCCAGATTGCTCAAGCCACCCGCCGAGCAGGCCGCAGTACCGGTGGCTGCTGCGGCTGATCAGCCCCCCGAACAGGCCGAGGCTCCGGCAGCAGCACAGCCGGAGAATGCCGCCGCCGCAATCGCTGCCGGACCGCCGGGGCCGCAGGACAACCAGGTGCCTGCTGCCGCATCAGAACCTGGCATGGCTGCGAATGCACCTGGGAAGCAACCGGCAGAACAGCCAGATGCAGCGGCACAGTCGGTGGCAGCCGCTGAGCCGGCCCTGGCAGACGCTGCTGCAGAGCAAATCGCTGAGATCCCCGTACTGCTGCAGTCCGACAATCGCACGCTGCTGCTGGCCAACGGCAAAACTGGCAGCTGGAATACTCTGCTGCAGATCCCCGGTGGCGACACCATCACAACGGCGCCGAACATCACCAACAGTGCTCCGCTGCTGAAAAATCGCTGGTTTGGAGTACCCCAGCCATTTGAAATGAAGCTGCGATATGAGGGTGCAGGCTGGCAGGTGCGAGCATTGGGGGGCTCGCTGCTGCGATTGTCGGGAAGTCAGCCCGGTCTGCAGGTCCTGTCGTCGCGGCTGCTTGTGACAGTTGATCCGGCGATGGCCTGGAATGATCAGCAGTTGCCGGTGCTGAATCTGCAGTGCGGAAATTCGCCGACGCTGCTGACGCTGCAGACCGCTGATACCGAGTTCGCAGTGCAGGTCGTACCGGCAGCCAGCGCTGTCGATCCACTTCCGACCGAGGGTGTGGCGGGGGATATTCCGGCTGATCCGGCAGCGGTCAGTGCCGCCATGCTGTCCACAGACTGTGACTATCGAGTGCTGATGACGGTGACACGGGGGGCGATTGGTTTGAAGCACGGCGACGCTGAATCGCTGTCGCTGCCCGCGGGTGTCGAGGTGGAATGGCAGGTGCTGGATGGAAGCCAGCTGGCAAATTTTCGCCAGGCAGCGTCAACCCCGGCGACAATTTCCGCGTGGATGCTGGAGCCCGAAACGGAGCCTGTGCCTGAGGCCGCGCGAATCCGCGAGCAGCTCACGAAACTGCTGGAAGCCGGCGGCGATCCTCGCGAAGCCGTCCTGCCTCTGGTGACAGACCGCAACCCGCAGGCCGGATTGCTGGCCGTTGAAGTACTGGTGCTGACTCGCAGCGCCGAGTCACTGCTGAATCTGTTTTTTGAGGACATGGATGAGACTGTGCAGCGGCGAGTGATTGATGGGTTGCAGGCCATCATGTCATCGTCGACCGCTGCTCAGCGACAGATTCAGGATTCCCTGGCCACGCGTCTGCCCATGGCAGAAGCAGTCAACATTCAGAAACTGCTGAACGGGGTTTCTGCTGCTGCGGCTGCTGAACCCGAGACGGCTCAGCAGCTGCTGGCGTATCTGGGCGACGAACGGCTGGGAGTGCGGACTTTGGCGATCTACCGACTGGAGCAGATCACCGGGGATCGGCAGAATTTCTACCCGGCCGCTGATGCGTCACGTCGCCGGGACTCGATCCGCCGCTGGCAGAAATGGCTGGACCGTCAGGGCGGAACGCTGATTAAGCCCGAGGTGAATTGAGTTGTCAGTTGTCAGTTGTCAGTAAAGATCCGCGTTGCTTTACGGCTGCGCGGCTTCGCGTGAGACCTTGGGCGGCTGAGGGCTGCAGCGGAATGCGAGGCTGCTGGGGTTCGGTAAAAGGGGCACTTGCCCCCTCACCCCCGGCCCCTCTCCCCCTGCGGGGGCGAGGGGAGGAATGGCTGTTGGGTGTCGGTTGTGTGTGTTTCCCTGGCGTCTTCGCGTGAGGCAGTGCCCTGGCGAGTGCTGAAGGGCAGTGACGACTGCTGATGGGATGGCGTTTCAGGGCAGGTTGCCCCCTCACCCCCGGCCCCTCTCCCCCTGCGGGGGCGAGGTGAGGAATGGCTGTTGTTGCAGCACTGCAAATCGTGCTGGCACCACCCTGCCTCGTTCCGGGAGGAGGGGTGTGTGGTGGTCAGGGGGCAGGATGCTGCGGCCCGCATTATCAGCATTGCAGACCCCGCAGGCCGCCGCGGATTTTTCTGCTCGCCGGGTGCGGATTTGACGAATCAGCCGTTGTAGTTCACACTGCTCAGGGTCTGCTGTCTGTTCCCGCCATGACTTCCTGGAAGTTCCTGCCATGCTGTTTCGTTCCTGTCTCGCCCTGCTGTTTTCCGGCGCTGTTGCCGGTTCCGTGTTTGCTGAGAACTGGCCTGCCTGGCGAGGTCCTGCCGGGAACGGGATCAGTACGGAAAAGAATGTGCCCTCGGAATGGACGCCCGAGAAGAATGTGGCGTGGAAACTTGCCCTGCCCGGGCCAGCCGGGGCGACTCCTGTCGTTTGGGGCAACCAGATTTTTCTGACATCCGTAAATGAAGCCGGCGAGCTGCTGCTGCTGTGCATCGACACAAACGGGAAGCAGCAGTGGCAGCAGGTCGTGGCCAAAGGGAATCAGAATTCCCGCGGCGACGAGGGCAATTCTGCGTCTCCGTCACCGGTGACAGACGGTCAGCACGTCTGGACTTTCATGGGCGATGGCACTCTGGCCTGCTACACAGTAACCGGCGAACAGGTTTGGAAATTCAATTTGCAGGAGCGTTACGGTCGGTTCCAAATTCAGTTCGGTATGAGTTCTACGCCGGTGCTTGAACAGGGGCGGCTGTATCTGCAGCTGATTCATGGCGAGGGTAATCCGCAGACTCGGGAAGCCGTCGTGGTGGCGCTGGACGGAAAGACCGGAGCGGAAGTCTGGAAAGTGGATCGTCCCAGCGATGCCGAGGCCGAGAACGAGCATTCGTATGCGTCGCCCGTGCTGTATCGAGATGACAAAACAACTCTGCTGCTGAGTCACGGTGCCGACTTCATCATCGCTCATGACCTGCAGGACGGCCACGAAGTCTGGCGCTGCGGAGGACTGAATCGCCGTGACGATACTGTGCTGCCGTACGATCGAACGCTGCGATTCGTGGCGTCCCCGGCGACTGCTCCGGGTTTAATCATTGCCCCCTCTGCCAAACAGCATCCGCTGCTGGCAATTCGCGCCGGTGGCAGCGGCGACATTACAAACTCTGCCAAACATCGAATCTGGGACTGGAAACGAACCCCCGATGTACCGTCACCACTGATTCTGGACGGGCTTGTGTACCTGTGCATGGAGAATGGAAATCTGACTGTGCTGGAAGCTGATACCGGCAAGGAAGTCTATTCTCAGGCGACTCATCGTCAGCGACACCGCGCTTCTCCGGTTTATGCAGACGGCAAACTGTACCTGACAGCTCGCGATGGTCGCATCACCGTGGTTCAGACCGGTCGCGAATTCAAGGTGCTGGCAGTGAACGAACTGGGTGAAGATCAGTCGGCATCGCCCGCCATTTCCGGTGGCACAATCTACCTGCGGACATTCGGTCATCTGTGGGCAATTCGCAACTGAAATTCATTGTCCGTCGGCATTCCGCAGTGGCGAACGTGAGCGAGCGGGGCGGAGCACTGCCACAGCCGAGCCGTGGGGCGACGCTCGCCCGCTGACACTGCGGGTGTGCTCGCCTGGTGGCCTGGTGGCCTGGTGAATTGCGTGGCAGAGTGCTGGAGTGGCGTGCGGGGTTTGGTTGATGGGTGACAAAAACGGTAACGGGCCCGCATGTTGTGAATGTCTGCCGCTGGCCGCGATGCATGCCACGGGTGTTCTTTGGGCTGCGGATGAACGCGGACCATCGGCAGCGCGGGCTGGTCAGCAGCGGGTTCAGAACACTTCCGCCGGATCCGCCGTCCGCAGCCGGCGAATGGCCATCGCCGCACTCATGCAGCACATCACTACCGTCAGGGCAAATACCAGCAATGCCCGCTCGGTCGTCATGTAAAACTGCATCTGAATGGCTCGCGTGGCCACACGATAGAGTCCAATCGCCATGAAGAAGCCGGGGAAATATCCGAGCAGCGACAGCATCATGGCCTGACTGAACACCACTCGCAGCAGATACCTGTCCGAAAACCCCATGGCCTTCAGCGTGGCATACTGCGGCAGATGGTTTGTCACCTCGGTATACAAAATCTGATAGACCACGACAAAGCCCACGAAAAATCCGACAGCTGCCCCCATGCCGAAAATGAAGTCGATTGGCGCATTTTCGCGGATGAACGCGATTTCCATCTGCACCAGTTCGTCCTTCGTCAGCACGCGAGCCTCATTGTTGACCAGCGGCTTCAGCGCCTGCCGCACCTGCTCCGGGTCAGCACCTGGTTTCAGCCGGATCAGACCGATGTCGACGGAACCCGGACGGCGATCCGGAAACAGTCGCAGAAAATTGGCTGGTGCCATGTACAGATTGCCGTCCGTATTGATCGAAATTCCGACATTGATCGCTCCGATGATCCGCATTTTTCGCAGATTGATCTCCACATCCAGCTGACCTTCTCGCTGCAGAAACCCCAGCACCGGCCCATAGTTTTTGCGACTGAGCCCATCGAACAGCATGCGATCCTGCAATTGCAGCTCGGCCGCATACGGCTCCAGTCCCGGCAGCTCCATCATGGGTTCCCGGGGATCAATCCCGTAAATACTTACGGGGAATTCCAGCTTGTCCCAGGGGTTGCGGAATCGCCCCTGCGCCATGTACATCTCGCCCGTGCTCTGAACTCCGGAAATTGCGCCAAGGCGATACAGCAGTGACCGCGGAAAGGTGGCGGAGGCAAAGATGGTTTTGGTTCGCGGACTGACCAGTACCAGATCCGCGGTAATGCGCCGCGCGATGGCAACGCTGTTGTCCATGGCCCCTTCACGAATGCCCAGTTGCACCAGCATCAGCATCACAGCGACCACCACGCCGGCAGTCGCCACCACCAGCTTGACTCGCTGGTGAGTTAACTGAGCCCACGCCAGCATGAAAGAAGAGAGTGGCACGATGGAAACCGGTCAGGCTGTGAAAAGGTCGAGAGCTGAAAACCGCTGATGCAGAATGTCGACCGAATCAACTTTCAGCCAGCGTTCCAGAATTGTAGCGTAAACTTCGCGAAAATCTGTGGAAAACTGCAGATCGCCGTCCTGCAGGTCAGCGAGGTCCGGTCGTTGGCCATGCAGTCCCGCCCGCAAGGACCCGCCGGCCAGAAACATCGGCCCGGCTGTCCCGTGATCCGTACCCTCGCTGGCATTTTCTTCCACCCGCCGACCAAACTCGCTGAATGCCATCACGGTTGTGCGCTGCAGGTCTCCGCTGCTCCGCAGCTCGCTCAGCAGTGCCTGTACTGCTTCTGACAGCTGCCGCAGCAGGCCTCGATGAGCATCCGGCTGCTGTGCATGAGTGTCAAAGCCACCGAGCGTGACATAGTACACAGACGTCTGCAGGCCCGAACGAATCAGTTGCGACACCGTCCGCAATCGCTCGGCCAGTCCACTTTGGGGCCACACAACATCCGTGGCGGCGGCTTTGGCGGCAGTTGCCAGGCGTTCGCTGGCTGTCAGTGCAGACGCGGTACTGCTGGCCACAAAATTCAGCAGATCATCCGGCTCATCACGCCGCGTCTCTGCCAGGCTCTGGACAGCCTCACGAAACTTTTCGTCCTCCGCACCACGCAGGCGAAACTCTTCCAGCGACCGCACCGATGGCACTCGCACGCTTCGTGACATCAGGGCAAACGGCAGCTTGTCCGGTCCCAGATGCAGCGCAGTCGCATCCCCCCCTGCTCCCTGCACTTGCTCGGCCCAGCGACCCAGCCAGCCGTCAGGGCGCTGCTGGTCCTTTCGCAGGCAGGTATGCCAGATATCCATGGATTCAAAATGAGAACGGTTTGGCTGCGGATAACCCACCTGCTGCACGACTGCCAGCTGCCCGGCTTCCAGCAGGTCTGCGAAACCGCGGAGCGCCGGATGAAAGCCCATGCCGTCCGCAATCGACAGCACTTCCGACTGCGGAATTGCCAGAGTCGGTCGTCGTCGGCGATACAGCGGATCAGTCACCGGGATCACCGTGTTCAACCCGTCGTTCCCGCCCTGCAGCTCAATCACCACCAAAATCCGCTCAGCGACAGTTCTTTCTGCAGAGACCAGCAGTGGCAGAGGCACCACGCCACCGAAACTGAGCACCGCGGAACCGGTTGCCAGGTGCTGCAGAAATCCACGACGATCCAGCCGCATCACTCAGTCTCCCGCTTCAGCACAACTGAAATTCCGGCAAAGTACACAACGCATGCAGACCTTCCGCCACAGCCGTATCCGACCCCGATTTCATCAGCGCGATGATACTCCGGCTGGCTGCTTCCGGAATCGGTACTGCAAACAACAGCAACTGCAGCTCAGACAGCATGTCTTCAGGCCGCTGCAGCCCGCGGGCTGACAGGTAGTCCCGCAGAGACAAACGGCCGAAGCGGGTCGTCTCGGAAGTGATCAGTCGCCGCATCAGATTGCTGCGTCCCAGCAGTGTCGACGAGTTGATCCAGGTGCGTCCGCCATCCCAGCCCTTGACACTGGGGGGATACAGCAGTCCCTGTCCCAGCTGCTGCATGGCCTTTGCCAGTTCCACCGCGTTGGTACTGCCCTCGAGGCATCGCAGCAGCCCCAGAGCCAGCTCAACCGGAGATTTCAGTTTTCGCCCCGCACACTGACGCGAAAAAAACAGTCGACTGCCCAGCATCGTGCGCAGCAGCGGACGAATCTGCAGGCCATCGTCACGAAACTGCTGCACCAGCGGTGCCAGCAGCTCGGCCTGCCCCGCTGGTTCGTCCAGCATAAAGTAACGCAGCAGTTTGCTGACGATGAATTCGGCCGTCTGCGGCTGACGCAGTACCACCTGCACCGCCTCTTCGCCGCTGAGCACACCCGTGGCGCCCAGGAACGAACGCGAGCCTGTGTCGTGCTGAAATCGGTTGAAGCGATATTCGCCACGGCGGACTTCCCAGCCGGTGAAACAGCGAGCCAGCTCGCGAATGTCGCGTTCCGTATACTGACCCTCACCCAGGCAAAACAGCTCCATCAGTTCACGAGCAAAATTCTCGTTCGGGTGAGCCTTGCGGTTCGATGCCGAATCCAGATACAGCAGCATCGCCGGATCCTTCGCGATCTGCTGCACGAGTTCCTGAAAATCTCCGAACGCCAGCCGTCGCAGCAGTTGATTCTGGTTCAGCATCAGCTGCGGTTCGGTAACCTTGTCGGCACCCGTGGCGAAATGACCGTGCCAGAACAACACCGTCTTTTCCAGCAGTTGTATCGGCGTGCTGAGTATTCGATAGACCCACCAGGCTGACAGAGGTTCGACATTTCCGCCGGAAATCGCAGCGGTCGCCAGCGTCTGCATTTCCGACCGATACTCGGGAGGCTCCTGCCCGTCCAGCAGCTCATCAATCACCTGCAGCGGAGTTTTTTGGACAGCCGCTTCCAGCTGCCGACGATCCGCTCCAAATCCCGCCCGCCGAAACAGATGCGCGGCTGCTGCCA
>SXXK01000437.1 GCA_005791255.1 Planctomyces sp.
AACGAAGACACACCATACTCGGAGGCAGGATCATCGATTCCTCTTCAGTCACCCATGAGCCGGAAAGATCCCTGCGAAGCATCTCGTGCGGCGCCAGGAATTCTGCAGCAAAAGCCCTGCTCATCTGCTGTCGATCAGTTCGGAGCTTTGACACAGCACTGAAGCGAGGATTTCCACAGGAATTTCCCCCCGGAATGGCATCGAAAACTCCGCAGGCGTCCGCATCAGGAAGCAGCAGGTGTTCCAGGTGATCAATCTGCAATCGATCGGCCAACTGTTCAACACTGGTCGACTTCCAGTTTTCTCCACCCGGAGCGGACCGGGCTGTTGCAGCGTATCCATACCCACTTTCCCACGCGGTTCCTGACCGCAGACTGCCGACGGGGCACCGCGCATGCGAACCAGTGCATCTGTTGTACTGGTGTCATCGGTGATTATTGCAGTCGCCAGCAGTCTGGTCACCACAGCATCCACAAACTCGCGCAACACTTCAGCCACATCGAAACCCGGCAACCGCACGCAACCTCGAGACAGAAATTTAATCCCCGAGACTGACAATGCTGAGCGACGGCAGCGCGAAGCCTTCCCGCGCCCAGCGCAGGTTATGGCGACGTTCAAATTCCCGGTCATTCACACTGCGCCACTCTGTTTCCGTCGTCAGGAACCACCAGTTGCCAGCCCTTGTACTGCCCGGAAACACGAATCACAAGTCGCCCCTGAAACACGGTGTCACCTGCCTTGTACCAGACGCAGCGGGGAAAACCATTTTCCCAGGGTCCGCCGCAACACTGCATTCGAATTGCAGCACGCAGCCAAAGCTGAATTTCCGCAATTCGTTTGGCAAGGGATGAATCACAAATCGTTGCATCAGCCCTCGGTCGCGGATTCCCGGCGAAAGTGACGGCATGCTTATGCTCCGGACTGCCTGTGTATGAGACACGGGCAGCCACGTCGGCCACGTCCACGTCCGGTGGTGGCGGCTGAATCACTCGAGGGGACTGACGTTTTCGGTCCGGGGCACGCACAGTCAACAACTCCACAGGATTCAGCTTTTCTGCCGAATCGCCCGATCTTCGGGGAATTGCCGTTACACCCGAAAATTCCGGCGACTGTGGCCCTCTGACATCAGCTGATGCCGAAAGCCCACGTGACACGCGTCCCCGCGTTTCCCCAAATCAGCCCGCCAAACTTCCCCCAGTTTCGCTAATGCGCACTGTTTTTTCCGCAGAATCGGAGCGACCGTGAGAATCGGAAATGTTACAGAGCGATTCTTCGGCACAAACCGCCGATACCAGTCCCCCCAGGCACGCAGCTTCGGCAATTCCTGCAGAACTTCGCGCCGGAGCGTCGAAATTCAACCTAGAGTTTGCAGCCTTGTGTTCGCATCTTTTGCAGAGGTCAGTTCCTGGCCTCCCGTTTGCATCATTGAAGTTGCTGCGATCGGCACAGCCGTTCGAACCGGGGCTTCGGATCCGCCCTTCTGTTCCTGTGAAACTGCAGAATTTCGCTTTGAAGGGATGATCCGGACTTTTCACTGTCTGTCAGGTGAGACCAGCGTCTGGTCTCAGGGTTTTCTGAACCAGCAGACAGCAATCATTCACGAAGAAGATTGACCAGGGACTGGACATGTTGGTACTCAGCCGCAAAAAAGACGAAAAAATCGTAATCGGTGACTCCATTACTCTGATGGTGATCGAAATCAGAGGCGACAAGGTGCGTCTGGGCATTGAAGCGCCCCGCGATGTCACCGTGCACCGCGAAGAGGTGTATGACGCCATTCGCCGTGAAGCGGCTCCCGATCCAAAATCCTGAATTCTGCGGTCCGATCACGTCGGGCTGCAACAGACTGCCACAAACCCGCAGACGCTCGTCCCTGGCGTCCGGCGGAAACTGTGTCGGTCGGCGACAGTCACCTGCATCGTCGCTCAGTCCCGCATTGATCCGCCCCGTCCCGTGACTATCCGCCGGGACTGCCGAATGCGCCGGATGCGCTCCTCGGCATTCCCCGGTGCCGTTGCCATTTCGCCGGATGCCTGCTCCTTCTGCAGTCGCATCCGCGGCGCCCGTCGTTTACACTCCACTCGGATTCTGCATACTCTCAGCAGCATGCAGATTCCGTGCGTGGCAGTGTCGCGCGGCACCCTGTCACCATGCGTCCGTCACGTTTCCGTCCGCGCTGCCAGTACGCACCGCGGACAGTCACATGAACCACGCTCCGGGACTCCAGTCCGAACACACCGCCCAGTACCTGCAGGCTGTCCGTCGGAAAGTCGGTCAGGTCGTCGTCGGCCAGGACGTCGTTGTTGAACGAGCACTGATCGCACTTCTGACCAGCGGACACCTGCTGCTGCAGGGCGTCCCGGGCCTCGCGAAAACCCTGCTGGTGTCGGTCCTGTCACGCTGCATTGATCTGCAGTTCGCCCGCATCCAGTTCACTATCGACCTGCTGCCCTCAGACATCCTCGGCTCCGAAATCCTCGACCAGCGGACCAGCGAATTTCGCACGAAAAAAGGTCCCATCTTCACAAACCTGCTGCTGGCAGACGAAATCAATCGCGCCGCTCCCAAAGTCCAGGGCGCTTTGCTGGAGGCCATGCAGGAACGGCGCGTCACGATCGGTGACGAAACCTGGAATCTGCCCGCTCCATTTCTCGTCATCGCCACCCAGAACCCCGTGGAACAGGCCGGCACCTTCGAACTGCCCGAAGCACAGCTCGACCGTTTCATGCTTTGCCACCGCCTCCAGTACCCCACTCAGGCCGAAGAAACCGAAGTGCTCCGCCGCAACGCCGGACTGGGTATCCAGCGTCGCGATGGCGGCGCCGTCGTGCAGACCGAATTCGACGTGCTGGACAAACGCCCCGTCGGCACCGCAGAAGACCTGATCACGGCCATGGAAGCTGTCAACTCAGTCCATGTCAGCGAAACCTTCATTCAGCACATCGTCCAGCTGGTCAATGACACTCGCCAGCACCCCCACCTCGAACTGGGCTGCAGCCCCCGCGCCGGCATCTCACTCATCAAAGCCTCCCGCGCCCGCGCACTCATCCACGGACGATCCTACGTCACTCCCGATGACCTGTTTGCGCTCGCCGAAGACGTGATCCTGCACCGCATCCGCCTCACATACGAAGCCATCGCAGACGGCATCACCGGACGCCAGGTTCTCCAAAAAATCATCAGCAATCGGATGTAAGTCCGTTTCCGGTACCCACCTGCACGCTGATTTTGTTCCCCGCACACTGACCACTGCTCCAGTCGCCACCGCGGCCTCGAACCACAGGTCGGACCGCCCCCGAAAACTGAAAACTGAAAACTGATAACCGAAAACCGAAA
>SXXK01000438.1 GCA_005791255.1 Planctomyces sp.
CTCACCCACACGACTCACCCACACGACTCACCCACACGACTCAGCACACGATCCAGCAACCTGCGATCCGCAAACATTTCTGACCAAACCGACTGATTCCACCAGCTCACTGCTGCCAGACAAGCTGCGACAGCCTCAGCAGATCTGTCACCTGACCCCGGGGCGCGAAAATCCCGGTGCACACCCCTGAGACACCCTGGGCTGACGAAACCCCGAGTCAAGTTTTCGACCTCCTGCCGAAGCGATTTCGAACGTCCGTTACGGCCTGCAGAATATTCACTTGCAGCCGTCTGTCAACACACGCTGACAACATGGCTCCAACCCGTTGAAGGACAACGGCTTGCGAGCGGTTCACACGACAAATCGGCGAGCCATCTCGGGGGCCACTGCACGCAGTATATTGTGCTTCCAGATTCTGTCAACACTATTTGTTGTGTGTCTGATGCATCGTCAGGGAGATCTCGTTCGGCCCAGTTTTTTCCGCGAATTGTCCAAAAAAGTCGTCGCGTGAAATCCGGAATTCCAGCCCGAATTCGGTTGACAAACACCACGATACAGGGCAGCAAATGTGGCCCGGATACCACACGGGCGGAACACTCCCACCAGACCCCCGGAAAACGGCCGGACTGCCCCCTGACACAGCCCCTCAAAGCCCCGCATTTCACCCAGCCAGCGCGGCCCCGCTCCCGGCTCAGACCCGCACAAACGGAACAGTCCTGGCAGCCTTCAATAGCCGGCTCCGCGTCGCCGCGGCACAACCGCTGACTCATCACCCGCCAGCGGATCCGGACGGTCAGAAAACGGAAACAGGCGACGCCACTCCGCCCGCGCCGCCGCGATCTCCGCAGCACTCCCGCCGGTACCCCGCAGAACCTCAATGTAACTGTAGTAAATGTCCTCGTTCGTCTTCGGCTGCTGACGCAGCGCCGCCTCCAGCACACCCCGCACCGCCCGCGCATCCACCTCCGCATACTTGCGACAGGCAGGGTGAGCACTCAGGCCCGCCAGCCCGCTGCCACAATAATTCAACTGCACAGCCTGCAGCAGCAAAGCCTCGGCCAAACCCGGAAACAGGCGTGCCTCAACCGCCGGCAGATCATACTCGAAATACAGATTCGGCTCGCCCGGAGCCCGCGGCAGCTGCAGCTGTGCTTCCAGCACCGCCGGTACTCGCCCCGCCGTCCACAGCTCCCACACACCACACACCAGCAAAATCAAAAACACCCCGTACAACATCCGAAATCGCCGCAGACTGCCGCACCAGACCCACACAGTCACTGACACCGTCACCGGAGCCAGCCCGCACAACAGCAGCTGCCACACCGGCCAGCCCGCCGGATAACCCCACAGCAGAAATGGCAGCGCCAGCAGCATTCCCCGCCGCAGAATTCGCGTTGCTGATAATCGCTCCGCTGACAATCGCTCCGCTGACAATCGCTCCGACTGCCGCCGAATGCTCATGACAGACCCCCGTGAATCCGCCGGTCACGCACCTTCCAGATGAAGGAATCGAAATAGTAATGAGTCATTCCCAGAGTATTCAGCAGGGCGAGCGTCACAAACGCATAACCCTCCTCCGCCGTCATCGCACCCAGACCCAGCGCCGGAATCGCCTCGTACAACGTCGGAAATCGCGCCCAGCCAAACAAAAATGCACCCAACTGACCACCCGTCAGCAACTGCACCAAACCCGAATACACAACACCGGACAGCAAAAACATCCACAACCAGCCCCGCCGCACCAGACACCCCGCCACGCTCCAGGAAACCCGCTCAGGAGCCGTCTGACGACGCAGATACCAGTACACCATCACCATGTACTGCACCCCATGCATAATCCTGTGAGCAATCCCCCACACCAGCACACTCGCTGTATGCCACGCACAGAAATACCACAGGAAATAACTGGCCGCCAGAAACACATACTTCAGCGGATTCACTGACCCGCCACGACGCACCGTCCAGATCACATGACCCGCATACACCACCAGATAACTCGCCAGCAGCCAGAAACTGACCGCAGACACACCCTCCACAAACCCCGCCGACACCGGCAGCCGCAGACGATACAGCTCCCGCACCAGCGGAAACACAAACATCGGCGACGTCAGCAGCATGTGACTGAACAACAGCCAACCCAGCACCAGATCAAACCAACCTGTCACCGGAAACCCGGTCCCGCCCCGAAAGTCATAAATCCGCGCAAACCCGTGCTGCTGCATAATACTGTGCTGATGATCCCATAAAATCACCAGTAATGCCGTCGAAATCGGCGCCAACCCATATCCCAGCAGACTGCCCCCAAAAATCAGCAGCGGACCCCAGTAAAGGCGGTCGCCCCACAGCCGACGCTCGTCAGCAACTCCCCACGTACGCAGCCACGACGCAAACTGATGCGGCAGCGTCACCCACACTCCCACCGCCGCCAGCGCCACCGCCGACAAATACTGCTGACACAGCAGCGCCACTCCCACCGCCAGAAATGGCAACAGCCAAAACCACAGCAAATCCTCACGCCAGCTCAGGATATATCCGCGACGAAACATCACTGCAACCCCCGCTTGACTCAGCACACGCTCGACTCAGCATACCCCTGCACACACACCAGACCCGGCCCCGCTGTCCCCGCCCCGAATCCTAACGTCACCGGACTGAACCGGTCAATCAGCCCCCGAACACACCAGCAACACCATCACCCCCACCCAGCTCTCCCGGATTCAGGAATCCTGACACAGTCACAAGGACTCCTGACCCCACAATTTCAGACCAACAGATCCTGATTCTGGCCCCAAAAACTTTTCGCACCCCTCGGTTTTTCCGGAAACAACCCCCAAACAATGCCCGAAGATCACCCACTGCACCTTTGTCAACAGAAAATCACCCGATTTTGAACCACTCTTCCGGACAAACTCCTGAAGTTCCACTCAGGGCTTGACTTGTAACGGAAACGTAATAGCCTGCACACAGCCGATAATCTCGGCAGTCAGCGAAGCTTCGGCAGTGAGCCCGCTGACACCAGGTCGCACTGCTTAACCGTATGATCCACTGTTGATCCACTGTTGATCCACTGTTGATCCACCGTTGATTCACCGTTGATTCACAGCGATCATCTGATGCACAGTGATCATCTCCGGTGATCACGTCGAAAGTATCGCAGGTTCCGTGGTTTGGTCTGTTGCATTCGCAAACCGGCCCGCCACCTCTGCAAAATTCCTCCCACGTTTTTCCTTCCGCGTTCTGTCTTTCCCTGCTCTGCTTACCCGCAGATTCCAGAGCCGCAATCGTCAGTCAGTTCCGGTGTCCGCTGCTGCAGCAGACACTCAACGCTGGCCGCAATTGCACCGCAACTGCAGACTGTCACCAACCCAACCGCGTGTCGGCACGATGCCGGCTCGGCCCTCCAGGCAGGAGAACTCCCATGAAACTGAGTGGTCCGGTGTTTCGCTCCATGTTGACTCGGCAGCCGGCAAAGCCTCGCCTTGCCCTGCTGTTCGCCCTGCTTGTCTCGGGTGGACTCACAGTCGCCGCAGGTCCTGCCGGCATGGCAGGTACCAGTGCTGCCACGGCCTCAGCGGTCAGTCGCGTGGAAATTGCCCCTGCTGCCGATAACAAGGTTATCATTCGCAGCCGCGATGCTCGACAGCAGCTCATCGCCACCGCTGTCATGGCGGACGGCACAACTCAGGATGTGACCCGCAGCGCCACGTGGACAATTTCCAACCCGGCCCTGCTGTCGGTCGACGCCTCCGGCATGGCCATCCCCGGCGGCGACGGCGATCTCACCGTCACGGCTGCCTTCGAAGGCCAGTCTGCCACGATCAGCGTGTCCATCTCAGGCTTTGCCACACCTCTGCCCATCAACTTTCGCAACCAGGTTGTGCCCATCTTCACCAAACTGGGCTGCAACGGCGGTGGCTGCCATGGCAAATCCGGCGGACAGAACGGTTTTCGACTGTCCCTGCTGGGCTTCTACCCGGATGACGACTATGAGTTTCTCTGCAAGGAATCCCGCGGCCGCCGCATTTTCCCGGGCATGCCCCAGGAAAGTCTGCTGCTGAAGAAAGCCGTCGGCCAAAGCCCCCACGGTGGCGGCAAACGCATGGAAGCCGGCAGCTTCGAGTACAACCTGCTGTGCCAGTGGATCGAACAGGGCATGCCCTGGGGCGCCGACACCGATCCCTCGGTGGTCTCCATTCAGTGCATCCCGGAATCCCGCACCCTGCAGCGAAATTCCCAGCAGCAGATTGCCGTGATTGCCACCTACACGGACGGCACCACCGAAGACGTCACCCGTATGGCACTCTTCGAACCGAATGAAGCCGAAATGGCTGAATCGTCGGTCACCGGACTGGTCAGCACTCTCGACCTTACCGGTGAAGTCGCGATCATGGCACGCTACCAGGGACAGGTCTCCACCTTCCGGGCCACCATCCCGCTGGGCGCCGACACCTCGAAACTGCCCGAGCCCGTCAATGTGGTGGATCAGGCCGTGTTCGGCAAGCTGCGACTGCTGGGTATCCCGGCCTCCGACGTCTGTGACGACGCCACCTTCCTGCGACGCGTGTCACTTGACATTACCGGCCTGCTGCCAAATGAGCAGCAGGTTCGCGAATTCCTCGCTGATACCAGCGCCGACAAGCGCGATCGCCTGATCGACCAGCTGCTGGACAGCACGGCTTACGCCGACCACTTCGCCAACAAATGGAACTTCGTGCTCCGCAACCGTCGCGAAAACGGCGAAGATGCTCCGGGCACACTGCTGTTCCATCAGTGGATCTGGGACCGCGTTTACGAAAACACCCCCTACGATCAGTTCGTGCGACAAATTGTCACCGCCTCCGGCGACCCGCAGATCAACCCGGCTGTCACCTGGTATCGGGATGTGGATACGGTTGAAGAGCAGGTTGAAGACACTGCCCAGCTGTTCCTCGGACTCCGCATCCAGTGCGCCCGCTGTCACCATCATCCGTTTGAAAAGTGGAGTCAGGACGATTACTACGGTATGGCAGCCTTCTACAGTCGCGTGGGCAAGAAGGTCATTCCCAACGCCAGCGGCAACATGCGTGACCGTCGCGTCTTCCACAACGAAGGTGCTGCCTCCGCCGCCAATCCCCGCTCCGGCAAAGGCCTGAAGCCGACCGGACTGGGTGCCCCTCCCAGCGAAGTGGCTCCGGACCAGGACCCCCGCGTCAAACTGGCCGACTGGATGACCGATCCGCAGAACCCGTTCTTCGCGAAGTCCGTCGTCAACCGCTACTGGAAACATTTCTTCAGCCGCGGCATCGTGGAACCGGAAGACGACATGCGGGCCACCAACCCGCCCTCCAACCCGGAACTCCTTGACGGTCTGTCGCAGCACTTCACCAAATCGGGCTTCGACCTCAAGGAACTGATACGCACCATCTGCCGTTCCAGGACCTACCAGCTCAGCGCTCTGCCCAACGAACATAATGCCAGCGACAAGCAGAACTTTTCGCGCTACTACCCGCGAC
Organism: Planctomyces sp.; assembly: GCA_005791255.1. Classification (GTDB taxonomy): domain Bacteria; phylum Planctomycetota; class Planctomycetia; order Planctomycetales; family Planctomycetaceae; genus SXXK01. The sequence goes on from SXXK01000438.1 coordinate 5,493, forward strand.
GACTCAGTGCTGAAGTCCTGTATGACGCCTTCCATCAGGTGACCGAAACCAGCGAAAATTTTGGTGGCATGCCCGCCGGAACTCGCGCCATGCAGCTGGCAGACTCATCAAACGCCACCTACTTCCTGCAGGTGTTCGGCCAGCCCAAGGGTGACACCGCCTGCGAATGTGAACGCAGTGCCGATGCCAACCTCGCTCAAAGCCTGCACCTGCTGAATGGTCGCGAGATTCAGGACAAGATCGCTCGCGACGGGGCTCGTACCGCCAAACTGGCCGGCGACTCCGCTCGTGCTGTCGAAGAACGTATCCGCGAGATCTACCGCTGGGTGTTCGCCCGCGAACCTCAGCCTGACGAACTCGAAGTGGCCGTCAGCTATCTGAAACGCCATGAAGAGAACCCGCGACGCGGCTTCGAAGACATTGTCTGGGCCCTGATCAACACCAAGGAATTCCAGTTCAATCACTGAACAGCCCAGTTGCCGACCGGCGAAATCCGGGACCTCCGGATTTCGCCGGCCCAATCGTTCCAGTTCCTCTGCTCAGACCCGCAGCGTCCCGGTCAGGGATGTCAACCACTGTCAGCGTTTACTGCAGACACGTTTGGCTGCTCTGACCCGCCCCCGCTCCTGACTTGACTCCCGCCCTCCGGAACCCGCCCTATGACCGGACGATCTCTGCTGGCTTTCGCCCTCGCACTGCTGGCTGTCGGCCCCGCACTGGCCCAGCTGCCTCAGGCTCGCATCACATCGGTGTTTCCTCCGGGAGCCCAGCGTGGCACCACAGTTGATGTTGTTGTGGGAGGTGGCTCGGACCTGGACGAACTTGATGCCATGATCTTCAGTCACCCTGAAATCACGGCCACTCAGAAACGCGATGCCGGCGGCAATCCGGTTGCCAGCACCTTCACCGTGACTGTCGGTGGAAATGTCCCTGCGGGACTTTATGACGTGCGAGTCCGCGGTTTGTTTGGCATCAGCAATCCTCGCATCTTCCGCGTCGACTCGCTGCCTGAAATCGCAGAAACTGAGCCGAACAACGCAGCCCCCCAGGCCACTCCGGTCAGCCTCGAATCCATCGTCAGTGGCCGCGCCAACGGCGCCACCGACGTCGACTTTTTCCGGTTCCCCGTCAAGGCCGGACAGACCTTCGTCATTCGCTCCGAAGCAGCCCGGCTCGATTCTCCCATGCAGCCCCTGCTGCAGCTTTTCAACGCTGCCGGACGACGCGTGGCGGAATCTCGTCGAGTCTTTTCGCAGGAAGCCTCCATCGTCCATACTCCAGCTGCCGACGAAGAATATCTTCTGCGGGTTCAGGACGCCGTTTATGGTGGTGGTGATCAGTTCGTTTACCGCTTTGCCGTCGACACGCGGCCTCAGGTGGACTGGTCAGCCCCCGGCTTCATCGCCGCCGGGGCGGCAGGTTCTGTGACGCTCTACGGACGACACCTGCCCGGTGGCGAAGCCACCGATTTGAAACTCGGCGGTCAGCCCGTCCTGAAACTGACAGCCAGCATTGATCCGGCGACTGCCGGACAACCAGTCGGAGCCGCTGCGACCGCTGCTTTTGCCCAGTCCTTTTGGTGGAACGGCGTTGATGGCAACCTGCTGCGACTGGGTCTGGCACCGCAGGCCGCCCTGCTTGAAGATCCCGCTGCCGCAGAACAGAGCACCGCTTTGCCTGCCGAAATCGCTGGCCGGTTTGCCGAACGCGGAGACGAAGATGTCTTCCGTTTTGAGGCCAAAAAAGGTGACTCATGGGTTATCGAAGTCTTCGCTCAGCGACTCGGATCCATCGCCGACCCACTCCTGATGATCGAACGGATCAACACGGCTGCCGACGGCACCGTCACGTATGCTCGCGTGGCCACGGAGGACGACGACCGCCAGAACCCCGGTGGCGCTGATCTGCCCACGCTCAGCGATGACCCCTCCGCACGACTGGACGTGCCGGAAGACGGCAACTATCGCATTCGCCTGCGTGACCGCTACAGCGACGCTCGGGGAGACGCCCGGCTCAGCTACCGAGTCTCAATCCGCAAACCTCAGCCCGACTACTCGCTGGTCGTATTCGACTCCTTCCCGTCAGCCGATGGCAAAGCGCCGCCAACCAGTGGGGCCATCAGTCTGCGGAAGGGTGGCAGTTACGAACTTCCCGTCTACGCATACCGTCGCGATGGCCATGACGATGCCATAGAAATTGCCGCCGTCAATCTCCCCGCCGGGCTGAGCGCTCGCCCGTCGGTGATTGGCCCCGGTCAGACTACGACCCGCATTGTCATCACAGCGGCTCCGGATGCCCCCGAGCTGCTGGCACCTGTCAGTCTGCAGGGTCGCAGTGGCCCTGCAGATGCCGCACTGATACGCGAAGCCCGCACCGCCACACTGGTCCACGATGCACTCAACGGCCTGCCGCGAACCGCCCGACTGTCGGATTCACTGATTGCCGGAGTGATGAAGGACGAACAGCCATTTTCCGTCGTCGTCGATATTGCCGCTGCCGACTACAGCCAGGACCAGCAGTTGCTGATTCCGGTTCGCATCGTCAAACGCAACGGATTCGATGGCAAAGTCGACTTCGCATTCTACAACGTGCCCGGCGAAACTGACGCTCCCGCCTTCGCGATTGAACCGGGCAAGGATTCCGCTCTGGCTCGCATCTACTTCAAGGAAAAGGCCCCGGTCTCCGCTGCCGCCATCCTGCTGCACGGCACCTCCACTGTCGCATGGCGACGCAACCCGTGGCTGGCGGAACGCGCCAGGCTGAAAGTGACAGAAGCCGAAGCCAGCATGGCCACCCGCCAGACTCAGGCACAGACCGCTGAAGCCGCTCTCAAGGAACAGCAGCTGAAAGTGACTGCGCTGACCGAGCAGGTGAAGAAACTGGGTGAAGAACTGGCGGCCTACACCGTTCAGCAGCAAAAACTCAAAGAGGACTTTACCAAAGCCGTTGCTGCACAGACGGCTTCGCTGGAAACTGTTGCAAAAGCTCAGGCCCAGGCAGCGTCCATCAAAGCCTCGGCCACAGGCAAACCCGAAGAACTGGTCGCCTCACTCAAGGCACTGCAGGAAGCTGCTGATGCCCTGGCCACCGCGGCCGTCAAGGTTGAGGAACTGACCAGCGCGGCCGATGCAGTGGCCAAACAGGTCACGTCGGTGAAGGAGCTGGAAGCCGCAAAAATCCGCGAAAAAGCTGAGGCAGAGAAACTGGTTGCCGAAAAAATGAAGGACGTCGAAACGGCTCAGGCGATGCTGACACAGTCCATGAAGGATCTGGAAGCCGCCAAAGCCGCAAAGGCAGCCGCCGACGACGGGCTGAAAAAAGCCGAAGAAGCCACCAAGCCAAACAACGTGGCTGTGCGGGCAGTCTCGGATCCGATCGTCGTGCGAATTCATGCCGGAACAGCCAGGGTCTCGGCGGCCGTGCCCGACAACGGGGTCCTGAAACGCGGCGGAATGCTGGCCATCAAGGTCACAGCCGCACGCCGCAAGGAATTCACCGGCCCGCTGAAATTGACTCTTGAACTGCCTCCGGGCACCACCGGTATCCAGGCAGCTGCCGTTGACCTTCCGGCAGATCAGTCCGAAGCCATGCTCACAGTGACTGCCGCTGCCGACGCACCGGTTGGTGATCTGGCAAATGTTGTAATCCGAGCCACTGGTGATGTCTCCGGCCGCGCAGCGGCCACCGATGTTCCTGTGGCCATCAAAATTGCTGAATAATCAGACCTGAACCATCTGCAGAAATCTGGTGCTCCGATGACTCGCTCTGACCGCAAATCTCTCTGGCTGCTGCTGGCCTGCCTGCTGCCCGCCACAGTCGTTGCTGCTGATGAAGAAAAACCCATTGCCGAAGAAGACCCGGGGCTTGGCCGAGCGGTCGACTTCGATCGCGATGTGCGTCCGATTCTGCAGGCCAGCTGCATCGCCTGCCACAATGTCACCACCAACGAAGGTGGAGTGATCCTGGAAACTGTTGATGCCATGCTGAAAAGCAAAGCCAGCAGCGCCGTCGTCACCGCCGGCAAGCCCGAAGAAAGCCTGCTGTTTACGCTCTCAAAACGCTCAGTTGAACCTGTCATGCCGCCACTGCCCAATGACAGGCAGGCCAAAGCCCTCTCCGGTAAGGAATTGGGAATTGTCCGACAGTGGATTACCGAAGGTGCCAAAGCCGGAAGTGGCACCGCCAAAGTCATGAACTGGCAGCCCATCAACGCGCGGCTGCAGGGAGTCTATTCCATGGATATTGACGCCGGCGGGCGATTTATTGCCGCCGGTCGAGCCAACCGGGTGACTGTTTATGACATGGCTCGCCAGGATGTCCCGGCGGCACTCGTCGATCCCTCCATTGTCTCGTCTGCCGCTCAGGGGCCGACCGGAGCCGCTCATCGGGACTTTGTGCATGCCGTTGCCTTTCACCCCGCAGGATCACTGATCGCCACGACCGGGTATCGAAACATCAAGCTCTGGCAGCGTGATACGCTGCCGGCCCCTGTCATGCAGCTCCCGGCTGATGTCACCGCCTGGAGTCTGACTGCCGACAGCAGTGAACTTGTGCTGGCAGCACCGGGGCGCGGCGTCGTTGTGCTGAATGCCGCGACGGGTGCCGAACGCGCCGTCGCCGGTCTCGATGGACAGGCGGTCTCTGCCGTCACTGTTGTCGCTGGCTGGGTACTGGCAGCACAGGCCGATCAGAAGGTCGCCGTCCTGAAGACTGCAGACCTGGCGGTGGCTCACCGCACAGAACCACTGCCAGCCGCCATCACCGCACTCAGTGCCGAGCTGACCGGTGGCAAAACAGCCGCCCTGCTGGCCGATGGTTCGATTCGACTGCTGGCTGTCGCTGCCGACACGGGAGTGGTTTCTGTGGCCGCCGAGATTCGCTCGGATGCCGGAGCCATTACGCGGATTGCCGGCGGAGGCCCGCAGCTGCTGACCGTGGCCGGGACGAAAACCGTGCAGCTCTGGAAAGCCGAAGACGGCACCCAGGCCGGGCGTTTCGATACCCCCGCTGACATCACCGCCGTCGATGCCCGTCCGGCTGCTGAACGCGCCGTGTTTGTATTCGGCGGAACCACGGCCTCACTCTGGTCCACTAAGGAAAACAAGGAAATAGCCGCCCTCACCGCCAACCTCGCAACTCAGCGGGATCAAAAGTCTGCCGAATTCCGCAAGTCCGTGCTGGATTCCCGTGTCAACGTCATCAAAGCCCAGATCGACGAAGCTGACAAGGAAATCACGGCCCAGAAGGAAGCCGAGACCAAAGCCAAAGCGGACGTTGACAAACAAACGCCGATCCAGGCAGAAGCAAAGAAGAAGTTTGATGAGGCCGCGGCCAAAACAGCCGAGGCCAGAAAGGCCCTGGAAGGAAAGCCGGATGATGCTGCCCTGAAAACCGCCGTAACGGAAGCAGAGAAGGCCGAAGCCGCCACAAAGGACGCGCTCACCAAGGCCGACTCGGACCTGAACACAGCGAAAAAGTCGGTTGATTTCGCGGTTGCGGCCATCGGCCGCGCGGAAAAACGAGCGGCCGAACGACGCCAGCAGCACGAAGCGGCTGTGGCCGAAGCCACTGCCGCAGCAGCCACAGTGGAAGAAAAGAAAACTGCGGCAGCCGTGCCTGCCGCGGCAGGCTTCGCTGCACTCACCTCCGACGGGCGCTTCGCCATGTCCGCCGATGCGGCCGGAACTGTCCGCCTGTGGAATGCCGCAACGGGTACCGCTGTCGACGTCCTGCCCACTGCCGTTTCAGCACCGGTCACGGCAATCAGCGGAACCGCCGGCTCGGCACTGCTGAAAACCGCCGATCATCGGCTGACTGCACGCAGCCTGTTCCCGGCATGGACCCTCGCTCGCTCCATCGGATCCGAAGATGGCGGGGAATCCGTGTTCGCGGATCGAGTCCTGTCGCTGGCATTTTCTCCGGACGGAACACTGCTGGCTGCCGGTGGTGGAGAAGCCTCACGCACCGGGGAACTGACACTCTGGAACGTGGCCGACGGAACACTGGCCCGCCAGTTCCCCGATGCTCACAGCGATACCGTCTACGGACTCGAATTCTCTGCCGATGGACGCCTGCTTGCCAGCGCCTCGGCAGACAAATTCGTCAAGGTCTTTGACGTGGCTGCCGGTACCTTTGTACGTGCCTTCGAAGGGCACACGCACCATGTGATGGACGTTTCCTGGAAGTCCGATCGCACGACACTGGCCAGTGCCGGTGCCGACAATGCGATCAAAATCTGGAACGTGGACACCGGAGAACAGGCTCGCACCATCTCCACCTACACGCGTCAGGTGACCTCACTGCAGTACGTCGGTCTGCAGGATCTGATCCTCAGCAGCAGCGGCGACAAGCGAGTATTTTTCCACAATCCGTCGAATGGCGGAGCGGCTCGCGAGTTCCCGGGCAATGCCGATTATGTTTACCGGGCTGCCGCCACTCCTGACGGAACGCTGGTCGTTTCAGGTGGAGAGGATGGCACCGTGCGAGTCTGGAATGCGGCCGACGCAAAAGTGCTGGCCACCTTCGCAGCCGCACCGTGATATGGTCGGAGCAGCGGCATGAGCCGGCTATCGGGATCCAGTATTCGACGCCAGCTCATCGTGCCGCTGCTCAGCCTGATCTTCCTCGTCATCGCCGGAATCTCAGGCCTCTCCGCATGGCTGCAGTCCTCACACACCGCTGCGCTGCTGGAACAGCACCAGCAGCAGGTGGCCGCAGTGCTGCAGCAGGCTGCGTTTCCACTCACGGGCAGTGTCCTGCAGCAGACGGCGCGTCTGGCCGACCAGCAGATTGTGATCTGGGATCCGGGAGCGGGTCGGGTCGTCGACAGTTCGTTCCAGGCACTGCCGGATGATCTGCAGGTGGCACTGCAAAGATTGCCCCGCGAACACTGGCTGCTCGATGAAACCGGCGCAGCTCCCGCCCACCCTCTGGAATGGACATGGCAGAGCAGGGCAGGGCAGTTTCAGTGCCGCTGGGTACCATCCCGCTGGCGGCCCCAGTTTCGCATCATTATGCTCGCCTCCGCCTCTGAGCTGAAAGCTGCTCGCTGGCGAGCCATCTGGCCGCCCCTGGCCATCGGGGCAGCAGCAATGGCCGCCATCGTCCCATGGCTGCTGGCACTGACCGCCCGCTGGTCACACAGACTGCAGCAGATCCAGCGACTCGTCTCTGAAATTGCCCAGGGACAACTGCAGCCCGGAAACACCAGCCCGACCGCAATTCCCGCCACAACAGACACGACTGCGGCCCTGGCCCCCGGCACAGGCTCGGCCGATGAACTGACGGTGCTTGTGGAAGACGTCAGCATGCTGGGAGCTCGGCTGGCCGAGCTTCAACAGCAGGTGCTGCTGGCCGAACGCGGGCGCTGGATCGCTCAGCTGGCCGCCGGATTCGCACATCAGTTCCGCAATGGACTGGCCGGAATTCAGCTGGCCCTGCAGGTGCATCAGACGCGGTGCCAATCCGGCAACGAAGACCGCTCGCTCGCCATCATGCTCAAACAACTGCGACTGCTGGAATCCGAGGTCCGCGGTTTACTGTCTCTGGGCGGCAGAGCAGATGGTATCCGCACTCAGTTTGATGCGAAACAACTGCTCGAAGACTGCGTGGAACTTGTGTCACCTGCCCTCGAACATCATCATATTCAGCTGCAGTGGCTCGACTGCCCAGCCAGCACCATCGCAGGTGTACGCGACGGACTGCGAGCTGCCATCGTCAACCTGCTGCAAAACGCCGTCGAAGCAGCCGGACATCAGGGACGGATTCAGGTGTCAGTGCTGACCGCAGAAAACCAGGAAATTGTCGTGCGCGTTGCTGACAGCGGCCCCGGACCGGATCCGCAGATCGCCGCACGCATGCTGCAGTCCTTTGTCACAACAAAACCCGAAGGAGTGGGACTGGGGCTGGCCATCGTCACTGCCGTAGCTCAGGATCACGGCGGACGACTGGCCTGGCGCCGCCACGAAGGCTGGACGGAAATGGATCTTATACTGCCCGCAGTCAACCCTCCCGAATGACTCCCATGAGCCGAATTCTGATCATCGATGACGAACCGGCACTCTGCTGGGCACTCGCCGAAGCCGCCACCGCCGCCGGACATGTCACCACCACCGCGGCGTCCATCGAACAGGCCCGCGAAAAACTCAGCACCTTCGCCCCCGAAGCCATCGTCCTCGATGTTCGACTCCCCGGACAGGATGGACTCTCAGCACTCGCAGAATTCCGACAGGCTCGGCCCGGTGTTCCACTCATCGTCATGACGGCCTTTGGTGACCTGCCCACTGCGGCCCGGGCGTTCTCCGGCGGTGCCTTCGAATATCTTGTGAAACCCTTCGAACTGCAAAACTTCCTCAATGTGCTGCAACAGGCCCTGCTGCCACAACCCGCCGCCACCCAAACAGACGCCGACCTGGCCCCGCAAGCCAGCCCGATTGTCGGAGCCAGTGCAGCCATGCAGGCCGTCTACCGGCAAATCGCACTCGTCGCACCCACTCCATTCCCTGTACTGCTCCTCGGCGAAACCGGGACCGGAAAGGAGCTGGCGGCCCGGGCCATTCATGAACACAGCACTGCGGCCCACGGACCTTTCGGTCCCGTCTGCCCCGCATCACTCAATCCCACACTGATTGAAAGTGAACTGTTCGGGCATGTTCGCGGAGCCTTTACAGGGGCTGAAGAACAGCGTCCGGGACTGTTCGAAACAGCCGCCCATGGCACACTGTTCCTCGATGAAATCGCCGACACCCCGCCCGCTGTGCAGGTGAAACTGCTGCGAGTCCTTGAATCACGACGCTTCAGCCCCGTCGGCAGCGGAGCAGAACGCGTCACCACCGCTCGCTTCATCGCAGCCACACACCGAAACCTGCCGGAACTGATCGCTTCAGGACAGTTCCGCGAAGATCTCTACCACCGCCTCACAGCCTTCACGATCCAACTGCCACCACTGCGACAGCGACTCGGTGACCTCCCACTGCTTGTCACTGCCTTCCTCAGCCAGCTGCCCGAAAATCTCCGCCCCGGACTGGTCAGCCCCGAGTTCCTGCAGGCCCTGCAGCAACGTCCCTGGACCGGAAACATCCGCGAATTGCGGAATGCCGTTGAACATGCGGTCGTCCTCTGCCGCGGCGGACAACTGCTGCCGGAACACCTGCCACGCACCGGGATCACCGCACTGACAGACAAATTCGGCAACAGCAATCCCGACCTGCCCGCCGCACTCAGCCAGTGGATCGATCAGCAACTGCCGGGACAACCCGAGGACCTGTACGCACAGGCCATCCGCATGCTGGACTCACTGCTGCTGCCCGAAATCCTCAGCCGCACCGGCCAGAACCGCACGGCTGCTGCCCGCATACTGGGAATGGATCGAACAACCCTCCGCAGCAGACTCCGGGAACTTGATCCGATCGGCGAAGCGGACTGACAACTCAATGTCCCTGCCGCGGACAACGACGCAGCACATACCCCGAACCGCTGCGAATCACCTCCAGCAGCACACCCTGCAGTTTCGAACACAGTCGCGTCGAATGACGCTCCAGTCCCGAGGCACTCAGACTACGGTCTATGTCGAGAAAGGATTGAGCACTGAGGCGATGCCCGGGAGCCCTCCAGAGAGCCAGAAACATCGGAATGCTGACAGCGCCGCGCAGCTTCAGGCTGCCGTCGCCGTCCGTCTTCACCAGCAGCTCATCATCCACAAACTCAATGCTCGTCTTCAACGCGTCACTGCGCGGAAGAGTCTGCTCCTGACGCTGCTGAAAGCGAGCCCAGCGGGCAAACTCGTCCACGTTGCCCCGAAATTCAGACACCACCGCCACCGGCAGTACCAGCTGCCCATCCTCAGGCTCCGCCTGCAGTCGATCCAGCACATCCAGCACCAGCCGGCAATCCAGCGGACTGGCATCCGTCAGACGCCGGTATTCGTTGATCCCGCCACGGTCAGTTCCCACAATCGCCACCAGCGACGCTGCTGTCGACTCAGACAAGGTTACAGCCGGCTCCGATCTGCGGCTGACAGCAGGTCGTGGCACCACTGCCGCTTCCAGCTGATCCGCCAGACGCACCAGCAGTTCAGACAGTCGACCGGGGTCATCCAGCCACAACTGCGCCTGCAGTCGATCATCTTGTCGCGACATCCTCAGACGCTCCGCAGCAGGTCCGTCATCACGTTCCCGTGAATATCCGTCAGTCGGAAGTCTCGGCCCTGGAAACGATACGTCAGGCGCTCATGATTCACGCCCAGCATGTGCAGAATCGTCGCGTTCAGATCATGGATGTGCACCGGCTTGTCCACTACGTTGTAGCTGAAATCATCGGTCTCGCCGTACACCTGACCGCCGCGAATCCCCCCGCCTGCCATCCACATCGTATAGTTGCGCGGATGATGGTCACGACCGTAATTGTCCTTTGTCAGAGTCCCCTGGCTGTAAACCGTGCGGCCGAATTCGCCACCCCAGATCACCAGAGTATCGTCCAGCATGCCACGCTGCTTCAGGTCCCGCACCAGCGCTGCACTGGGACGGTCACACGCCGGTGCCAGCTGGCGGATCGCACCCGGCAGCCCGCCATGGTGGTCCCAGCCACGCAGAAATACCTGAGTAAACGGGACTCCACGCTCAGCCATCCGCCGCGCCAGCAGACAGTTGTAGGCAAATGTTCCTGGCTCCTTCACTTCCGGACCGTACATGTCCAGCACCGACTGCGGCTCATCCGAAATGTCCGTCAGCTCCGGCACCGATGTCTGCATCCGAAACGCCATCTCGTACTGGGCAATTCGCGACACAATCTCCGGATCACCCACCGACTGCAGACGACTCTGATTCAATTCCGCCAGCCCGTCCAGCATGCGACGGCGAGTCCCGCTGTCCACACCCGCAGGATTCGACAGATACAGCACCGGATCGCCGCTGGAACGCAGCGCTACCCCGGCATGTCGGGTCGCCAGAAAACCACTGCCCCACAAACGCGAAAACAGGGCCTGCGTCTGAGCCCCCCCGGGAATTCGCGAATGCAGCACCACAAAGGCCGGCAGATCACGATTGGGACTGCCCAAACCATAAGAAATCCAGGCCCCCATGCTGGGACGACCAGGCAACTGACTGCCCGTCTGGATGTATGTAATCGCCGGGTCGTGATTGATCGCCTCCGTATTCATCGTCTTCACGATGCACAGATCGTCCACAATCGATGCGATGTTCGGCAGCAGCTCACTGATCCACGCACCCTGCTCGCCATGCCGCGCAAACTTAAAGACCGATGGCGCGCACGGCAGACGGGACTGGCCCGAAGTCATCGTCGTGATCCGCTGACCATTCCGCACACTCTCTGGCAGATCCTTGTCAAAGAAATCTGCCAGCCCCGGTTTGTAGTCGTAAAGATCCAGCTGAGATGGCGCATCCGCCATGAACAGCCAGATGACTCGCCGAGCTGTGGGAGCATGGTGCAGAGCCGGTAACGCCGGAGCCGACTCGGATGCCTGCAGTTGTCCGGCACCGTCCGCCCGCAGCAGCGAAGCCAATGCCGCGCCGCCCAGACCCGTCGCGGTGCGACCAAAGAAATACCGCCGAGTCTCAAGCAGGGCCGCTTCGGAAACCGCCGCTGACAACTTATCCTGATCACCAGTCATCGTTCACGCTCCCGCTGTTTCGGTCAGGCTTCCGTTGAACCAGGCTGCAACTGCCAGTCTTCCTCAGCCTCAAGATCCTCGGTAATCGTGCGATCCCGCAGCATCGCAATGCGCCCGGTCCGCACCATCTCAAGAATCCCGAACTCACGCATCCGCTCAATGAATGCTTCGATCTTGTTCTCACGCCCGGAAATCTCAATCATCACGTGGCTGGCCCCCACGTCGACAATCCGACCGCGGAAAATATCCACCAGCTCGCGAATCTCACCCCGCCGACCATTCTCTGTGCTGACTTTGATCAGCATCAGATCCCGCTCGACAAAATCCTGCCCCGAAAAATCCTGCACCTTCACCACGGTCACGATCTTCTGCAGCTGCTTCCGAACCTGCTCCAATGTCTTCTCGGTGCCGTTCACCACAAAGGTAATCCGCGAAAACTCGGGATTCTCAGTAGCACCCACGGCCAGACTGTCAATGTTGTAGGCCCGGGCAGCCAGCATGCCAGAGATTCTGGACAACACTCCAGGCTGGTTCATGACCAAAGCAGACAAAACGTGTTTCATGGAACAACAGCTTTCAACGGTCTTGGAATTGGCAGGAAGGAAAGGCACTCAGCTGCACTCAGCCGGATCGCTCCGGTACTGCCGACAGTCTCTCCCGGAAACACGGGAAAATCGAGCCCAATCCGGCCCCGGAAAGCACTTTACGGCCAAATGGCTGCCAGAACAAGGAACGAATTGACAAGCCCGGCAACGTGCCGATTTCCGGAACTGCCCGCAGCACTCCACAGATCCCGCCCAACCCCTCCGAACGGACTCGCAATTCCCGCCGATCGGCCGCCGCATCCGGCCGAAAATCCGATCCATCCGGACACATTGCCGTAAAACTCGATGCAAAAACACCCGACGACGGTTGACGAGCTTCAGCAGATCGGCATAATCCCGCCCGCTCGGTTCTCGGAAAACGTCAGGTTCTTCAAAGTCAGCAGCGTTTTCACCCGATCAATCTGCCTGTTCGAATGCACGGCGATTTGCAAAACAAGGAATCGCCGTTCCCACGGACAGACAGGCTGGCTCAAAGCCGGCAAGTGTTTACAATTTGGACCGGATCGCCCTCCTGGTGATCCATTTGCGGGTGTAGCTCAGTTGGTAGAGCACCACGTTGCCAACGTGGTTGTCGAGGGTTCGAGTCCCTTCACCCGCTTTTTTTTATTGACTTCGGGCTGCGTCGAAGCGGCACTGGTCCGGAAATTTCCGCAGCAGCAGTACTTCCCAGACTCCCCGATCCGAAGCGACGTGCTGTTCCCTGCGATTTTTCCGCCAGGTCGTGAACACCCGTCCGATGGTTTCCGCGGCTCAGCAGGTTACGGTCCAGGGCAAATCAGTATACAATTCGCTGTATGCCGATCTCCGTGTCCGTGCACCTGCATCCGCAGCTTTGTGATCGCCTTTCGTTTGAATTGCCCGCAGACGCTCAGGTGCAGTAGCACATCACACCGATCCCTGCTATCATCCCGCACTGCACAGATCCGGACGGCACGGCGGTGAAGCCGATTGACCCGAAGATTGATCGATCATTGGTGACCGGCCGAAAGGCTGGTTCGCTGCAGAAGTTTTCGCGACGAGGAAGACGAGGAACAGGAATGAGTTCGGAAGTTGAACAGTCGGCAGTTGAAGCCAGCTCAGATGCCGCCACGGCAGAAATTCCCGCCGAGCGGATGGCGCTGCAGGTCAGCATTGAAAACAAGGGAAACTGCCTGCGACACATCGCGGTCACGGTTCCGGAAATCGACATCCAGGAAATCCGCGAAGAGGTGCTCGACGAACTGCGTGACAAAGCGCAGGTTCCGGGTTTCCGTCCGGGTCGAGTACCGGATGCTCTGCTGCTGCGAAGGTTCCGCACCGAGATCTCGGCCGACATCAAGCAGAAGGTGCTGATGGCCAGCCTCGAGCAGATCTCAGAAGAGTACAACATCGAGCCGCTGGGTGAACCACGCCTGAACCTCGGCAATCTCGAAGTTCCCGATACCGGCGACTTCCACTACGAATTCGACGTCGAAGTCCGGCCGGATTTTGAACTGCCTGATTTCAACACTATCACGCTGAATCGGCCGACGGGTGAAGTGACGCCCGAAGAGATTGACGCCTACCTCGCCAATCTGCTGGATTCCCGAGCCATTCCCGAAGTGAAGGATGGTGTGGCCGAACCCGGTGACATGATCGCCTGTACAATCACGTATTCCTGGAGCGGTGGTGAGATCCCCGGCAGCACGACAGAACAGCTGCGACTGCGGCCGGTGCTGAATTTCCAGGACGCCGTTCTCGAAGGCTTCGATGCTCTGATGACCGGAGTACGGGCTGAAGAGACCCGTTCTGCCACCGTCACGATCTCTCGCCAGTCTCCGGTTGTGGAAATGCGTGGCGAGCAGGTGACGGTGAATTTCGCCGTGCAGACCGTATTTCGCGTTCCGGAAGGTCAGATCGACCAGGACCTTCTGACCAGCTGGGACTGCACATCGGCCGAAGATTTCCGCGGCATGGTGACCGAGCAGATGTCCAACCAGATGCACTATCAGCAGCGTCAGTCACTCCGCTCACAGCTGCTCGATAAGATCACTGCGTCAGCCGACTGGGACCTGCCGGAAGGGCTCGTCCGCCAGCAGACCGACAATGCACTCCGCCGAGAGTTTCTGGAAATGTCTCAGGCCGGGTTCACGATTCAGCAGATTCGAGCTCGCGAGAATCAGATGCGGCAGAATGCCATCGAGGACACCAAGTCTGCTCTGAAGCAGCACTTTGTCCTTGATAAGCTCGCTACTCGCGAAAACATCGACCCTACGAGCGAAGAAATCGAACGCGAAATCGCGTTCATGGCTTTGCAGAACGGCGAATCACCCCGCAAGCTCCGCGCTCGCATGGTGAAATCCGGCCTGATCGAAAACCTCTCTGCTCAGTTGCGGGAACGCAAAACGGTGGACTGGATCATGGAACGAGTTCAGTTTGTGGAAGTACCGCACGAACCGATCGCTCGAAACAACGCGGAATCCGTGCGTGCTGCAATCTGCGGCAACATGAAGTCGTCGCTCGTTGATGACGCTCCGGCTGAATCCGAGTGAGTAACCCTTTCCGAACTGCACAGGCGCGCATAGGATTATGCGGCGCCTGTTTTTTTGTTGGCGGCCACGTGAGTTGATTTCTTGGCAAGTTTCAGGAACTGGCGAATGAAGGATCCGCGTCTCGATTACATGCCAATGGCAGCCCGCGAATACTCTGCCCAAAGGCAGATGACAGTGGGTGACCTGCTGCTGGACAATCGCATCATTTTTCTTGATGGTCCGATCCATGACGGCAGTGCCAATCTGGCCATCATGAAAATGTTGTTCCTGCAAAGTGAAAACCGGCACCAGGACATCCATTTCTACGTCAATTCACCTGGTGGGTCGGTCACAGCAACGCTGGCCATCTACGACATCATGCAGTTCATCGAGTGCGATGTTGCGACCTACTGCGTGGGACTGGCTGCCAGCGGCGGCGCAATCCTCATGGCGGGGGGCACACCGGGCAAGCGTTTCGCCCTGAAGCATTCGAAGATGATGATCCATCAGCCGTACGGCCAGGTCGGCGGTCAGGTGTCTGACATCGAGATTCAGGCAAAGGATATCCTCGCCGCCCGCGAACTGCTCAACGAGATTCTGGCTCGACACACAGGCCAGCCCATCGAACGCATTGCTCGCGACACCCAGCGTGATCACTACCTCACCTCAGTCGACGCGAAGGCCTACGGGCTGGTGGATGAAATTCTCGATCGACCGCCCAAAGAACGCCGCAAGTAAGCGGTGCACTTACGGATCGGAGCCTGCTTTGCACGGCTCCCAACGCTGTTTCCCTGGCGCTCATGACGGATCAATGCTATGACGGTACTTGTGCCCTACGTGATTGAAAAGAATGGCCGCGACGAGCGAGCCATGGATATTTACAGCCGACTGCTGAAAGACCGCATCGTGATCCTCGGCAGCCAGGTCAACGACGACTCCGCCAACAGCATCGTCGCACAACTGCTGTTCCTGCAGTTCGATGACCCCAAGGCAGACATCCATTTCTACATCAACAGCCCCGGCGGCTCCATTACTGCCGGTATGGCCATTTACGACACAATGCAGTACATCACCTGTGATGTCGCCACTTACTGCATCGGGCAGGCCGCCAGCATGGGAGCCCTGCTGCTGACCGCCGGGACTCCCGGAAAACGTCACGCACTGCCCAACGCCCGAATCATGATCCATCAGCCTCTCGCGGGAATGGAAGGAACGGCCACAGAACTGGAAATCCACGCCAAGGAAGTCCTGCGGATCAAACGCCGTATGAACGAGATCCTGCTCAAGCACACCGGACAGACGCTTGAGAAAATTGAAGAGGACACAGACCGTGACAACTTCATGTCCGCCGAAGAGGCCCGTGGTTACAATCTGATTGACAAAGTGCTGGAACGCGTGGCCTGAGTCACGTCTGCATCCGAATCTGATTTCACTTGCGGCCCCGATTTCCGTCGGGGCCGTTTTTTTGCCCCTGCCCCCTTTGCCGGATCGTTTGATGGTCGCCGGAACCTTCTGTGTTTACCGGTCACTGCTGCTGATGGGTCTGCTGACCGGACTGGGCTGGATGGCAGTCGCCGCCGCGGCCGTGCAGCCGCCAAAGTCAGATCAGGCGCCGGTTGCAGATCCGCAGGCTGTCCAGTTGAAGTCCGCCACACCGGCCGAATTCGGCAAATTTGCCGACAGCCTCGCCGGACGCGGCCTGTGGATCTCCAGACTTTCCACTCGCGTCCATCGTGGATCACAGGTTTTCGACGCCACAGCTGAGCCCAACACCGGGGAACTGGCATGGTTTGTCCATGCCAACCTCACGGCCGACGAATTCGCGGAAAAGCAAAAGACCTATTCCGCCGATGGCTTTGTTCTCAGGGCCAGCCAGATTCTCACCATGCGTCCGCGCAAACTGCATCTTGGACTATGGACGCAGGATACCGAGGCCAAAGTTGAACTGCAGCTGCCTGCTGGAAACCTGCCCGAATCCGGCAACACCGGCGCCACGCTGGAACCACTCAATGCCCTGTTTCGCGAATTTCTGCAGCAGCAACAGGTACCCGGAGCAACGGTTGCGGTATCACGTGACGGGAAGGTGCTTTACGAACGAGCGTTCGGGTGGGCCAGTGTCGATCATCAGACTCCCATGCAGCCCGATACCGAACTGCGAATCGCCAGCATCTCCAAACCGCTCACGGCCGTTGCCGTCCTCCAGCTGGAAGCCGCCGGGAAACTCTCGCTCGATGCACCCGTTTTGCCCCTGCTGGCTCAGCATTCGGAAGGCTTTCCCACGGCTCAGGCGCTCAGGGCAGATCCCCGCTGGGCTGATATTCAGGTCCGTCACCTGCTGCAGCACACCGCGGGCTTCGATCGCGAGAAATCCAAAGATACCATGTTTGAACTCGTCACCATCGCAGCCTCGCTCAAGCTGGAGCGACCGCCAAATGTCAACGACATTGTCCGCTACCAGCTGCAGCAGCCCCTCGACTTCGCGCCGGGTTCCGAGTTTCAGTACAGCAACGTCGGGTACTGCCTGCTGGGCCGCATCATCGAAGCCGTCAGCCAAACCTCCTACGAAGACTTCGTCCGCCAACACATCCTGATTCCCAGCGGCATGCAGCAGACGCGACTGGGAAAAACACGACTGGAGCAGCGAGGTGATCGGGAAGCGGTCTACGTGGCCCGCAATCGACGACGCATTCCGCTGGTGTTCGACCTGCTCAAACGCCCCCGAACCGAAACACAACTCGTCGAAACTCCATGGGGCCAGTGGGACCTTGAAGTCATGGATGCACACGGCGGCTGGGTGTCAACGGCCGGCGACCTCGTGCGATTCGCCGAAGCGATGTCCGCCTCAGAACACAGTCTGTTACAGGAAAAATCCCTGCAACTCATGCTGCAGCGCCCCGCACTGCCGGAACAGTCAACGGCCCCCACCTGGTACGGCCTCGGGTGGAATGTTCGCGGTCTTGCTGAAGTTCGCAAATCCAACCTCTGGCACACCGGACTGCTCTCAGGAACATCCTCGCTGCTCGTCCGCCGCTGGGACGACTGCTGCTGGGCTGTCCTGTTCAACTGCGACCGCACAAAATCCGAACAGCCCTGCACAGCGACCATCGACGGGCCAATGCACGGTGCCGTTGATCAGTCACTGCAACTGCTGCCAGCTCAGCCCTGAGACTTCCCTGACGCCCGAAACATCCGATCACTCGCCACGGTGACGTCGCTGCCGCGGTGGCCCCGCAGACTCGCTGCCCCCGGACCGCTGCAGAGACTCCACGGCCGGTAACTCCCACGCCCGCAGAAATGTCGGCTTGTCCCGACGGCCACCACGCACGTAGTCCCGATACACCACCAGTGCCACCGCACCAGGCTCCTGCCCCAGCATCAGCAAATACTCAAACAACAATTCATACAGCCTGATCAGCGCAATATTGTGGCGACGCTGCTCACGCTCCCAGACCCAGCCTGAAAACGCCATAAAACAGGCAAATGGCGATTCACCGGACTCCAGCAGCAACGGCAGACTCTCCTGAAAATTACCGCTGTTGCCGTACAGATCCCAATACCGGGCAAAACGTCGCACCCTCTGCAGCTCTTCAAATGTGATGCAGTCCGTCTGCAGGATTTCCCAGGGGGCATGAGCACTCCAGAGCAGACTGTGAGTCTCGTCATGACGCAGAATCGGTGTTCCCCGCAGACGCTTCAGCAGCCCCACCTGAATCTCATGCGGTCCCAGTCGCCAAAGCTGGTCAAACCCGGTGGCAAATGACGCCAGCGTTTCTCCGGGCAGCCCGGCAATCAAATCCGCATGCAGATGCACCGTCGTGTTCTCTCGCAGCCACCGCAGATTGGCCGCAGCGACCGCGTTGTCCTGCCGTCGGCTGATCAGTTCACCCACCTCCGGATTAAACGTCTGAATCCCGATCTCAAACTGCAGCGCCCCGGCCGGAAACTGCACAATCAACTCACGCAGTGATTCGGGCAGCCGATCAGGTATCAACTCAAAATGCAAAAACAGTCCCATGCCCGCACGGTCCAAAAAGAACTGCAGGATCGCCTGGCTCAGCCGCAGATTCAGATTGAAGGTGCGATCAACAAACTTGAATTGCCGCACGCCACGGTCAATCAGCTGCTGCATCGCTGCCAAAAACTCAGAGACCGGAAACATCCGTACCGGAATGTCCAAAGCCGACAAACAGAATTCACAGGTGAACGGGCACCCCCGCGACGCCTCCACATAAATCACCCGATTGGCGATATCCTCCCCCGAATACTCCGCATAGGGCAGCACAATCGAAGACAGATCAGGGATTCCCGCCGCAATCACGCGACCAGCCGGCGGATCGCCGGCCAGCAACCGCTGACACAACTCGCGAAAGGCATGGTCGGCCTCGCCCGTGATCACATAATCCACCTGCTGAGTCACCGCCTGCTGATCCGTCTCATACGAGACCTCGGGACCACCCAGCACCAGCCACGTTTCCGGTAACACACGCCGCAGATCAGAAACCAGCCGAGTCACCGCATCCACGTTCCAGATGTAAACGCCGATGCCCACAATCTCCGGACGCCGCCGCACAATCTCCGCCAGCACATCGTTGAGCTGATCATTGATCGTAAACTCAACCAGCTCTGTGACATCACGCAGCTCACCCAGATTGGCCAGCAGATAGCGCAGACCGAAACTGGTGTGCGAATAACGGGCGTTCAGAGTCGTCAGCAGAATTCGGCTCATGCAGGACTTCAATGAACAGGCAGTGAATTCAGCAATGCCTGCTCCTCCGGAATGTTGACGTTCGAAAGCTCAAGTGTACCCGGCAGAACCCGAATGTCACCCGCAGACACAAGCTCAGCCGCCGCTCCGTCAGCGATGCGAAAATGCACACCATCGTCAGACTGCAGAACCGCCGGATCATTGATTCGCACCACCGGCAGACGTCCGCAGATCCGCCGCTCTGCCGCCGCATCACCCGAATCTGCAAGGCCCAGCACCTCACCCTGCTCGGTAATCGTCAGCGATTCACCCGCCATCAGCGACCACGAACCAGCCAGCACCTGAAATTCACCGTGCACCATCAATCCCAGACCCGTGCCGTCCGCAGCACGCTGCAGGTCGCCGCGGCGAGTCAGCAGGCCGTTCGACAGCTGCAGCCACAGCCCGCCATCATCCGGCAGACTGACCGCCAGCGACACCGCCGCTGGAATGCGCCGCCCCGGCTCAAAAGACCGCAGACGAAGTCCGGCACCCTGCCCGCCGATTCCCTCCGCCGACTGCTGCGTCGCTGCCGGCAGCACCAGCAGCGCCCGATACCCGACACACCGCAGCTGCCGCAGATTCATCAGCACATCAGCTCGCATTCGCTCAATCGACACACGGTCGGCAGCCGCAGTCGGCGAAACCGGATTTGGCAGAATGCGGCCAGCACCTCCGCGAGCCACATCCGTAGCCTCCGCACGCGCCTCCAGAGGCGGTAACGCACGAGTCGGAGAACGCAGCGACGGAGTGAAAATGGAATTGAGCGACCCGGATACCGCTCGTTTTTGCTGCAGCAGATCCTCCTGCTCTCGAGCCGGCATGTCCTGCAGAGTCTCAGCCCACGCTGACACCGTTTCAGCATCCGCCTCCGGAAATACCCGTCGAATCCGCTGCTCCGTCTCCCGCTGTGCCTTCTCCGGAACAGACGCCACAGGAACCACAGCCAACGGCTCATCATCATCGGATGAACCATAAGACGCCGGAAACACAAAGGCACTGTCCGGGAAGTCTGCCGCCGAAGCAGTGCCCGCTTCTGCGAATTCCACACGCCGTTCACCAGGAACCTCAACACCGGCAGCCAATCCGGAATTCGAATCAGCCTGCGAAATTTTCGCCACAGCCGGATCGCCCGCAGATCGCATCCAGTCCGCAGAAATCCCACCGCCAAACAGCAATCCCAGCAGAAACAGGGAAAACGTCAGCGCACCCAGAGTCATCACTCGAGACATCATCAACTTCCCTGTCAAATCCACTGACACCGCAGCAGCAGTCCCTTGAAGCTGTCAGCGACCGTGTCCTCGCCCGCGTCCCTGGCGATTCACACACGTCGTGGTGGCAGAATAGAAACCGAAATTGCGTTGGTCGAGACAGAATCCATCGACTGTCGTTCCAATTGTCGTTTTTTTCACACTCCCGCCACTGGCCAAAAAACACCCTGCAGGCTTGCGTTCGTCCGCGAAATGCAGACACTCCCGCTCATAAAGGTTCGTCCCCTGAAACTCACGAAAGACTCACATGAGCAAAAATCGCAAACCCGAAGTTGACGCTGCCATTAAGGACGTCGACTACAACAAAAACTCCTACCAGATCGAACTCCGCACCAACCACGGCGCGATACTGCTGGACCTGCTGCCCGAGGTGGCTCCGGGACACTGCTCCAACCTCATCGGACTGGCTCGCATCGGTTACTACGACGGTGTGATGTTCCACCGAGTCATCAATGGGTTTATGATTCAGGGTGGCTGCCCGCTCGGCACAGGCACCGGTGGCCCGGGTTACACCATCAAAGCAGAATTCAACGCCACTCCGCACGTGGCCGGCGTGCTCTCCATGGCCCGCACCAATGACCCGAACTCCGGCGGATCCCAGTTCTTCATCTGCCTCGGCACTCACGCCTATCTCGATCGCCAGTACACAGCCTTCGGACGCACAGCCGATGCGGCCAGCCTCGAAGTCGTTCGGAAAATCGGCAACCTGCCGACCAACTCCAACGACAAACCACTGCAGGCTGCCACCATCGAAAAAGCCACCGTGATTGCTCGACCAAAAGCCTGATTCAGGCCTGCCTGAGGCAGGTTCCCAAATCACAGCCCGGGCTTTCCAGCCCGAGCACCTGCCTCAAACAACCTGGTCCGTTACACGTCCGATTGTGCCGTCTCACGGCACAGTCCGACGTTTGTCCTCGGCCTCGGGAATGCCCAGGCCCCCCCAAAAAAAAGACTCCGGCCACCAGCACCGCAGCAGCCCGTTTGCTTCACAGATCGCTATCAGCGGAATATCAGCCCATGGCTCAGTACTGGCTGTTCAAATCCGAACCGGACGTGTTTTCCATACACGACCTGCAGCAGGCCAAAGGCAAACGCACCTCGTGGGAAGGGATTCGCAACTATCAGGCACGCAACTTTCTGCGTGATACCGCCCAGGTCGGTGATGGAGTCCTGTTCTATCACAGTAATGCCGATCCGCTGGCCATCGTCGGGACTGCCACCATCGTCAAACCCGGTTACCCGGACCATTTTGCCTGGGAACCCGACCACAAGTACTTTGACCCGGCATCCACTCCGGACAACCCGGTCTGGTTCATGGTCGATATCCGGCTCACAAACATCTTTTCCCAACCGGTCACTCGCGAATCACTGCAATCCGAAGCGGACTGCAGCCAGATGCTGCTGCTGAAAAAGGGCAGTCGCCTGTCCATCCAGCCTGTCACCGAAACGGAATGGCGGGCCGTCCACCGCATCGCCGGAATTCCACCGCTTTGAATCCCCGATTTTCTTGCCGAAAATCCGGATTTTGCCCATCAAACTCCGATGGAACGTCACATAATGCCGCGATGGCGGTCGTTTGTGGTGACATCGTTGCTCGCGGGAATCCGTACAGATGGCGTCGAAGTCTGTCCAATCGGGCCAGCGTCAAATCGCAGGTCGCTGCCTGCGGCAGGACGAACACCGCCTGGCGGACGTTGAACTCAAACACGAAATGGTCCGGCAATTGCTGCGAACACAGCAGGCCGATGCCATCCTGCTGCAGGATCCGGCCGCGTTGTCATGGATCACAGCCGGGGTCGACCTGACCCGCAGTCAGACTGACGGCTGCCAGACCAGCATCTTCATCACGGATGACGCACGGCTGTTCGCCACAAACTCAGTGGATGCCGTTCAGCTTTTCGAACGCGAGGCGTTCGGACTCGGCTTTCAGCTCAAGCAGCGGGAATGGCATCAGCCGCACTCCGAACTGATCGCCGATCTCTGTCGCTCGCGACGCGTTCTGAGCGATTGCGGCGCGGAAGGCACAATACAGGCGACACGCCCGATTCAGCAGCTGCGACAGTCCCTCACACCTCTCGAAGTGGATCGCCTCCGCAGACTCAGCCGCGTACTGGTGCATGCCGTCGAAGTGACAGCCTGCGGCATCCAAACGGGCAGAACGGAATCCGATGTGGCGGGCGAAGTCGCCCATCGACTGCTCAGACGGACGGTCTGGCCCGCACGAATTCAGGTGGCCGCCGATGGTCGCAATCAGCGTTATCGACACTGGGGATTCGGCGAAGATGCCATTGAGCGATCCGCAGTGATTTCCTGCACAGCACGACGCTGGGGACTGCACACCGCAGTGACTCGCACAGTCTCCCTCGGCAGGGCTTCCGATCGCCTGCTCAATGCTCATTCCCAGGCTGTACTGATGCACGC
>SXXK01000439.1 GCA_005791255.1 Planctomyces sp.
CACTTTTGGGCTCACCCTGCAGCCCAGCCGGCACCAATTGAGCCGCCCCTGTCCGATCCCGCAGCAACCCCGCCTGAATTCCGTGCAGTCGCCACTCACCCCGGACGGACTCACGCCAGCCGCTGCACATCCTGACGCAGCCGTCAAACCCGCTGATCGCCCGGTCACGCAGCAGCCCTGCACACGAACAGAGCACCGCTGACTCACTCATCCCCGCTGCGAACGCCCGCCACATCTCAACACTGGTGTTCCAGCCGGCAATCCGCCGCAATTCAGACTTATGGTCCGGCGTTTGCCTCTCGCCCCAATATCTGAGCACCGCAGTGCCACCGCTGCCGGCTGACCAGCGCCTGCCGACTGCAGTCAGGGACGTCTGAGCCCAAAGGATTCATAAAACATGCAACACGCACTGGACGAAATTCGTCGCTGGAAACTGTGGTTCCCCTTCTTCCAGGTACTCATCGCTGCCGTCTCACTCTACGACTGCTGGCTGACACTGAGATTCCGCGAAGTCATGCTCGAAACTGAGCAGAACCCGATCGGACTGTGGCTGATCGAAGTCGCTTCCGGCGAAGTCTGGCTGTTCCTGCAGTTCAAAGCCGCCGGAACGCTGATGGTGCTGCTGCTGCTGTTCTGGATGTTCCTGCGCAATCTGAAGTTCACCTTCACTGTCTCCGGCTCCATCGCCTCCGGACAGACAGCTTTGCTGGTCTATCTCACCACCGCCTGAGCGAATCGCGACGCCCGGAAAATCAGCTATTTTTCCCGCGGGATCCAGTCCGGCGATAAAGTCCGAGCCGCGTCAAGCCAGAAAGTCACCCGCGCTGCGATCTCAGGATAGTCCGCCGACACGTCAGTCTTTTCCGCCACGTCTGATGCCGTGTCGAACAGCTGCAGCCTGCCACCCAGCCGGCGAATAGCCTTCCAGCGTTCTGCATACAGACAGGCCTGGCGAAATCCACCCTCGTGAAACTCCCAGTACAGGAATTCGTGCCTCTGCGCCTGTTCCGCACGGCCCTGCAATACCGGCAACAAACTGATCGAATCAAGATCCGGCGGAGCAGGGCACCCGGCCAGTTCCGCTGCCGTGGCCATCAAATCGCCAAAATACGCCGCACGCTCACTGACACCCCCCGCCGCAATCGTGCCCGGCCACCACGCCAGACACGGGACTCGAATCCCCCCGTCCGTCAGACTGCGTTTCAGACCGCTGAATGGACCGGCTGGCTGAAAACGTGCTGGGCTATGACCGCTCTCATTATGCGGGCCGTTGTCACTGGAAAACAGCACCAGTGTGTTCTGCTCAAGCCCCAGCTCACGCAGTTCAGCCAGCAGGCGACCGACATGAGCATCGAGGCGAGTAATCATGGCGGCATGCCCCCGGTCCTGCTCTGGCCAGTCCCGATCCGCATAGGGACCAAAGTCCGGGACGTGTGCACCATTCTTCAGTTCCCGAGTCCGCTCGTTGTTCGCGTGCGGTGTCACCAGACTCCACAGCAAAAAAAACGGCCGGTCCCGATTCTCACGCACAAATCGCAGGCTGCGTTCCGCAAACAGATCGTCGGCGTACTCAACTGCCTCCTCAGCATACCCGGCCCCCGTATCTCCCACTTCCCGCACCTTGTTTCGCAGCTGCACCCGACGCTCGTTCTCCCATAAAAATGCCGGGAAATGGTTGTGTGCATGCTGCTGATTCAGATAGCCGAAAAATTCGTCAAACCCCTGACGTCCCGGCAGCCCGGACGCCGCTGCTCCCACATCACCCAGCCCCCACTTCCCAAACAGTGCCGTGCGATAGCCAGCGGACTGCAGGAGTTCAGCGACGGTCAGATCCTCATCCCGCAGCGCCTGTGCCGCCGGATTCGCCGCCCCCGCGTTGCCCCGCACTCGTGTGCGGCCGTGATGCCGGCCGGTCATCAGCACACTGCGAGAAGGTGCACAAACGGTGGCGCCCGCATAAAATCGAGTAAACCGCAGCCCCTCGGCCGCCATCCGGTCCAGACAGGGAGTCTGAATGAGCGGCTGTCCGTAGCAGCCCAGTTCGCCGTAGCCCAGATCATCCGCCAGAATCATCACAATCGACGGCAATCGCCCCCGATCCTCGGAAGCAGCGGTGTGAAACGGGAAAACACTGAGAAAAACGAGCACCAGCAGCTTCCACACAGTCACAGCACACCCCCGAACAGTCCCGCCGAACCGGTAACAGGCACCTGAACTCAACGCCCGCCAGCCCCTGTATCCTCCCTGTGCCGGAGCCGTCATGCAAGCGCGCCCGCTGCCCGAATCAGGCGGCAAACGGCAAAAGCCCTCGCCGCACAGCCCAAATCACCCCCAAATTCCCCATGCACCCCGCTCTGTCGTGCTAATTCACCCGTGCTGCCGCTTGAATAACCGCATTTTCAATGCCAGAATACAAATTCTGAGCTATGGATATTGCTGCTCCGCTTTCCCGCGGATCAATCACCGCCTCTGGTACACGTTTACCACAGATCTGAGGGCTGAAATGAAGTTTCTCGAAGGAAATACCGTCGGCATCGACCTTGGCACCACGTTCAGCGCCATTGCCATGCTGGACAAAGACGGCAACCCCACTGTCATTTCCAACGCCGATGGTCGGGACATTACCCCCTCGGTCGTCCTGCTTGACGAAGACAAAGTCGTCGTGGGACCATCTTTCGAACGCATCTCCGTGGCTGACCCGTCGTCCATCGTGGAAGCCATCAAACGCGAAATGGGCAACAAAAACTACTCCGTTGTCTACCAGAACAAGCGGCTGACCCCCGAATTCATCTCAGCCCTGATTCTGAAAAAGATGAAACAGGACGCGGAAAAGGTGATTGGCCCCATCGCCAACGCAGTGATCACCGTTCCGTACTACTTCAATGACGTCCGTCGCAAAGCCACCCAGGACGCCGGCAAGATTGCCGGCCTGAATGTGATCGACATCATTAACGAACCAACCGCCGCCACACTCGCCTACGCGTGGAGCAAGGGTGATTTCGGCCGCACGGACATCAAGGCCGAGGAAAAAACCATCATGGTCTACGACCTCGGTGGCGGAACATTCGACGTCACCGTTGTACGCTACACCCCCACCAACTTCCGCGTCCTCGCTACCGACGGTGACGTCATGCTCGGGGGGCTGGACTGGAGCAAACGCCTGTCCGATCACCTCGTCGAACAGTTCCGCCGCAAGTTCAATTCCGATCCCAGCGAAGATCCCGAAGCCCTCCGCAACTTCCAGCAGGAAGCGGAAGACGCCAAACGCGATCTCAGTACCAAAATGCAGGTGCCCATCTCCGTCTATTACAAGGGAAACACACTGTCAGTGTCCGTCTCCCGTAACGACTTCGAACGCATGACCGCAGACCTCCTGCAGCGAACCAAGGACACCACCGAACTGGTGCTGCAGCAGGCAGGTATCGGCCCCGGACAACTCGATGAAATCGTACTCGTCGGTGGTTCAACCTACATGCCGGTGGTCGAACAGATGCTGCGGGAAGTCTGCCGGAAAGAGCCTTCACGTGCTCTGAAGCCCGAACGGGCCGTTGCTGAAGGCGCCGCAATTCACGCGGCCATTCTGCAGGCCCGACACGGCGTCAATTCCAGCGGTGTCGTGGATGCCCTGCAGAAACGACTTAAATCCGTCCGTACCAGCGACGTCAACTCGCACTCACTCGGCATCAAAATCACCGACCCGAAAGATCGCAGTCGGAAGATCAATCACATCATGATCCCTCGCAATACACCCGTGCCGCACAATGTGCGGCAGAAGTTCGGCACCAACAGCGATGGACAGCAGCGGATTCACGTTGAAATTCTCGAAGGCGATGCCATCGATCCGGCAGCCTGCGAAATGATCGGTGACTTCCGCGTCTTCAACCTGCCGTCCAGCATGCCAAAAGGTTCACCGATCGAAATCACCTACGCTTACGATTCGGCCGGGCGAATCAATGCGTCAGCCAGGGAACTGACCGGCAATAATCAGGCCAGCACCGAGATCGTCCGCTCCGGTGGCATGAACGAAGGTCAGATCACAGACGCACTGACCGTACTGCAGAACGAGTACGAAGTGGAATAGTTGACCGGCCAGTGAATTGACCAGCCGGTGACTCGCTCACAACTCAGGGCTCAGGCGTCAATGCCTGAGCCCTTTTTTCAGCGCCAGCAACAGCGTCACCAGCAGACAGAACTGCGGCAGCCAGTCTCCCCATGTCGTATAAACGGCTGTCCGCGGGTCCAGTGGTACCTGACCATGAATGATCCCGGAAAACTGACGTCGCCACGTTCCGGTAGCCGGATCACGCAACCCCTGAACGTCGGTCAGTTGCGGTCGAGTCCCCTCCAGTGGCTCCTGCAGAACCTGAATCACTCCCGGATCCCGTATCCGACCATCGCCGTCAATGAACGCTGAAATCCCGCCGTTCACCGAGCGCACCATCGGTACTCGGTTCTCCACACAGCGAAACGCTGCCGTAATCAGATGCTGGTCCAGCTCACTGCTGCCCCGGAACCACCCATCGTTCGTCAGATTCACCAGCAGATCACAGGTACCGCCGGCTGCGTCACGCTGAGCTGCCATGCGTCGCACAAGACCAGGCACCGTGTCTTCAAAACAAATCAGCGGAGACATCCGCCAGCCACCATACTCAAACAGCCTCACATCCGCTCCGGCGTCAATTCCAAACCCCGCTCCAAACGGAGTCAGTTCAGACAGCCACGGCAGAAGATCCTTCAAAGGTATGTACTCGCCAAACACAACCCGATGAATCTTGTCATACCGCCCCACGTAACCCACATCCGGTCGCACGAATGCCGCTGAATTAAACACCCGGGTCCGGTTGTGGTCCGCCACAAGTGCCTCCAGTCCGATCATCAGCGCGGCTCCCAGCCCCTGAGAATGACCGGCCAGACTCTTCTGCACTTCCGCATTCCGAAAAGGCTCCACCAGCAAAGCCGATTCATTCCCGTAATCCCTCAGGACGTCCAGCGGAGCCTGTGCCAGAATCTGCTGGTCAGTCACGCCCTCCGCCACACTCCGCTCCGGCCACGGAAACATCGTCTCCGGCCAGACGACAAGATCCGGCTGCAGCCTGATCGACGACTGCATCAGCACGTTGTGGATACGAAATCGTGACAGCACCAGCTGGGCATCATGCTTCAGTTCCGGAGTAAAATTGCCCTGAATCAGCGACACCACCGGTCCCGGAGGAAATGCTGACGGACGCTCAGCCCGGATCGCACCATACACAAGGCACGCACACAGCACCGTCACCGCTGTCGCTGTCGGCACCAAAACTCGAAACCGCCCCGAATCGAGGCCAGGTGCAACATCAAGCCCCAAACGACGCAGCAGCGAGTCCGGCACGTACAGCACCAGCACTCCGCTGAACAAGGCCACGACAAAACTGACACCCCAGGCACCAGTGACATCCGCAATCTGAATCAGCCCAATCCAGCGATACTGGGAATGACCCAGAAAATACCAGGCAAATCCGGTCAGCAGCATGCCCCGGGCGTACTCCAGCACCGTCCAGACAACCGGAACAGCCAGCCAGACCGGCAGGCCCGCTGCCGTCACTCGCCGTCCCAGCAGCACAAACGCAGGGAATGTCAGCCCAATCCACGCGGCCAGTGCAAACATGGCCGCATACATCGCCGGATGACCAAGACGCATCCACTGCAGAGTCGCTGTACCCCAGAACAGCCCACAGCACCATAGTACGAGAAAGGTCCGTCGGGGCAGGGATCTGAGTCGCAGCAGCAGACACAATGGCACCAGCGCCAGCCACGCAGCCGCACTCAGTTCCAGCGGAGTAAATGCTGACCACAACAGCAACGCCGACAGCAGGCCCAAAAGCCACACGGGTCGCTGCAGACCCTCGCTGCGCACCACACCGCTGCGCCCGGCAGCAATGATTCGCTGCACTTCAGGACGCAAGGTATCACTCGCAGAACCACCAGGTGTTTCGACCGTCATTTCGCGGCATCCATGCTGCAGAAATCATTGGAGAACCACATACAAAAAATCGGCCGGACCCCGCAGGATCCGGCCGATCAGGCTGCATGCCTCAGCATTACTTTGCGGCTTTCTTCAAAGCCTTTGCCTTGTCTGTCGCTTCCCAGCTGAACGTCGGACCCGTCCGACCAAAGTGACCACCCTCGGCCGTCTTCAGGAAGATCGGACGACGCAGCTTCAGATGCTCGATGATCCCCTTCGGCGTCAGCGGGAAGTTCTCGCGAACCAGCTCAGCAATCCTGGACTCATCAATCGTCGCTGTGCCAAACGTGTCCACGCGGACGCTGACCGGATCAGCCACGCCAATCGCATAGGCCAGCTGCACTTCACACTGCTCGGCCAGACCAGCCGCCACGATGTTCTTTGCCACATAACGACCCATGTAGGCCGCAGAACGGTCCACCTTCGTTGCATCCTTGCCCGAAAATGCGCCGCCACCATGACGACCCCAGCCACCATACGTGTCCACAATGATCTTGCGACCCGTCAAACCGGTGTCGCCGTGCGGACCACCCACCACAAATCGTCCCGTCGGGTTGATGTGGTACTTGGTTTTGCTGTCCAGCATCTCGGCCGGAATCACCCGGGCAATCACTTCCTTCTTCACGAAGTCCGCAATCGCCTTCTGGCTGACCTTCTCGCCGTGCTGAGTCGAAATCACCACGGCATCCACTCGCACCGGACGATTGCCTTCATACTCGACCGTTACCTGACTTTTGCTGTC
>SXXK01000440.1 GCA_005791255.1 Planctomyces sp.
AGAGAATCGCAGTCTCATCCAGTAAACGCACTGCACGAAAACGAGCCTGCCAGAATTTTCCTGATTCGCAGTCTTCCTTGTTCGCCCGCTGTGCAACGTTTTGGCAAAGCAGTCGCATCCACCACGAGATATCACTCAGGCGACTGCGTAAAATCGCAACTTTTTCCTCGTTGCTGACAATTCTGTGGATCTCAAAGTCTGTTGGTTCCAGCGGACGACGATTTTCATCGCGTCTCTCGGGACACAACATCAGCCAGCGACGAGCCACCTCTTCAGAACTCCATTCCCGGACCACGTCCGGGCGGGATCTTAACATCAGATGCAGGTGGTTCTCCATGATCGCCTGGCACAGCAAATCAATGCCGAAATGCTGAGCCTGATGAATGAGCTGTTCGTCGATCCAGACCTTGCGATGGTCGTAATTTCTGCCGGTGACCGAGTCATAGCCCAGCAGGAAACATCGACGCACTGTGCGGTTCATCACATGGACAACCGCAACTTCATCTGCCGCAAACACTTCAACGCGAGCCAATCGTGCCATTTGGGCACCTCAATACACGGCAAAAAGCCACCAGATGAGCTGTAGTCTGGCCAGCCAGTGTATCGCTCGAGACGCTGTGGTCAACACAAAAAAATCAAGTCGCAGGAGAAATACACAAAATGCCACTAATGTTGAACATGCGTGCAATAGCAAAGGGAGATGTTAAAATCCCCCCCCCACTCAGAAAGCACAGGTCCGGGTGTCTGCACCATGATCGCTGGAATAACTTCTCTCCCCCCACGGGAATTGCTGCGCCCCTGTGCCCATTCAACTCTGGCTTAAAAGCCGGTGTGTCCCCCTGCTCCACCATTGCTCTGTGTCCCCCGGTGCCGCCCTGTGTCCCCCGGTGCCGCATCGAGTCATACAGGAGGAGCCAGTGGTGTACTCATCCCGTCCCGGAAATTGGTGTGTCCCCTCCACGTCTCAGGAGGAGCCAGTGGTGTACTCATCCCGTCCTGGAAATTGGTGTGTCCCCGCCACGTCTTACAGGAGGAGCCAGTGGTGTACTCATCCTGTCCTGCAAATTGGTGTGTCCCCGCCACGTCTCATTCCGTGCCTTTAGTGTTTTCCGTGGTTGAAATGTCCGGCGAATTCTGGTTGCCAAATCTGGTTTGCCCACCGCTGGCCCCTGCGCTGAAGCAACGGCTGGTCCTCATCATGTCCACAACAGACGCTCCGTTCCCCAACGCTGCCTCGTCGGTATACGTGCCCACAGTCTCAAAGGATCTGATGACCAGGCCACGGTCCCCGATTCACGCTCCACGCTTCCGATGAAGACCGCGATGAGGGAGGAATGCGAAG
Organism: Planctomyces sp.; assembly: GCA_005791255.1. GTDB lineage: Bacteria > Planctomycetota > Planctomycetia > Planctomycetales > Planctomycetaceae > SXXK01. The sequence continues at coordinate 1,343 of SXXK01000440.1, forward strand.
TTCCCGGCGTGTGGTGAACGCTGCATACGATGAATTGCGGATCTGCCAGGGACGACCACGATTCGTGCCGCCTCCCCCGAAAAAACCGCTGACTTTGGGTTTGAGTTGGTACGCCGCGTCTGGGATGATGGCCCGTGCCTTCTGCATCACCTTCTTCCGATTACTCCTGCCTCAAATCATCGCCGAATGAGCGTCAATCGTCTTCTGTTCCTGTTTCTCAGTGCGTGGCTCCTCAGCCTGCCTGCCGTTGCCGCGTCTGCTGCTCAGGATGCAGAGGCGTCACTCGGCTCGCCGCCCCAGTTCACTGACTCCCAGCTGCAGTTCTTTGAGTCTCAGGTGCGGCCACTGCTGGTCGAACACTGCTGGGAGTGTCATGCGGGGGCCAAACTGAAGGGATCGCTCAGCCTGGAATCCCGCGCTGCCCTGCTTGCAGGCGGCGACAGCGGTCCGGCGATCGTCCCCGGTGACCCGGCGTCCAGCCTGCTGATCCGCGCGATTCATTATGACGGTCTTGAGATGCCTCCGACGCAGAAACTGTCGCCGGCGAAGATTCTGGTGCTGCAACACTGGGTGCAGCAGCAGGCTCCGTGGCCGGCAGAATCCGGTACGCCCACTTTGCGGAAGTCGGCTCCGACTGTCGTGACCGAGTCGGACCGCCAGCATTGGGCGTTCCGGCCGCCGCAGGCGATTCTGCCGCCCGCTGCCGCAGCCGGTGTGCACCCGATCGATGCCCTGCTGCAGCAGCAGTACGCGGCTCAGCAGCTGACTCCGCTGCCACAGGCTGAACCGCGAGTCCTGGTGCGTCGCGCATTTCTCAGCCTGACAGGCCTGCCACCCACATTCGCCGAGCTGAATGCCTGGGAACGACGCATCACCGACACAGTGCCGGGACAGTTGAATGAAGTTGGCTTTGCGGCGATGCTGGACGATCTGCTGGCACGTCCGGCCTATGCCGAACACTGGGCTCGCCACTGGCTGGATGTGGTGCGTTTCGGACAAAGCAACGGCTACGAGCGTGACGGTTATAAACCGTATTCCTGGCGTTACCGTGATTATGTTGTGCAGTCAATTTTGCAGGACAAGCCGTGGGATCGTTTTCTGCTGGAACAGCTGGCCGGCGACGAACTGCCGGACAGCTCCGCCGAAACTCGCACAGCCACCGGTTTCTACCGTATCGGCGTGTGGGATGACGAGGCCGACGACAGGCGACAGGCCGAGTTCGATGATCTGGATGATGTGCTGGTGACGGTGGGCGCTTCCATGCTGGGGCTGACCATCGGATGTGCTCGCTGTCACGATCACAAATTTGATCCGCTGCCGCAGGAAGATTACTATCGCCTGCTCAGCTTCTTTCGCGGCATACGACGCTACGAGGAGCCTCAGGATAAACCCGAAAGCGGCACAGTGCTGCCGCTGCAGGATGCAGATCGTGTCAGGCAGGCCCTGCAGCCGGCAGCCGATCCGGCGGCTCAGCCGCTGACGTGGACGCTGGCTGTGCGCGAAGCGGGCCTGGTCCCCGCGGAAACTCGCGTGCTGATCCGTGGTCAGGCTGCCAGCCCCGGCAGCGTGGTGCAGCCGGCATTTCCGCAGGTGCTGTGCCGCTCCGAGACCGCAGCAGCCGACCAGTTGCTGCTGACGGACATGCGGTCACAGTCACCAATCGCCGATTTGTTTCCGTCCAGCGGCCGGCGACTGGCGTTTGCCCGCTGGCTGGTGCGTCGAGATCATCCGCTGACAGCCCGAGTCGCAGTGAATCGGGTCTGGCATTTTCATTTTGGTCGAGGACTGGTGGGCTCAACCGGTGACTTCGGCCGGGCCGGTGAGGCCCCCGTCCATCAGCCCTTGCTGGACTGGCTGTCCGTGGATTTTATGGAACGGGGCTGGTCCCTGAAATCGCTGCAGCGGCAGATCCTGACATCAGCGGCCTGGCGCCGCAGCTCAGGAACCGACGCGGGCCAGCCGCTGCAGGTCGAGCAGGCGGAGCAGGCGGAGCAGCGGGATCCGGCAGGTCGCCTGCTCTGGAAGTTTCCATTCCGTCGACTGGAAGCGGAATCCATCCGCGACCGCATGCTGTTCAGCAGCGGAGAACTGGATACCACTGTGGGCGGACCGGAAATGTATCCGCAGCTCAGCGGCGAGGTGCTGGCCGGTCAGTCGAAGCCGGGTTTGGGCTGGCGTTCCAGTACAGCCGCAGAACAATGTCGCCGCAGTCTGTACGCGATTGTGAAACGGGGCGTGCGGGACCCGGTGCTGGAGGCTCTGGACTACACGAACACCGCGTCACCACTGACGGAGCGTCCTGTCACCACGGTGGCTCCGCAGGCCCTGATCCTGCTGCACGGAAGATTTACGGCGGACCGTGCGGCGGCACTGGCCCAGCAGGCGCTGAACGCAGCAGACTCCGCCGCACAGATCCGCTGGATTTACGAGCGCGTGCTGCAGCGACATCCCAGTGCTGCCGAACTGACGGCTGCGTCTGAGCTGATGTCAGCCTGGGAACAGCAGCTGCCGCTGCCGAGCCAGCAGGTGTCATTTCGCCCGGACGTGCCTGAGTCACTGTATTCGGCGTTCCGCCAGCAGCTTCCGCAGCAGGCGTTTCTGCTGGGACCGGCGGAAATGTGGCAGTATCGCAGCGGTGTCTGGGGTGGCGGGTACGAGGGCATCGATGTGGTGGACAAACGGCTGGGGCCGCACGCGTTCTGGCTGGGGCCGCAAGTGACAACAGGAGTGCTCACGGGGCAACTGCGGCCGGACAGTTCGGTGGAGTCTGTGACGATTCTGGCAGGTGCTGCGGCAGACGGAGCCGCATGGAGCGGACTGGGACTGACATTTGACCGGCAGCGGTCCCGGATACAGCTGCGGCTGCGGCGTCCGGGCGGTTCCGAGCAGGTATCGGGCGAGGCCAACTGGATCCCGGTGGATTCGCAGTGGCAGTCATTTCGCTGGGAAATTGGCCCTGAGATCAAAGTCTTTCTGGAACACAACTCAAATCCGATTCTGGCAGTACCGATTTCCTCGGAAAGTTTGCCAACCGGTCGGCTGGGAGTGGCTGTATGGGGCGGTCGCGTGGATTTGAGGCAGCTGCAATGGGCGGACAGCGGGCCTGCTGCCGTTGCGACGGACATTCTCGCGGCGCGTCAAAGTGCAGTGGAAGCACCGTTGCCGACGGGCTGGAGCCAATTTGGTGGTGACTGGCAGCGGCTCAGCGACACAAGCTGGCGAGTGGCTGCGGATCGTGGCAGCAAGCTGCTGTGGGATCAGCAGCCGTTAAGCGAGGGTGAGGTCTCGGTGGAAATGCGCATGACCGGTGGTCGTGCCGAGATTGGCGGGCTGCTGCTGTGTGTCAGTGAGCCTCGTGTGGGAGCCGACAACTGGTTTGGTTATGAGGTCAGTCTGAACATTCCGGCCAAAGCCGTTTTGGTGGGCGATCACCGCAACAACTTTCGGCTGCTGAGTCAGCAGCCGGCGGATCTGGGGGCGGATCGATGGCATCACCTGAAAGCCGTGCTGAGTGGTGGTCGTCTGCAGGTGTATCTGGATCACGGGCAGCAGCCTGTCATTGATGAACCTCTGTCGGATCGCCTGCCGGGCAGGCTGGCGGGGCTGCGAACCTGGGGTTCGGAAATCGAGTTTCGAAACTTTCGCGTGCATTCGTCCGAGCAGTCCGAGCCAGTGCTGGCTGACTGGTCCGGGGCTCAGTTGCAGCAGCTGCCGGCAGTTGACCAGTCGCAGCAGCGGCGACTCGCGGGTCTGGCAGCGTTGTGCCGCACGATGTTCAGCCTCAATGAATTTGCCTACCTGGAATAGGGTACAGTCTGATGTCTGACAATCGATGGGACCGAAGCCGGTCCGGGCTGGCGGAACAGCTGCTGGCGCGTCGCCGGTTTGTGTTCGGCAGCAGTGCCGGGTTTGCCGGACTGGCGACGGATTCCCTGCTGGCCCAGGATTCGCACGGACCATTGCTGCCGCATCGGGCGAAGCACTGCATTTTCCTGTACATGTACGGCGGTCCGTCTCAGATGGATCTGTTTGATTACAAGCCTGAGCTGCAGAAGCGCGATGGTCAGGCTGTGCAGATTGAACTGCGGCGTCGCGAAGTTCGGGAAGGTCGCCTGCTGGGTTCTCGCCGTCGTTTTCGGCAGCATGGCGACAGCGGATTGTGGTGCAGTGATGCCCTGCCCCGTCTGTCGCAGCACATGGATAAGCTGGCAGTGGTGAAAAGTCTGTGGCAGGACTCGTTCGCGCATGGATCGGCCAATCTGCAGATGAACTGCGGGCGCATTGTTCAGGGGTATCCTTCGCTGGGCTCGTGGCTGAACTATGGACTGGGTCGCGAGAATCAGAATCTGCCGGGATACGTCGTCATGCTGGATCCTCGCGGCGGCCCGATTCCCGGAGCTCCGAACTGGAGTGCCGGTTTCATGGAGGCTCAGCATCAGGGGACGGTGTTCCGGACCAGCGGGCAGGCAGTACTGGATCTGCAGCCGCACACTCAGGATCCGCCGGAGCTGCAGCGACGGCAGTTGCAGACCCTGCAGTCTCTCGATCAGACG
>SXXK01000441.1 GCA_005791255.1 Planctomyces sp.
CAATCCCCGGACCGTCAATGCGATCCGACACCCGAGTCACACTGGCAGGTTCCCCGAACAACATAATCCGACGACTGCCGTCAAACCCCGCAGCCGCATGCAGCGACTTACCCTCCGCCGTAAAATTCTCAGACTTCCGTTCGCCCCGGTGCGTCACTGCTACCGCGCCACGCAGCCACAAATCCTCAAACCGCACACGACCCGCAGACGACATCCGCAGCTTCGTCTCCACTGCGTCACAGAAGAACTGAGTCGTCCCGGAACCACCCGACGCCAGAGGCGTCGTTGGTAATCCTGCCGACGCCGCTTCACCGGAAGTCGCTGATTGTCCCCCCGAGCTCACATCCTCAGGCTCGAACTCCACCAGCAAAGACTCTTTCGCACCACCCGTCAACTGCGGCGAATCCAGACGCACATCCCCCATCGCCCGCAACTGCCGCGGTCCCCTCAGCAGCGGCAGTTTCCCGTCACCCGCAGCAACTTCCTCAGTACCACGATCCGTCGCGCCGTACATCGTCAGCGCTATCTCCGCCGCTGCCAGTGACAGCCGCTGCGGACGCCAGCCCACCTCGGCCTGACCCGTCAGCACCAGCACGTCCTGCTCAGCACGCGTCAACTGCAGCGACGTCGACCACTTCGCAGAGACCGATTCACGATCCACCTTCTCGTCCACAGCCTGCCCCGCTGCCAGTTCCGGCGGATCAATCCGCCCAGGTCCCGAACACTGCAGCAGACGCACCTGATTCCGCCCGTCCAGCACCGCCGCCACTGCCGGCGCCGTCAACCGACGCCCCGCATGCTCCACCGTCACCGGTGCTGCCGGACCCGCCGGACTTAACGGACGACCCGTCAAATCCAGCCTCCGCTCCTCAATCTGATACACCAGCCTGCTCATCGCAGCCGTGATCTGCCGGTACTCCGAACGAAACAGGACCCGACGACCGTCTGCCGCTATCGACACCGCCGCCAGTTGCTGGGAACCGCCCCGCTCGCCGGGATCCCGCTCACGCCGCCTCAGTTGCAGCAACAGTCGCGAACAGAACAGCCGGTCTCGACTCCCGTCCTCCTGAGGCTGCTCCACAAGCACCTGATTGTCAGGACGAAGCTCCCGATCCACGAACCCCGTAAATGTGCACTCCAGCGTCGGCACGTAATACTCAAATCCATTCGCCGCCGAAACATGCAACTGCACCGGACGATCGGACGAATCCTTCTCAGTAAACTGCAAACTGCAGTTCACCCGCCCCAGCAGGCGAATACGCCGAATATCCGATACGGACATCAAACCGCCCTCCTGCGGATTCGCAGCTCCGGACAGTTCAATTTCCACACCACCCTCGGCCGTCCCCGTGTGCTGCTCCCAGCCAAAACGCACCGGCTCGCTCGACCAGATCCGCAGCGACTCCTCCTCAAAATAAAACGTGCGACCCTCGATCCGCAGTCCCTGCGGCCCCTCAATTCGCACCTCACCGCCCAGCAGACCCGAAGTGATCCGGCCAAACTGTCCGGCTCCCAAAGACAATGGTGCCGAACACGTAAAACTGGCTGATTCCGCTCCCGCCGTAATCGGCGAGTCCCCCTCACCCTCACCCTCACCCTGCCAGACCATCGCCACAGGACTGACTCGAATCGCACGATTCTCGTTCAACAGCTCATGCTCATCAAAAAACAGCAGCCGGCTGCCATCACGAAATCGACTGTTGGCTTTACTCACCCACTGATGCTGCGGCAACCAGCGATTGGCCGACGTGGCAAAGATCGGTGATGACTTCTCCGGAACCGCGGGTTGCGCACGGGCAATCTGCGGACTGCGATTCACCGTCAGCATCGGTCGCGTAATCTGCGAATACAGCAGGTACAGCGCAGACAGACCAATCGCCGTCAGCAGCGTTCGTGAAGTTCTCGGTAAGTCGTTCAGTGCCATCCGTCGCTCTGTCCGCTCTCACAACACACACTCAGGCCGCACGCCGCTCACGCTGCTCCGACACAGACTGCTCAGCATCCGCATCGTCAAACCGCTGCAACACGTCCGTAATGTCCAGCAGACCCAGCGGGATCCGACGTTCATCAATCACCGGCAGCTCGCTCAGCTTTCGCTCCGACATCAGATGAATCGCCTCCGGCAGCAGAACCCCCGGAGCGGTCGTAATCGGATTGCGAGTCATCACCAGCTCAATCGCCTGATCCAACTGTTCGTCCCGCCGCGTTTCAAACAATCGCGCCAGATCACTGTCCGTAAACAACCCCGTCAGACGCCCGTCCGAATTCACCAGCATCACCGCCCCGCTGCGACGCCCCGGACGACTCAGCTGAATCATCACCTCACGCACTGTCTGCGACTGCTCGGCCACTCGGATGTCCGCACCCTTCCGCATCACGTCCCGCACCGGACACAACTGCCGACCAAGACTGCCCGCCGGATGAAACTTCGAAAAATTCTCAGCCGTGAAGCCCCGCGCATGACTCGTTACCAACGCCAGTGCATCACCCAGCGCCAGCATCGCCGTCGTGGAACAGGTTGGCGCCAAAGCCAGCGGACCAGCTTCCCGATGACGACCTGTCGACAGCACCACTCGAGCAGCTCGAGCCAGAGCATTCTGCATGTCCCGCGTCACTGCAATCAGCGGCACACCCTGCTCACGCAGTGGCAGAATCAGCCCCAGCAACTCCTCGGTCTCACCGCTGTTGGACAACGCCACAACCACGTCCTGAGCCCCCACGCAGCCCAGATCGCCATGCCGAGCCTCCGTCGGATGCAGAAAATGCGAACGAGTCCCAGTGCTGGAAAATGTCGCCGACAGCTTCCGCCCAATCAAACCCGCCTTGCCCACTCCCGTTACAACCACAACACCCGAACACCCCAGCAGCAGACGCACAGCCGCACAGAAATGACGGTCCAGCCCGTCCGCCACCTGCCGCAGCACATCAGCCTCCTGATGCACCACCAGACGCGCTTCACGCAGCAGATCATGGTCCTCCGGCGGACCTGATCCACACCACGCAGACAGCGAATTTCCCAAATACCCACTCATGGCGTCCCTGCCATTGTCAACAAAAATCCACGGATTTCGCGACGATTACACGCTAATCTACCACACCCCGGCCCGGCGGGTCAACGCCGAATCAAATCCGCACAAACAACACAAATCCATACAGAACAATCACTTACAGCGTTTCACCAGCGGATCAGCTGCAGCAGATTCGAGTAATCGTCGGTCCACAGAACCCGCAGGGATTGCGGTAAAGGCGCCTCAGCCGAACGGAACAATTCGTGCCGCAATGTTTCCCCCTGCTCAGCCATCAGCGTCCAGATGCTGCCGGGACTGGACTGCAGCGGCTGACCGGTTTCCGGATCGGCGCCCGGCGCTTTCAGCAGCGACACCGTCGCCAGACCCTCCGCCGCCGCAACTCCCTCCGTCACACGCCGCAGATTCAAATGCAGATTCGAGATGTGAATCGCCAGAAGTCCACCCGGTGCCAAATGTCGACGACACAGCCGCACTGCTTCCTGAGTCAGCAGGTGAGTCGGCACGGCATCACCGGAAAATGCATCCAGCACCAGCAGCTGATACTGCTGCGGTGACTGCGCCTCCAGCTGCAGTCGCGCGTCCCCTTCGATGATTCGAATATCGGCCGCCGAATCCGACAGAAAACGAAATTGCTCCCGAGCCAGCTGCACCACTCCCGGATCAATCTC
>SXXK01000442.1 GCA_005791255.1 Planctomyces sp.
CCTGCACTTCCGAATCCGCCTGACTGGGACAACTTAAAAACTTCCATCTGCTCCGGCTTCGTTTTGTGATGTATGCAGTCCGTTGGAAAATTCTTTTGCGTGACTGTTTGGTTACGGCAGCACCAGGATGCAGCACCATGGAATTCAATTCACCTCAATTTTCAGCCGCACCGGGCAAGGTGGTGTGGATTGGCGATACTTCCAAAAGTTTTGCTCAGCAGTCTGCGACTGGCGGGGCCACGGGTGAATTGTTTTGCCAGCCCGATTGTGTGCGACGACCGCTGCCTTCCAGCAGTACGATTTGCGAGTTTTCGCGGGGGCAGTTGCTGGTAACGGATGCGGTGCCGGGGTTGTCGATTGTGACTCCGGATCATGGCTGCTGGTCGGACGTGGCGTTTCAGTTTCGGCGGTCGGATGCTGTTGGGGTGGCCACTGGTCGGCTGCTGATTTTCGAACAGTCATCTGCTGCCGATGCTCCGGAAGTCCGCGATTTTTCTGCTTATGAGGCTGTTCTCAGTGACGAACGCCAGTGGTGGTGTTTTCCGCCTGAGCTGGTGCTGCGACCGGCCACGTGTTACTGCCTGCTGGCCGCGAGTGTGATGACGTTTGCGATTGGCAGCGGGGCTCCTGCGGGTCAGATGCTGGCTGCAGATGCTCCGGGGCGTCCGTTTCAGTCGCTGTCGGGTTTTGCTCCGCTGTTTTGTCTGCGGGGAACTCCGATCCAGCCGCTTCCGATCACCTGGCTGAGGGATTCTGTGGCGGCGGTGTGATCGTCAAATCCCGATCGGCAGGAACTGCCGGAGTTCAGGGTATGACCTGTGCAGACTGATCTCTGGAAAGTTCTGCAAATTCTGCTGCAGTCAGTTTCCGAAACACCGAAGAGCCTGCGGTCCGGGGAGCGAATTGCGTAGTCTGGCGTTCCGGGTCTCTGTGTCTGCAGGTGTCCCTGCCCAAAAAACTCACGGCATTTCTCGCTGCCGTGCGTCTTTTGACTGGACCGCTGCTGAGCCTGGCAGCATACTATTTAGCCCAGATTCCCTTGTTTTCCTTTGCGATTGCTCATTCCTGGCCACCTGGTTCAGGATGCCCGGTCGCGACTGAAGGCGTGTGTGCACTTGCTGCACGCGGAATCTGGCAGGGCTCTGGTGCTGGTCGTTTGGTTGTTCTGAAAGTTGTCTGGTCCTGCGGGTCCGACTTTTTGGGGTTCCATCATGGCGTCAAAAGACAGCAACGGTCTGGTGATTTCACTGTCCGTTTTCGTTTTGTTAACGGTCGGACTGGGCGTTGCGTGGTACATGACCTGGTCGCACAGCACGGACCTTGCGCGTGATCTGGCGGCTGCCAAAAAGGGTGAAGACGGTGCCAACACAGCCGTCAAGCAGCTGAACACCGACCTGACATCGCTGAAGGCTGTGGTTGGTCGACCTGAGCCTGAGGTTGATGACATTGTAAACAACACCAAGTTGGAAATCGCCAAACGTTACGGCGACGGAACTCCGGTTCCTGATACGCTCGAAGGTGCGGTGATCTCCATCGCGACGGCTCGGGATTCAGAGAAGGCGAATTCCAAAGAATCAAAGGACCAGTTGAACACGAAGATTGCCGAGCTGCAGAATGCCGTGGTAAGCCATCAGAACTCCATGAAGTCCCTGCAGGATCAGGTGGCTGCCAAGGAAGCGGAGCTGCTGGAGCGCGAGAAGACTCATGGTGAGCAGCTGAAGCAGCGTGAAGACCAGATTGACGAACTGAAGACGCAGCTGACAACGACGCAGACTGAGTTTTCAGATTTTCGTGAAGTGAAAGAGCGTGAAGTGGCGACGCTGAAGGACGAGATCAGTCTGCAGCGTGACACTCTGAAGAAGCTGCGAGCGGCCAAATTCAGCCTGGAGAATCTGAACTTTGAGCGTCCGGCCGGTCGGCTGACGTTTATTGATCAGCACAATCTGACGGCCTTTGTGGACATCGGGTCTCGTGACAAGCTGCGTGTGGGCACGACGTTTTCTGTCTACAGTCAGAACAATTCCGGTGTGGGCCTGCCCCAAAGTGATACTGATCTGAAGGGCAAGATTGTGATCACCGAGATTCTTGGCCCGGCACTGGCCAAGGCCGACATTGTTGACCCGAAGCTGGGCGAGCCGATGGCTGTGGGTGATCCGATTTATTCGCCCGTGTTTTCTCCTGGCCGTGCCATGGAAATTGCCGTTGTGGGTGGGCTGGACTTTGACGGAAATCCTGGCAGCGATCGTGAAGAGTTTCGCCGGATGGTTTCCGCCAACGGCGCCTCGATTGTGCTGGAAGTCAATGACGAGGCGAAGATTCTTGGCCGTGATGGCGAAGAGGTTACTGACGCTGACATCTCCACACTGATCTCATCCAATACTCGATTTGTGCTGGTGGGTGATCTTGGCGACGAGGACACTCAGGACACGATTCAGCGTGAGCTGAACAACAAGATTCGCATCATCAAGGTGCGGATGGAGCAGTCAGCGACTGACAACGGCGTCTATGTGCTTAGCCTGTCCCGTTTCCTCGACTACATCGGTTATTCCCGCAAGGCGCTGGCCTGGAGTCCGACGAAGCCGTTCCCGGCAACTCTGCCGAATGGCAGCAAAAGCACTTCCGTGAATGCAACGTTCGGGAATCGTCAGAGCTCAGCAGCGATTTCAGGTGCTGTCGGTGGCAGGGCAAAGCGTCCGCTGCCTTCGACCGGCTCCACCAGTGCTCTGTACAAGAACACAAATTCGCCGGAATAACTTTGACTCCTGAACTTCCATCCTGAACGCCTGCCTCAGCAGGCGTTTTTTTGTTACCGCTCGCCAGTTCGGAAACAAATCATGATCTGCATCACAGTCACGCCGGAAAGTCGTAAGCTGGCTCCTGTGGATCTTTACAACGCCAGCAGTCGCTGTGATCTGATTGAGCTTTGTCTGGATCATTTCATCAACGAGCCGAATGTTGGTGAACTGCTGCGAGTTGTTGACAAACCGATCATGGTGTCCTGTCGTTCTGAGAAGGATGGTGGGGCGTGGAAGGGGACGGAGCAGGAGCGGGTCCAGCTGCTGCGGGAAGCGATTGTTGCCGGGCCTGCGTATGTCGAGCTGGATCTGGAGGTGGCCTCCAGTATACCGCGTTTCGGAAAAACGCAGCGCGTCGTTTCATTCACCAGTCTCAATCGCCCGCTCAGTCGCATCGATGACGTATTTGAGCAGTGTCGGCAGGCGAAAGCTGATGTTGTGAAATTCACGTGGCTGACGGAGGACATGGACGCGGCCTGGCCGCTGCTGGCCGCCGTCACACAGCCGCGCGACCTGCCGATCGTGGGGCTGGGAGTTGGCAGGTCTGGCCTGACGTTTTCACTGCTGGGCAGGAAGTACGGATCGCCGTGGATTTATGCGGCACTGGAGCCCGGCATGGAAGCATTTTCCCGCCAGCCCACGGTGTGGCAGTTGCGGGACGACTATCACTGGGATTCCATCACCGGCAAGACTCGATTTCTGGGGATCATTGGCTACGGCGAGTCTGAAAACATAGCGGCGCGGGTTTTGAATGCCGCCTTTCAGCAGATGGATCGTCCGATTCGGTGCCTGCCGCTGCAGCCGGGCGATCTCAGTCGTTTCCCGAAAATGCTGGAGAAGCTGGGGATCAATGGTCTGGTGGTGGATCCGGCCTGGCGTGGTGACTTGTTTGAGCTGGCCGATTCGTGTGATGAATTCGGAACCCTGGGCCGAC
>SXXK01000443.1 GCA_005791255.1 Planctomyces sp.
GAAAATCCTTGTTCATCCGTGGCTAAACCCCAGCCTGCATGAAACACAATAATCACACTCCGATTTCCGTGCCTTCCGTGCCTTCCGTGGTGCACAAAACAACCCGGCGTTTCATCCGTGAAAATCCGTGTTCATCCGTGGCTACCCCCCCTCCCCCCCCCTCATCCGTGATCATCCGTGGCCCAAAACACAACAATCACTCACTGCAGCTCCGTGTACTTCAGCGCATTTCCCTTCGCTTTCTCCACCGGATACTTCGCCGCATTGTGCTGCAGCTTCGACTGGATCGCCTGCCACAGATCAATCCCCAGATTGTCCGACAGTTCAATCAGATAAATCGCCACATCTGCAATCTCCATGGCAATCTGATCACGCTTGTTCTGCCCCACAGCCTCGCTCTGCTCTGCGGTCGTCCACTGAAAATGCTCCAGGAGTTCCGCTGATTCCAGACAGATCGACACTGCCAGATTCTTTGGATTATGGAACTGCATCCAGTCACGTTCATCTCGAAATCTGCGAATCTGTTCCGTAATCTGCTGCAAATCCGACATCTGTTTATTTCTCCCGTCGTGAAATGCCAATACCGCCTGCCTCCCCCCCTTTTTTAATACACGCGGCCCCGCCATGCCACAGACACACTACACCGTTCGCAGTTACCGGATCGCCATACTGGCCCTGCTGCTGCCCCTGCTGACACTGCCTGCACAGGCTGAAGAAAAGTTCCACATCATCCCGGACCTTGTCTTTGCCCCGCACGATCCACAACTTCAACTTGCTCTTTATTTACCACAAAGCAAAGGCCGCCTGCCCTGCGTGCTGGCATTGCAGGGTGGCGGTTTTCTGCCGCAAACCGGAAAAGGCTACCGTGGCATGGCAGAATACCTCGCCAGCCATGGATTTGCCGCCGCCCTCGTGGCCTACCGTGGTCGACCAAAGCACCACTTTCCCGATACACTGGCCGATGTCCGCGCCGCCGCCAGATTCCTCAGGACAAACGCAGACCGGTGGCAACTGGATCCTCAAAAATTTGCCGCAGTCGGCGGTTCAGCCGGGGGAACACTGGCAGCTCTGCTGGCCACCACCGGTGACGAAACAGATCGAGACTGCCAAATTCAGGCGGCAGTTTGCTTCGCTGGAGTTTTCGACTTTGTCAGTCGATTTCAGGATCCACAGCAACTGGCACTGCAACCGGCCCACGCAGAAAAACTCAAAACCAACCAGGCGTGGATCGGAGCTCCCTTCACGCCTGATGCACCTGCCTGGCGACAGGCCTCACCCGCCTCACACCTCAATGCCGGCGATGCACCCATCCTGTTTCTGCACTCACGCAATGACGCCACTGTCCCATGGCTGCAGTCTCAACTGTGCCATCATCAGATGCAGCAGCTGAAACTCACCAGTGAACTGATCGTGTACGAAGATGGCGGACACGGGGTCGCCCCCGCAAACGGCAAGCCGCGCGAAGAAATGCTGATCTTCCTGCGAAAACACCTGCAGGTGTCACAGCACTGAACAACGCAGCGGACCAAACAAGGCACAGCCCTCAGCCAACCGCTGCGGCCGACTCTGCCTCCACCGAAACTCCTGCCAGCTCCTGCGCCGTCCGGACCAGACCCGCCGCATCCAGACCCAGATCCCGCAGCAACTCCTCCCGATCACCGTGCTCCACAAACTGATCGGGTATCGCCAGCACTCGGAACCGTTCTGTGCTGAGCCCATGCCTGGCTGCTGCTTCCAGCACGGCACTGCCAAAACCACCGCACAGGGCATTCTCTTCAATAGTGATCACAAAGCCGCGCTCCGCCGCCTGCACGACCACAGTTTCGTCAACCGGCTTGACAAACCGAGCATTCACGACGCCCACGCTGATCCCCTGCCGCTGCAGGATGGCCGCGGCAGACACGGCCTGACTGAGCATTGTGCCGCAGGCAATGATCGTCCCGTCCGTTCCCCACGACAGCACTTCGGCTTTCCCGAGCACAACCGGAGCCACCTCGCGTACCACCGTTTCTGTCTTCGTCTTCGGGTAGCGAATCGAGACCGGCGAGGTGCTCTGCAGGGCAAAGTCCAGCAGCGGAGCAATTTCCTGCTCGTCCCCAGGCGCCGTAACAATCATGTTTGGGAAGATACGCATATACGAATTGTCGAACACGCCGTGATGAGTCGGCCCGTCCGGACCACACAAGCCCGCACGGTCCATACAGAACACCACCGGCAGGTTCTGCAATGCAACTTCCTGGAATATCTGGTCGAAGCTGCGCTGCAAAAATGTGCTGTAAATGTCCACAATCGGCTTCATACCGGACTTGGCCATGCCACCGGCAAACGCCACAGCATGCCCTTCGCAGATCCCGGTATCGAAAAATCGATCCGGAAATTCCTCCCGAATCCGCTCCAGACGATTACCCGCACACATCGCCGCCGTCAGCACACAAACTTTGCGATCCTCAGCCATGCTGCGGTAAATCGCATCGGACATAACCTCCGTATAGGAAATCTCAGCCGACTTCTTCACCGGGACAATTTCATTCTCGCTGTCACGACGGAAGGGTGACGGAGTATGAAACTTCACGGGATCCTTGCAGGCCGGCTCAAAACCATGCCCCTTTTCCGTGAACACATGCAACAGCACAGGACCGGAAACGTCCTTCACCATTTCCAGGTAACGCCGCAGTGACCGGATGTCGTGACCGTCCACCGGCCCGATGTAACGGAACCCCATTTCCTCAAACAGCATGCCACCGTGCAGGAAGGATTTCACGGCATCCTTAAAGCTGCCCAGCATCTCTTCCGTCGACTGCCCCAGCAGCGGAACGCGATTCAGCAGCCACGAAACATCCCGCTTCAGGCCGTTATAGAACGGGGCCACTCGCGCCTTGTCCAGATAGCTGGCCAGCCCGCCAACACGACGACAGATCCCCATCTTGTTGTCGTTCAGAATGACCAGCAGGTCCTTCTTCAATTCGGTTGCGTTGTTCATCGCTTCGAACACAATACCCGAAGGCAGTGCCCCGTCACCGATCACTGCCACAGAACGACGGCCGTCATTGAACAGCATGTCGTCCGCAGCCTTCATTCCCAGCACTGTGGAAACGCTGCTGCCGGCATGCCCGGTCACGAACAGGTCATATTCACTTTCCACCGGATTCGGATACCCCATCAGACCACCACGACGACGAATCGTGGAAAACTGGGGAAAGCGTCCGGTGAGCAGCTTATGCGGGTAGATCTGATGACCCGTATCCCAGATCAGCCGATCACGTGAAAAATCGAACGTCAGGTGCAGGGCGATGCAAAGTTCCACAACACCCAGGTTGCTGGAAAAATGCGCAGCGCGGTCCTCCACCACCGTCAGCAGTGCCTCACGCACCTCGCCTGACAACTGCACCAGCTGGGCATCGCTGAGCCCCTTCATGTCCTGCGGCGAACGAATTCCGCTCAAAATCTCGAACGACATCAGTGATCTCTTTCAACGATAAACCGCGCCAGTTCCTGCAGCCAACCCGAACGGGGACCAAAGTCGCTGACGGAATCGCAGGCTTCCTGCACCAGCATTTCTGCCTGCCGCCTGCTGGTTTCCATGCCCAGCAAAGCGGGATATGTCAATTTTCCGAGGTCCGCATCGCGTCCCGGAGTCTTCCCAAGACGCGCCGCGTCACCCGTTACATCCAGCAAATCATCCGCAATCTGGAACGCCAGCCCAATGCACAGGCCGTAATTCCGCAACTGTGAACGCTGCTGAGTCGTCGCTCCGGCCACCACCGCGCCCAGTTCCAGCGCGGCAGCAATCAAAGCGCCCGTCTTCATTCTATGTATCCGGTTCAGATGTTCTACGCCGGAAACGCCCGTTGCAGGAATCGCATTCAGAGGATTTTTGGCAGAACCCGGCAGATTCCGGCCGAATTCCGGTTCGGCACCACCCCGCCAAAACTCGTCTGGCAAAGAACTTACCACGCCGGACGCCGCTGCAGTGCCGGGGAAACTGCCACGCTCCGCCGCCAGATCCAGCACCTGGCCACCCACCATTCCCGCTCCTCCGGCAGCCCGCGCCAGCACAACTGTCAGCTCCGCACGGATCTCCGCAGCCGCCGCTGTCTCCCCCAGGACCTCAAACGCCAGCGTCAGCAGAGCATCCCCGGCCAGAATCGCCAGTGCCTCACCAAAGACCTTGTGACTGGTCAGACGACCACGTCGGTA
>SXXK01000444.1 GCA_005791255.1 Planctomyces sp.
GCGACAGCACCGAGGGCGCCGATGGCTCCCGCAACAATCATCGTTGGACCGAAGGCCATCGCGCTGACGATGCCGGCAGAAAAGCCGCACATTGCCCCCAGAACTATCCGCAGTACGCTGCCGGACATGGATGACCGCAAGGCAAATCCGAATACGGCTGCGACCAGCAGACTGGGAATGCTGCCCACGGCAGCCCAAACACAGCCGATGACAAAAAACAGAGGCACCGCGGCCGGTTCCTGAAATCCCACCAGCGCCCCAAACACACCTCCGCCGACGACTGTGCCGGCCGCGACCGAAAGTATCCATGCCAGCAGCCGCGGATTCTGTCGATCAGTGATGATATCTCCCGGGATCACCAGGAACGGATTCTCAGCATTTGCCGTGTTCATCCTGCTCTCCTTTCGCAAGCACTTCTGCACTGATACTGGATAAACCGCACTCAACGAGCTTTCATTGCTTCCGGGAACGCCACCGCCTGATACTCCGGTGCCGCAAGCTTCCTCAGTCGAAAGCGTGATCCAAACAGCAGGGAACTGATGCCGGCACAGGATCCGCCCAGTACCTCCGCCAGGGCGTACGGCCAGATCAGCGTCAGCAGGTCAGAACCGGGAGGTCGCCCAACGGAAAGACACACGCACAACAAACCGGTCACTGCACCGCTGACAACCGAATACAGGAGTCGCTGAGTACGACTGCCAGTGCCTGCAGTGCCGGAGCGGATCAGGTATGCCATGGCAGCGGCGATTGGCAGGGCCACTGCGGCGGCAAACGGTGCGCCGATGAAAAAAGCTGGCGGAAAAAACAGGCCTCCGCCAACTGCCGTGCCGAGCACTGTTGTCAGGAACCACCGCTGACGACTGGAAACTCGACATACGAGGCATCGGCCTTTGCTGCCACCACTGCAGGTGGCTCACAGACGTGTTCGTGACTGGCTGCAGCGAACGGATTCAGTGTTTCTGTGCGGGACATGGTTCTCATCGTGTGTCAGCCTTTGACTGAACGGTTAAGTCTCGACGCTGACCTGGCAACCGCCGTATTTTTCAGCGATTAACGCAAAACGTTCACCATTCAGAGACAGTCCCTGCCGTGTCGGCCATTCGCCGGGCGGGTGAGTGAGGGGAAGGCAGTCTCGCTAGCCGCCATAGCGGATAAACCAGGCCCCGGTTGGGATGGCGAAACAGCGTTAAGGACACTGGCCGACAGTACGACGACATTCCACTTCGCCCGCTCTCAAGGGTCTGCCGATTCCAGCTTTTCACCTCACGTAAAGCCGAGACAGCCCCAGTCGAGGCGGCCGCTGCTGTGGTGAGATTGCTCTGTGCGTGGTCGCGCTGCGTGGCGGAAAGATGTCACAGGCGAGAGCAGAGTCGTTTCGGAATGGGTGCTGAGGGGAGCACGTTTCGCGGAGAGGCTGTGAATTTATTAGGAACTGACCTGGCTGTCGAGGTGGCGGGGCGCTATAAGGGAGCCATGAGCATCCAATCTTCCGACACGACGTCGAATAAACCAGCAGCGCCCCAATCTGCGGAGATCGCCCCGGTGAGCAGTCAGAATGCAAGAGTCAGCTGTCCCCAGCGGCACCAGAGAGAATGGATGGAGTACTGCCTCGACGAGACGTTGCCGCAGAATGACATTGCGAGGTCGGTCTGGAACTATGTTCAAATGCTGGATCTCAGCCCGCTGTACGCAGCCATTCGAGTGACAAAGGACGAGGCCGGGCGGAGCGCCATCGCTCCTGAAATCCTGATGGCGGTGTGGCTGATGGCGACAATTGATGGAATCGGATCAGCACGACAACTCGATCGCGCATGCAGGAAAGATTCACGGTATCGATGGATCTGCGGTGGAGTCAGCGTCAACTATCACACACTCAGTGACTTCCGCAGTGAGCAGGCAGAATTCCTCGAAAAAGTGATTGTGGATTCTGTCGCCGCACTGATGCATCAGGGAATTGTGCCGCTGGAAACAGTGGCTCAGGACGGGATGCGAGTACGAGCGTCTACTGGCAAGAGTTCGTTTCGTCGCAAGCCGACACTGGAAGAACTGCAGCGACAGGCGGACGAACACCTGAAACGTCTGAAGGCGGAAAATGAGGACGAGTCGCGACCCGAAGCGGACGCACGTCGCAGCGCTGCTCAGGAGCGTGCGGCTCGGGAGCGCAAAGAGCGGATTGAGGAAGCTCTGAGGCAGCATCAGGAACTCGCTGAGAAGCGCGAGAAGCGAAAGAAAGGTGATGGGGAGACAACACGCGTCAGCACGACTGACCCGGATGCTCGTAACATGAAGATGGCAAATGGTGGCTTTGATCCGGCGTTCAATGTTCAGTTCTCAACTGATGCGAACAGTCAGGTTATTGTCGGTGTGGACGTGACCACTGAAGGTACTGATGGAAGTGAGATGCCGCCAATGCTGGATAAACTGAACGACAAGTATGGTAAAAGGCCATCGAAGTGCCTCGTGGATTCGGCATTTGCGACAAAGGAATCAGTCACTGAAGTCGAGCAGAAAGGGACCGAGGTGATCGGTGGCATTCCGCGAGCGGGACAATTGCAAAAGAACGGTCATGATCCACACACGCCACAGCGGTGCGATACACCAGAGTACGTACGCTTCCGCGAACGAATGGCTCAACCGGAGTCTCAGCAGCTTTTCAAGCAGCGGCCCAAAGTGGCCGAGTTTCCAAACGCAGTCTGCCGCAACCAGGGGCTGCGGCAATTTCTGGTTCGAGGCCTTCGGAAAGTGAAGGCCGTAGCGCTCTGGCACGCTCTCGCATTCAATTTTCGCCGGATGCTGAATCCTGGAGCATGGCCCATCCCAACCTAACATCAAAGATGAGGGTGAAAACCCTCCTGGGTGAGCAGCCGAGCCGGCCCGGCTGCTCACTTTGGAGGCCCAATGAGCTCAATTTTCGACGATAGATTCCGTCGCCAGGCACCGTCCTGAGAAAAAAAACTTCTCAGGGACCAAGCTACCGACCGTTTTCGCAATAGATTCACAGCCTCGGAGCGAAACGCGACAATCGGTGGGCTGGAGGCGCTGCTGGTGCAGGGCGGTGCGGATGTTCAGCGTGGCGAGCCGGGATTCGGCCGGGACTCAACCAGCAGGTCAAGTACGCAACAGCCGGAAAATCCCCCGACAGCTCCCAGCAATGCGGCGACGATCATGCCAGCCGGCAGGCCAAACGGCAGCAGACTGGCTGCTCCGGCCCCGCCGCCGCAGATCAGGCTCCAAGCCTGCCGTTCAGACGCGGAGGCTTCGCCCGGCAGGCTGCTGCGGGCGTGCAGAAAGAGGCAGCCCAGCACGCAGGCAGGGACACCTGCGATCAGTGCCAGTCCACCGCCGCTGAGGAAACACTGCAGAGTCTCAGCCGACCACCGCCCGCCGCTGTTTTTGTCGGCGAAGACACCCCCCATCAGGCAGGCCAGACATCCGCCCGCACCGCAGATCCCCAGCAGGGTTCCGCAGAACCAGCGGAGCAGGTACCTGCGGTCAGTCTGCAGGTTTGGTGTGTCGGTTTGAGAGCGTTCCATGATTATCGTACCCCTGTTGCAGAGCGGGCCGGGGAGACTCGGGGAGTTCCGAAGAATCGCACGACGAGTGCCGCTGCGATACCGGGCAGTGCAAACGCCAGTGCGAATTCAGGTGGGCTTACAGGCAGCAGGGGAAGTCCGGGCAGAACACCCACCCAAAAAGCAGATCGCACTCCCGGCAGTGCCTGCTTTGCTCGAAATCCTGCCTTCAGCAGCAGGATCATTGCTGCGTACAGTGCGACATTCAGCACAGTCAGTTGAGGGTAAAAGGTCAGGGATGCAAGAATTGCCTCGGCAACCCGCTGTGCGGGAGTCAGGAAGTCCTCAGTGTGGGGTGGGAAGAGCAATGCCAGCACGACGATCTGCAGCAGGTACCCGGCTGCCAGACCCCGCACAGTGGCTCGGAGCCAGCGTCGAAAGTTCGCTGCTGATTCAGCGGAGGCAACGTCCAGTGTACAGGCTTGTGCAGCGTTGGTGCTCATGGAATTGTTTCCTGTGAGTAACGAGGGGGACCCGCGGTCAATTGTTGGGCAATTTGCTTACCGGGCAACGGGAGCCCGGGTTAACAAAAAACGTTCAGTGTGACTGGCAGGCAGTTGGGGGTTTGGCTGCAGGGGCGAGGCCGGGGCAGGAAGACCTGAGCGACCAAAGCAGTTCGAGCTTTTCCCCGAGACCTGTCTGGTAAGAAGATCGGCCGGGGATCACTGGCGTCCGGGAATGATGCCGCGGGGAAAATTTACGGGCCTGGCTTTCCAGCCCGAACACTGCCGCAAAACATGATGATTTTCGAAGGTTGAGTGTGAGACTTTTGACGCAGAGGGGAGGGCAGAACTCGGGCCAAAGCCCGAGCTACGGGGGCAGGGGAGAGGCCAC
>SXXK01000445.1 GCA_005791255.1 Planctomyces sp.
CCGACTTCTGGCAGTTTCCCACTGTTTCCATGGGACTGGGCCCCATCTGCTCCATCTACCACGCTCGCTTTCTGCGGTATCTGGAACATCGCGGGCTGCTCGACACCTCCAAATCCCGCGTCTGGGCGTTTCTCGGCGACGGCGAATGTGATGAACCCGAATCGCTCGGCGCACTCACACTTGCCTCCCGCGAAAATCTCGACAACCTCACCTGGGTGATTAACTGCAACCTGAAGCGTCTGGATGGTCCGGTCCGCGGCAACGGCAAAATCATTCAGGAACTGGAAGCGGCCTTCCGCGGAGCCGGGTGGAATGTCATTAAGGTCATCTGGGGCACGGACTGGGATCCGCTGCTGGATGCCGACGTCAATGGCCGCCTCGTCAAGCGCATGGGTGAAGTCGTTGACGGCCAGTACCAGAAGTACACCGTCTCGGACGGCGCCTACATCCGCGGCCACTTCTTCGGGGCAGACCCCGAAGTTCTGAAAATGGTCGAACATCTGTCCGACCACTTCCTCGAAATCATCCGCCGTGGCGGACACGACCCTGAAAAGGTCTATGCAGCCTACCACGCTGCCATCAGCCACAAGGGGGCTCCGACGGTCATCCTGGCCAAGACGGTCAAGGGTTACGGACTGGGTGAGGCCGGCGAAGGCAAAAACGTTGCTCATAACCAGAAGCAGGTCAACCTCGACGGACTCAAGCAGTTCCGCAACCGCTTCCATCTGCCAATCAGTGACGCGGAAATTGAAAAACTGCCGTTCTACAAACCGGCTCCGGACAGCCCCGAGATGAAGTATCTGCGGGAACGCCGCGAAGCTCTGGGTGGCTACGTACCGCAGCGACAAACCTGCACCGAAAAGCTCGACATTCCGTCGCTGGATGACAAGCTGTTTGACGCCAAACCGCTGCTGTCCGGCAGTGATGGTGCCGAAGGTTCCACCACCTTCGCGCTGGGCACCATCGTTCGCGGTCTGATCCGGCACAAAGCCATCGGCCCGCGGATCGTCCCCATCATACCGGACGAGGCCCGCACATTCGGCATGGAAGGCCTGTTTGCCCTCTGCGGAATCTATTCCAGCAAGGGTCAGTTGTACGAACCGGTCGACGCCAGCAGCACCATGTTCTACAAGGAAGCCCGCAACGGCCAGCTCCTGGAAGAAGGCATCAACGAAGCCGGTGCCATGGGCTCCTTCATCGCCGCAGGTTCCACCTACGCCAATCTGGGCCTCAACATGGTGCCCTTCTACGTGTTCTACTCCATGTTCGGCTTCCAGCGAGTTGGTGACCTGATCTGGTGTGCTGCGGATACCCGCGTCAAGGGATTCCTCTGCGGTGGTACCTCGGGACGCACCACACTCAACGGAGAAGGCCTGCAGCATGAAGACGGACACAGCCACCTGATTGCCACCACCGTCCCGTCGCTCAGGTCCTATGACCCGGCCTGGGGTTACGAACTGGCGGTGATCGTGCAGGACGGGCTCCGTCGCATGTATGCGGAAGGTGAAGAAATTTTCTACTACCTGTCCGTGTACAACGAAGACTATGCCCATCCGCCCATTCCCGATCGTCCGGATGTGATCGAAGGCATTCTGAAGGGCATGTATCGGTACAGTTCCACCGACAGCGGCAACGGGCAAACTGTGCGACCGCAGCTGTTCGGCAGCGGCACAATTCTTCGCGAAGCCATTCGTGCCCAGCAGCTGCTGAAGGAAAAGTTCGACATCGGCTGCGACGTCTGGAGCGTGACCAGTTACAGCGAACTGCGCCGCGATGCCATGGACTGCCAGCACTGGAACGATCTGCATCCTGATCAGCCCCGCCGAACCAGCTACCTCGAACGCACGCTGGCCGGAGTTCAGGGTCCGTTCATCTCCACCAGTGACAACGTGCGACTGGTGGCCGATCAGATCCGCGAATGGATGCCGGCCAACTACATCGTCCTCGGCACCGACGGATTCGGACGCAGCGAAACTCGTCCGGAACTCCGACGACACTTCCAGATCGATGCCGAATGCACAGCCTGGGCGGCACTCCGTGGCCTCGCCAATGCCGGTGCCTTCGACGCAGCCCGACTGCCGCAGATCCTGCAGCAACTGGGTATCGATGCGGAAAAAATCAATCCGCTGAACGCTTAAGCCCCCGCAGAAGGCCCAGGTCGCCGGCTGATCACCGGCGACCGACCTCCCTCGGCTGACACTCTGATCTCTCTCCCTTCTCTCCGAAGTCATTCCTCACATGGCCATCGAATTCAAACTTCCGGAAGTCTCTGAAGGTGTCACCTCAGTCGATGTCGCGGAGATCCGCGTCAAAGAGGGTGATGTGATCGAAGCCGGAGCGATTATCTGCGAGGTGGAGACAGACAAGGCCGTCGCCGAGATTCCCTGTCCGCATGCCGGCAGGATCACCCGACTGCTGATCAGCTCAGGTATGTCCATCAGCCCCGGCACCACCATCCTGGAAATTGAAACCGCCAACGCCGGCGCTGCTGCCGCGGCACCTGCCAAACCCGCAGCACCGGCCGCCGCTGCACCGACTCCGCCCCCGGCTGCACCTGCAGCCACTGCGGCTCCCGCTGCCCCAGCGACAGCTCCCACCGCCAGTGCCCCCTTCGAATTCCGACTCCCGGAAGTTTCCGAAGGCGTCACCAAAGTGGACGTCGCCAGCGTCGCAGTCAAAGTCGGCGATACCATCGCCAAAGGGGCCGTCGTCTGTGAAGTGGAAACCGACAAGGCTGTCGCTGAAATCCCCTCACCCGTTGCCGGCAAAGTGACGGCGGTCCACGTTTCCGCCGGCAGCAGCATGAAGATCGGTGATCTGCTGCTGACCATCGAAGCGGTCGGCAGTACTGCTGCTGCACCTGTCGCCGCTCCCGCCGCTCCCGCCGCACAGGCACCCGTGACACCTGCCGCACCGCCGATCGCTGCACCTGCCGCACCCGCTGCTGCTCCTGCCGCAGCGACCGGCAGTGATGCCGGGCCGCCGGCACCCGCAGGCCCGGCCACCCGCCGCCTCGCTCGCAAGCTGGGAGTCAATCTGCGACAGGTAAAAGGCTCGGCCGCAGGTGGTCGCATCACCATCGAAGACATCGAAGCCTTCGTACGCGAACGCATGACTCAGCCAGCCGTCCCGGCAGCGGCCGCTGCAGCACCCGGCTTCGGCATCGTGCAGGCTGCACCGCTGCCCGACTTCAGCCGTTTCGGACCGGTTGAAAAACAGCCGATGAACAAAATCTTCCGCACCGCAGCCTCAAACCTGCACGCGGCCTGGGTCACCATTCCTCACGTCACCCAGCACGATCTGGCCGACATCACCGAACTGGAAACGGCTCGACGCAAGTACGTCAAAGCCAACCCGAATGCCCCCAAAATCACCATGACGGCCATCATCATCAAAGCCGTTGTGCAGGCCCTGAAAGCCTTCCCCAACTTCAACTCCAGCGTCGACATGGCCTCCGGCGAACTGGTCATCAAACAGTACTACCATATCGGTGTGGCCGTCGATACTCCCAACGGACTGGTCGTCCCGGTCATTCGCAACTGCGACCAGAAGAACATTCTGCAGGTGGCAGCTGAACTGGCCGAGATCGCCGGGCGTGCCCGAGATCGCAAGCTGAAGGCCGAAGACATGCAGGGCGGCACCTTCACAATCACCAACCTTGGAGGCATCGGCGGCACCGCCTTCACTCCGATCGTCAACTACCCGGAAGTCGCCATCCTTGGCATGTCACGAACACTCAACCATCTGATCCTCGAAAATGGTCAGCTGGCTGAACGTCAGATGCTGCCGCTGTCACTGTCGTACGACCATCGCGCCATCAATGGCGCTGACGCTGCTCGCTTCATCGTCAAACTGTCCGGCAGCCTGACCAACTTCCTGGAACTGTTCTGAACCACACCCCTCGGCTGATCACCGAATTCACTTCGGCTGGTCAGCTGTCGGCGCCGGAATCCAGACCGCAGAATCCTCCGCCAGGCTCCGGTACTCAGCCTGCAGCATCCGCACCAAATCAGTTTCCTCCGGCACTCCGCGCCCGGCCAGATTCAGTGTCTCGCCGGGATCCGACTGCAAATCATAAATCTGTATGTCCGTCAGTTCTGCTGATCTCACCATGTCCGCGGTCTGCGGAGTCAGATTTTCCAGCCGGGGCAGGTTGCCGGAATTCAGGCGTGCCAGCACTTTCCAGCGCCCGTGCCGCATTGCCACTCGACATTCATTGATCGCATTGTAGTACGCCCACAGCAGCGGACGAGCACGTGCGGGGAGCTGTCCCTGCCGCATGAAACCCGCGAGGCTGATTCCATCCAATGCTCGTCCTTCCGGCGGCTGCACACCCGCCAGCTCCAGCACCGTCGGCAGCAGATCCAGCGCCGACACGGCTGTCGACTCGGTGCGGCCCGGCTGAATGCCGGCCGGCCAGTTCATGATGCCCGCCACATGCAGACCACCGTCGTGAGTATGCAGTTTCATGCCCCGCAGAATGCCCGTACGCCCCCACGATCTCTGACCGCCCTTGTAGCGATTCAGAGTTTCCGGGCCATTGTCCGAAGTGAACACAATCAGCGTGTTCTGACGCAGTTGCAGTTCCTCAAGCACACCCACCAGCCTGCCCACAGCCAGATCCAGATTATGGACGCAGGCATAGTACTGAGCCTCGTCGTCAGATCGTGACCGCGATCGATACAGCTCCACCAGCTCGGGCGGCGCCTGAATCGGCTCGTGCGGTTCATGAAACGCGGCCATGGCAAAGAATGGTGCCGTCTGACCCGTCTGCTGACGCTGCCGCAGCCAGCTGCTGATCTCGTCCGCCACCAGCTGACAACTGTATCCCGGCAGCTCACCCAGCGGCTGACCATTGCGAACATAGTTCACAGGGTTGTGGTGCGAGGGACCGGCATTGTTCTGAGTCGCGAACCAGTGATCGAAACCGGCTGCATCCGGCTGCGGCTGTGCACTGCTGTTAAAGCGACTGTTGCAGTGCCACTTGCCTGCCAGACAGGTCGCGTAGCCGGCCGCTCGCAGCAGGCCCGGCAATGTCTGCTCGGAGGGACGCAGATGCACCTGCTCCCGCGCATCCGCTCGCGGCGGCTGCTGCGGACCTGCCGCTGGAATCCAGTCATAAATGCCGGCTCGGTTCGGTGATCGTCCCGTCAGCAGACCCACTCGCGATGGTGAACACACCGGCGCAGCCGAATAAAAGCTGGTCAGCCTCAAACCACCCGCTGCCAGTCGATCCACATGCTCTGTCCGCACAATGGGATGCCCGTTGCAGCCCAGATCACCGTAACCCAGATCGTCGCACAGAATGATCAGTACATTCGGCCGCGCGTCCTCAGGAATGTCCGTTCCGGCCTGCACCAGCGACAATCCCCAAACCCACACCACCAGCACACCAGCCAGCCTGTTCAGCAATCCAGTCATCACTCACCCCTCAATCGCCCGATTTTCACCACCGCACCCCTGCAGCTTCAGCGAATCGCCCGCTTCCCGAACTCCTGACATTGCCACACCGCCCGCACACCAGTACTCTGAAACCCCGAACATTCCATCCCGTCATTCCCGGTTGATGCCCGCATCCCCAACCCCCAACCCCTGACTCATGCCGCTCCGCGTTACCAATCTCAGAACTCCGGTGGAACTTCCGGAAACTCAGCTGCCGGATGAACTGGCACGAGTTTTCGAGGTACGTCGTGACGACGTCCCTGCAGTCCGCATCCTCCGCAAAAGCCTTGACGCTCGCAATCGTCAAAGGCTTGAGTTTGTCTATACGCTGGCTCTTGGTGATGATCATTCCGCACACGCACTCAAAAGTCGCCACGGTGTCACTGTTGAAGCCTGGCAGCCGACAGATTTTCAGGAACCTGAATCCGGCCACGAACCACTGCCGCGCCGACCGGTCATCGTGGGCTCCGGGCCTGCCGGTCTGCTGGCCGGCTACTTTCTGGCACTCCGCGGCTACAAACCGCTGATCATCGAACGCGGCCAGGCGGTCAAGGAACGAGTCCCGGCGATCCGTGAATTCGACGGGGGCGGAGTACATGACGAGGAGAACAATTACCTGTTCGGTGAAGGTGGCGCCGGGTGCTTCAGCGACGGCAAACTGACCTGTCGCATCACCGGCCCGGACGTCGACTGGGTGCTGCGCAGTTTCGTCGAATGCGGCGGACGGCCGTCACTGGTCTATGAACATCGCCCGCATCTCGGCAGCAACAAACTGCCCATGATCTGCCGCAACTACCGACGTCGCATCGAAGCTCTGGGTGGTCAGTACCAGTTCGGCTGCCGACTCGAAGGACTGGATGTCCGCGATGGCCAGCTCCGCGGGCTGCAGACATCCTCAGGCTACATCCCCGCCTCCGTCTGTGTACTGGCCATCGGTCACAGTGCCCGCGACACCTACGAAATGCTGCTGCAGACCGGACTGCCCCTGCGTCAGAAAGCCTTTCAGCTGGGTCTGCGGATTGAACATCCGCAGGAACTTGTCAATCAGCGCAAGTACGGACGCGACAGTTACCTCCAGCTGCTGGGGGCCGCAGATTACTCCCTCGTCGCCCGCGGGCAAAAAGATCTGTTCACCTTCTGCATGTGCGCAGGTGGTATTGTCATCCCCAGTGTTTCAGAACCACTTCGATTCTGCTCGAACGGTATGAGCAATTCGCGGCATGATACGCCCTATGCCAACAGCGGGCTCGTCGTCACCCTCGAAACTCATGAATTTGGCAGCGATCACCCGTTGGCGGGAGTGCACCTGCAAAGCCGGTACGAGGCGATTGCGTTTGAGCTGACAGGCCGCAATTATTCGGCCCCCGTTCAGCGTGCCCGCGATTTCCTCGCCAGTCGAACTCCCGCTCCCTCGGAAAAAATCGCTTCGTCGTATGAACGCGGAGTCCGCCCGTCGAACCTGGCGGCTGTTCTGCCACCGTCGATCCTGAAAGCCATGCAGGCCGGACTGCCCCTGATGGACCAGCAATGGCGCGGTCAGTACCTGCCCGAAGCTGTCCTCGTTGGCCCCGAAATGCGCGGCAGCTCACCGGTTCGCATTGATCGCGACCCCGACAGCCTGCAAATCCCCGGCATCCATGGGCTGTACCCAATCGGTGAAGGCGCAGGCTATGCCGGCGGAATCGTCACGGCTGCTGTGGATGGACTGCGAGCAGGACGGTCCATCGTCGCTCGCTACCGACTGCCGGAAACCGCCTGAACCACCCGCGGCAGAAACTCAATCGAATCCAGATTCATCAGCCCGCCAGCCTGCTGCGGATGAGTAAAACGGATGAACAGATCACGCCGACCACTGTGCTCACCCGCAGACACCGTCCGCTCGTAAAACTGTTCCCACTGACCGTTCACTTCCACCGGCACTGAAGCCAACAGCTCACCCTCCGCACTGTCCAGCCGAATTTCAATCGCACCACCGGCACCAGCCGACGCAATCTTCAGCTTCATCGCCCCCACCTGATCCAGCTGCACTCCACTGAAACGCAGCAGATGCCCGTGATTGATCGCGCCAATGAAACGGCCCCCACTGGCGTTGCCCGAATTCAGAATCTGCGGACCACGCACTTCGTCGGCCAGCTCAGCCTCAACCAGTCGCTGTCGCAAATAGACCGTCGTCGCCGCAGTCAGCGATGGAACCGTCCCGGCTCCCCGATCCGCATAAATCGCCTCCAGACGATAATAACCGGACTTCGCAGCTTCCTCGGCTGACACCGGAATCTCACCGGCAAATCCCTGAAAGACTCGCACCAGCCCCGCTGGCTCCAGACTGTAAATCCAGCCCACCATGTCCCGCAGCTCGTCAACGGTGTTGTGCGAATGCGGAATCATCGGAATCTTTCCCCAGACTCCGGTCGAACCCTTCTGCACACGCTGCACCGAAGCCTCCAGCGCCCCTTCCACCCCACGGTACTTGTTGGCAATGTCCAGCAGCATCGGACCAACTCGCTTCTGATCCACAGCATGACAGTTGAAACAGTCACTGTTCTTCATCCGCTTGAGGCCGATCGGAGCAGTCAGGTCATCGGCCGCCGCCGCGCCGGCCTGAGGCACAGGGCCCGTCAGAAACACCGCATTTACGGATGCTCGCCCCGGGCCCTCCGGATCCAGGGGCTGACCACTGCCCGACTCAATCTGCTGCTCGTCATTGGTCCCGTCTTCCGCATCCTGCACCAGCAGCTGATACGGAATCGGCTGCGTCGGATCAAAGAAATCACCAGACTGCGGATTCACAAAACGCAGTTCCGGAACTCCATTCCCCGCCAGCACAGGCACCGTTGCCGTACGACTGGCACCACCGGTGTCCTGCACCACCAATTCGGCCGTGTACACTCCCGGTACCGTGATCTCAGCTTCAATCTCCAGACCACTTCCCAGCACCTGCGGGGCAGCCTGTGCATCCGCCGCACTGATCAGACGCCACTGGTACGTCAGAGTTTCCTCGCCGTCCCGATCATAGGTCCCCTTGCCCGACAACCGAACCTTCAGCGGCACCTGCCCGATATTGTTCTGTACCGCAGCCACGGCCACCGGAGGCCTGTTGCCGCGAATGTAATCAATGCGGACCAGCCGCGCATCCGCGTTGACACCCCACGTCTCACCATACTCCAGCAGATACAACGCACCTTCCGGACCGAACTGCATGTCGATCGGTCGCACAAACTTCTGCTGCGGCATGAATGGCTCGATCTTCACGATCCGATCCTGCTCATCCAGATGCACCAGCTTGATCCAGTTCCTCGTCCACTCGTAAATCAGCAGCGTGTGATTCAGCTCAGCCGGAAACTTCACGGTCGAAGGCAGCTGTTCATCGTAGTAATAGACCGGACCCGCACAGGCCGACCGTCCACCGCTGCCCAAAGCCGGAAACTCGGCCGAATCACCATACGGATAATAAATGAACGCCGGCACAGCCGGTGGCAGCACCTTCACGCCCGTATTGTTCGGGGATTCATTGGTCGGACCGGCCGCGTCATACTTGGCACCCGCCACACCCGTCACATAATCGAAATCCGCATAGGCCTGATTATTGGCTATGAAGTAGGGCCAGCCGAAGTTGCCAGCCTGCCGCGCCTGATTCACTTCGTCATAACCACGCGGACCACGCGGACTGTCGCCACCGGCATCCGGACCAACCTCACCCCAGTACACATAACCCGTCTTCCGGTCCACCGTCATCCGCCACGGATTCCGACAGCCCATCGCGTAAATCTCAGGACGACCGGCTGATCCATCTGCCGGGAACAGATTGCCCTCAGGAATTTCATACCCACCCTCCGCCGTAGGTCGGATCCGCAGAATCTTGCCGCTGTAGCTGCTGGTGTTGGCGGAAGACTTCTGAGCATCCCAGGGAGCCTTCTCGGGACGCTCGTCAATCGGTGCGTAACCCTGAGAATCACCGTGGGGATGAGTGTTATCGCCGGTGGCGATGAACAATTCACCCCGCGGACCAAAGTGCAAAGAACCCGCGTGATGACAGCACTCCTTCCGCTGCTCTTCAAACTTCAGCAGCAGTTTTTCTGACGCCGGATCCAGACGCCCGTCCACGATCGTGAACCGGCTGATATGCTGACCCGGATAATCCGGCGGAGAATACTGCAGGTAGATCCAGCCGGTTTCGGCAAATCGCGGATCCAGCGCCATTCCGATCAGACCGTTTTCCTGTTCGGTCGTCACCTTCAGCTCACCCGCCAGCTGCAGCTGACTGCTGCCCGGTGGCAGACGATGCAGCTTGCCGGCGATTTCAATCAGCCAGACAGTGCCGTCCGGACCAACCGACAGCTCCATCGGCTGAACCAGCCCCCGTACCAGTTCCGTCAGTTCAAAACGCGTGGGATCTGCTGACTGCTGATAAGCCGTCGCAGCAGCACCGGAAAACAACAGACAGATCATGGCCAGACAGCGAGCAGTACGCGGCAGGAACGGCAGCAGCATGAGGCGGGACCGGTGAAGCTGGAGGTGGGATCAGGGCAGAGCAGGGCAGCAGTCAGAAAATCTGCTGCCCCCTTGACACCGGTCAGTGTCGCAAAGCGAAAGGGAAAACACCAGGGAAATCCGCGAGGCAGCCGGGGTTCGCGGACTGAGTTTTTCGGATTGACGGCTTTTCATCGATCGTGACGACTGTTCAAATACCCTCCATGACGAACCTGCCGCCTCAATCACTCGAACAGCACATTCTGCAGTCTGTCCAGCCGGTCCTGCCGCAGCAGCGATCCGTCGGTATCGGCTGCATCGGCGCCGGCTTCATCATGGCCGACTGTCACCTTGCCGCATACGCCGCACATCAGCTGCGCCCCGCAGCCATCACCTCACGGACACTCAGCAGCGCGGAAGCTGCTGCCGCCCGCTGGCAGATCCCATCAGTCTGCCAGACTGTTGAAGAAGTTGTCGGGCACCCGGAAGTCCAGGTGCTGGATGTGGCCGTCCCACCGGACTGCCAGGCCGATGTGATTCGCCGGGCACTCAGAGGCCCCCACAAACTGCGAGGCATCCTCGCGCAAAAACCACTCGGCATCAACTGTCGTGAAGCCGTGGAACTTGTGCAGCTGTGTGAACAGCAGGGCGTCGCGCTGGCAGTCAACCAGAACATGCGATATGACCAGTCTGTGCGAGCCTGCCATGCACTGCTCAGCCAACAGGCCCTCGGCACACCGGTACTGGCCACAATTGAAATGCGTGCCATCCCGCACTGGATGCCGTGGCAGGAACGTCAGGGCTGGGTCACTCTGCGGATCATGAGCATTCATCATCTGGACACGCTGCGGTACTGGCTGGGAGATCCCTTGCGAGTCTATGCCAGTGTGCGACCGGACCCCCGCACGGCTCGCCGCTTCCCGCACACCGACGGCATCGCACTCTGCATTCTCGAATTCCCCGGCTCCGTTCAGGCATCCATCTGGGATGACGTCTGGACCGGACCAGCTCGCGAAGGCAGTGCCGGTGACATTGGAATTCGCTGGCGAGTCGAGGGGACGGAGGGCCTGGCGCTGGGGACCATTGGCTGGCCCGACTACCCCGCCAGAACTCCCAGCACACTGCGTTATTCCACCATTTCCGACAACGGAGCGTGGCATGCACCGCAGTGGGATTCCGTGTGGTTTCCGGACGCCTTTATCGGGCCGATGGCCGAGCTGCTGTGCGCCATCGAACAGCAGCGGGAACCGGAAATCTCAGGACGTCGCAACCTGCTGACCATGGCCCTGGTCGACGCCTGCTACCGCTCGACCGAATCGCACCGCGCCGAATCACCCCAGGCCATCCTTGACGAATGCCTGCTTTCCCAGTGATCCCCCCTCCCACCTCCAGCCCGCAACTCCTGACTGACCACTGAAATTCCTCCCCTCGCCCCCGGAACGGGGGAGCGGGGTCGGGGGTGAGGGGGCCAATCCCCTTGGAAACCCACCACCACCCCGCGCTGCAAACACAAACGCGGCTGCCACACTGCAGTTGTCTTGCCTCTGTGGCCTCTGTGTCCTCTGTGGTTAAAAAAAACACCCCTGAAACGCCACAAACCCTCGGACTGTGGCGTTCGTGTTCATCCGTGGCAATCCCCCCCGAAAACCACCAACTGTTTTGCGTTTTCCATTGCTTTCGCTACCATTTCGGCCGTTGTGCACCTGCTTTTCAAGTCTCATTCAATGTGAGTAACACGGTCCATGATCAAGATCGGTATCAACGGTTTCGGACGCATCGGGCGCATGGTTTTCCGTGCTGCCATTCAGAATTTTTCCAATGACGTGGAAATCGTCGGCATCAACGACCTGCTGGAACCCAGCTACCTGGCCTACATGCTGAAGTTCGACTCGGTCCACGGTCGCTTCAAAGGCGATGTCTCGACCGAAGGCAACAATCTGGTTGTCAACGGCCGCACCATTCGGCTCAGCGCAGTCAAAGATCCTTCCACCCTGCAGTGGGATGCTGTCGGTGCTGACGTCGTGGTGGAATCCACCGGCCTGTTTCTGGACAAGGCCTCGGCTGAAGCTCATCTCAAG
>SXXK01000446.1 GCA_005791255.1 Planctomyces sp.
GCAGTCAGCCCGATTCAGTCTGGCCGGAGTGATGAGTGGGGAGATTGCTGTCGACGACCTGGGGTTGGCGTGGCGTGCTGAGCGGGTGGATTTTCGAGTGTGAATTTTGGGGTGTTGCTGTGCGGGCGGCGGGGTTTCAGCGGCTGGTTTTTCAGCGAAGTGCGGGAACAGTTCTGGGGCTGGGACACCGTCCCAGCGGATGCAGGATTTGGGCGTGACTGAGTCGCCTGCCATCGAGCCCGACGACTTCCGTTTCCGCTTGTTGTGTGACATGTGGTCCCATGAGAGTGATCTTATTGATGCAGGGTCGGATGTCGGCCTGCACGGTGGGGCTTGTGGACAGTTTTGTGGCTTCGAGGTTTTCGACACCTGCGACGGCGGTCAGGGTCACCAGCGGACATGTGATGGTGAGTTCGACAAATTCGTCGTTGTTTTGGGCGACAGCCGTGCCGAATACTGGAAACCAATAGTCGCGTTGTGCCTGTATTACCGTCTGAGGCAGTACATCGGTTTTGACAGTTATTTTTTGTTCCGGCTGCGACCGAAGTCGGGGCGGACGAGTCCGGGCAGGACATCGGCATCGAGGCCGGCGGTGCGTCCGGCGGCCAGCAGTTCCCATGCGACTGCGGCCATGGCAGCGTTGTCGGTGCAAAGTTCCGGTGGTGCGATGAACAGTTCGATGCGTTCTTTGCGGCACATGGTGCTGAGCGCCTGTCGGAATGGACCATTTGCAGCGACTCCCCCCCCCACGCACAGGCGGGAGTACTTCAGCAGTCGGACTGCCTGGCGGCATTTTTCGACCATGACTTCGATCGCGGCAGCCTGGAATCCGGCGGCGAGGTCGGGGACCAGTTCCGGTGGTGTGCTGGAGAGCTGATTTGGTCCGGGGACTCCGCGGGCTGCGTAGAGCACGGCGGTTTTGAGTCCGGAGAAGCTGAAGTCCAGTTTTCCGGAGTGCAGCAGCGGGCGAGGCATGCGGAATCGGTCGGGGTTTCCGGTGGCGGCAGCCTGCTGAATGGAGGGGCCACCGGGGTAGGGCAGTCCAAGAATCCGGGCGGCCTTGTCGAAGGCTTCTCCGGCGGCGTCATCGGTGGTACCGCCGATCAGTCGGCAGTCTGAGGCACTGCGGCAGTCGTAGAGATTGGTGTGACCGCCACTGACAACAAATCCGATGCCTGGGTAGATGGGTGTGTCATGTCCCATGCTGCAGGCATAGATGTGGGCTTCCACGTGATTGACGGTGATGAGTGGGATATTGAGTGTGAGAGCGATGGTTTTAGCGGCGGTGAGTCCGACCAGCAGGGAGCCTACCAGTCCGGGTTCCGTGGTGACGGCAACCGCTGTCAGTTGATCGGTGGTGCAGTCGGCCTGCTGCAGGGCTGCAGAAATGACGGGCAGGATTCTGCGCACGTGGGCGCGTGAGGCAATCTCCGGGACGACTCCGCCCCAGTCCAGGTGCAGTTCATGCTGTGAAGCGATGATGCTGGACAGCACGGTGCGATCCTCGCGGACAACGGCCGCTGCAGTTTCATCGCAGCTGGATTCGATGGCCAGCAGCAGTCGTGGGGCACTGGGATTCACAATTGCATTTTTCGTTTGGGGTGAGAATATCCGGGGGGTGAATTTTGAACCGGAGTGGTCGGTGGGTGATTGTTTCAGATTGTCTGAGCAGTGCAAAGTCTGTGGGGGCTGGGGGGCATAGTGATGTGTGGTTTGAGACGTGTGGTGTGGCTGGTGTTAGTGCATCTGGTGATTTCCGCTGGCTGGTGTCAACTGGTCCGGGGGCAGCAGCGACTGCAGCGAATTTCGTTTGGTTCGTGTGCGAAGCAGGACCAGCCGCAGCCGATCTGGGACGCGATTGTCGCGGGTGCTCCGGATCTGTTCATTTTGCTGGGCGACAATATTTACGGCGACACGAATGACATGCGGGTGTTGCGTGAAAAGTATGGGATGCTGGAGCGGCAGCCGGGATTTGTGAAGTTGCGTGCGACGTGTCCTGTGCTGGCGACGTGGGACGATCATGATTACGGGCGTGACGACGCGGGTGCGGAGTTTGAGCAGCGGGTGGAATCGCAACGGGTGTTTCTGGATTTTGTGGGTGCGGCAGCGGGGGATGTGCGACGTCAGCGTGAGGGGGTGTACTGGTCTGCGGTGTATGGTCCGGTGGGTCAGCGAGTGCAGGTGATTCTGCTGGACTGTCGGTATTTTCGCAGTCCTTTGAAAAAGGGATTTGCAGCGCGGGAGCCCGGGGATGGTTATCGAGGGCGATATGTACCGAACGAGGACTCGGATGCAGCGGTGCTGGGTGAGGTGCAGTGGGCCTGGCTGAAGCAGCAGCTGCAGGAACCGGCGGAGCTGCGAGTGATTGGTTCCAGCTATCAGGTGTTATCGAACCAGCATGGCTGGGAGATGTGGGGCAATTTTCCTCGCGAGCGTCAGCGATTGTTTGGATTGATTCGTGAGACGGGTGCGGAGGGCGTGCTGCTGATCAGCGGAGATCGGCATTTGGCGGAGCTGGCGGCGTTGCCGGCGGGTGGCTCGGAGGGGGTGGGATATGGGTTGTACGAGGCGACCAGCAGCAGCCTGAACGCTCCGTCGGGAAATTTCACGAAGCTGGGGGTGCGATTTGCGAACGAGATTAACCCGTATCGGGTGGGGCTGACGTGGTTCGATACGAATTACGGCAACATACTGGTGGACTGGTCGGCTGCGGATCCGGTGATCCGTGTGCAGATTTGTGATCAGTCGGGGGCGGTTGTCCTGCAGCAGCGGCTGCTGCTGAGCCAGCTGCGTCGGGGCGGGGGCTGAAGTTTAGTTGTCAGTTGTCAGTGGTGTTTTTCAGGCCCTGTTCGTTGATCGCCGTTTTTTCGGGGGTGGAGGGGCTGTGGTGTGGTTACAGCAGGTGCAGCAGCAGTTGTACCTTGTGGCTGAGCAGCTGCAGTTCAGTTTGTCCGGTGGCGGCGATGGGCAGTGTGAGTCGCTGGTTCGAAGTCATGCGGATAACGGCGAACTGCATGGAGCTGGCGAACCAAAGGATTCTTTGCAGGTGATGGTGGAGCTGGACAGCCATGTCGGGGATGTTTCGAAACGGCAGTATTTCTTCGGTGCAGCCGCAGTGGTGGACCATCATCAGCAGGGCGCGCAGGGCGACGGCTTCGTCGGGGTCAAACATGGTGTTGAAGATGCAGCGGGAGTGACGAGCCCAGTCGTGGAGTGTGCGGACGTGTGTCCGCAGGCTTTCCTTTGAGGTTGATTCAGAGGTGCTGGTGGCTGATTGACCGTCGTCATTCTGCTGATCGGCGAAGTCAGCTGAATGGGCGTCGTGGTCATCTTCAACGAAGTGAGTGTCACTGGTGTCTGCAGCCTGAAAGTCGGTGATATCGGCAATGGACCATGCGTCCGGAGTCTCCTCATGATCCTCGTCGTCGCAGTCGCAGCAGTGTCGACTGTCATCGGGCTGCATGGTGATGAGACATTCGTCGAAGGTGGGGGTCTGCAGTTCGTTGCGGATGAGGCTGTGGAGTTTCGCCTGGAGGGGAGTATCCGGAATGTGGGGCCACTGGCCGCTGGAGTCTTCAACTTCGAGATTGGGGAACCAGTAGTGCTGGAGAACTTTCAGCAGTGTGAGCAGCAGGCAGTGGCCGGCCTGACCGCTCGCTTCGGTGCAGGTGGAGCACCAGTTCGGGGTGTCCGGTGAGGCGTGGTCTTCGCAGTTTTCGGCGGTTTGCAGGCTGATCAGTTCGCCTGCGGGAGAAATCAGCATACTGACGAGAGGTTGACTGGGCAGCAGCTGCAGAGTGGCTCCGCGAATCAGCGAGGGATCGGGGCTGTCGGGCGGGTTCCAGAGCACCGACCAGCCCTGCAGCGTGGCGGCCATGCGGACAGCCTGTCGTTCAAAGTGTTCGACACAGTCGATGTCTTTGATTCGTCCGCGGTAGCGTACTTCAAGGCCCATGTCAGCTCCTGTTTGCAAGTGCTCTAACAGTGTGCAGTGCCGGTGGACACCAGCATAATGAAGTTTTGTATGCCTAAGTTTATCTTGCAATTTTGGTGGTTGCTTTACTCAAAAATCTGAGTGTGTGTAAATGCAGTCTGCTCGTTCTGAACGAATCGAACGGTGATGAGGTGAATTGGTGTTGCCATCGGCAGGACTCGCCAAAAAACGTTTCAGGACTTCAGTATCGGAAACTCTGCAGGAATTGGCTGGACGTGCTGTTGTGGTATGCAGATCCCTGCCGGGGTACAATGCCGTGGTGGCCAGCTTTTGCGCGGTGGGATTTCGGGTTATCGGGGAGTGGGCATGAGACTTGTGTTTCAGTGGTTGTGTTTGGTTGCTGGTGCGGCAGTGTGTGTTGCGGCGGACGAGCCGGTTGTGAAGCCGCCGGTTGCGATGCAGCAGCCGCACACCGTGGACTTCCACGGAAAGATTCTGCAGGACCCGTACTTCTGGCTGAAGGACAAGACGAATCCCGAGGTGATTCGATATCTGGAGGCTGAGAATGCGCATCGCGAGTCTGTGACGAAGCATTTGGAGCCGTTCACGGAGGTGCTTTATCAGGAGATGTTGTCGCACATCAAACAGACGGATCTGGGTGTACCGGTGCGGGAGGGTGGGTATTGGTATTACAGTCGTACTGAGGCGGGGCGGCAGTATCCGCTGTACTGTCGCCGCCAGGGTTCGATGGAGGCAGCGGAGGAGTTGTTGCTGGATGTGAATGTGCTGGCGGAGGGGCAGAAGTTCATGTCGGCGGTGCCGGCGGGAGTCAGCGACGACGGTCGATTTTACGCGTATCTGACGGACATCACGGGGTTTCGCGAGTATTACGTGTCGATCAGGGATCTGACCACCGGGAAGCTGGTGGAGGATCGGTTTGTGAAGGCAGCGGGATTTGAGTGGGCGGCCGACAATCGTTCGGTGTTTTACATTGTGGAGGACGAGGCCAAACGTGCTTACCGGCTGTTCCGTCATGAGCTGGGCCAGCCGGTCAGCAGTGATGTGCTGGTGTATGAGGAGCGGGACGAGTTGTACACGCTGGCCATCGAGCGGACTCGCGACAAAAAATACCTGATCCGGACTTCCGAAAGTTCCACGACGACCGAGCAGCATTTTCTGGACAGTGCGACTCCGACGGCCGATTTCCGGCTGATCGCAGCGCGGCGGGAGGGTGTGGAGTATGCGGTGGATCATCGGGACGGTCGATTTCATATTCGCACGAACCTTGGTGGAGCGGTGAATTTTAAGTGGATGACCTGTGATGTGTCGCAGTGCGAGTCCGTGCACTGGAGGGATTTTGAGGAGGTGCGTCCGAGTGTCTTTCTGGAGGGGCTCAGTCTGTTCCGTGATTTTGCGGTGATTGAGGAGCGTGAGGCGGGGATACCGCAGTTGCGGGTGCACGATTTTGGCAGTGGTGCTGCGTATCGCGTGTCATTCCCGGAACCCAGTTACACGGTGGGTTTGAGTGCGAATCCTGAGTTTGATGCGGACACGGTCAGATTCACCTACACCAGCCTGGTGACTCCGGCATCCATCTATGCCTTCAATCTGAAGACTCAGGAGCGTCAGCTGCTGAAGGCGACGGAGGTTCCAGGGGGATTTGAGGCCGGGAATTACGTGAGTGAGCGGATTGAAGCAACGGCTCCGGATGGGGTCAGGGTGCCGATTTCTCTGGTGTATCGGCGTGGACTGGTGCGGGACGGCAAGGCACCGCTGTATTTGTACAGTTATGGCAGCTACGGGTTCAGCACGGAGCCGGTGTTCAGTGCTTCGCGGCTGGTGCTGCTGGATCGGGGCGTGGTGTTCGCGATGGCTCATATCCGCGGCGGTTCGGACATGGGGTATCAATGGTATCTGGACGGCAAGCTGATGAAGAAGAAGAACACGTTTACGGACTTTATTGCGTGTGCGGATCATCTGGTGCAGCAGCGATACGGGGCTCGCGAGCGTCTGGCGATTGAAGGTGGCAGTGCGGGTGGTTTGTTGATTGGTGCGGTTCTGAATCTGCGTCCGGACGTTTGTCGGGTGGCGCATCTGGCGGTGCCATTTGTGGATGTGATCAACACGATGCTGGACGAATCGCTGCCGCTGACGGTGCAGGAATTTTTGGAGTGGGGTAATCCGAAGGAGCCGGAGGCTGGGCGGTACATGCTGGAGTATTCTCCGTACGACAACATTGCTCGGAAGGACTACCCGGCGATCCTGGTGACGACATCGCTGAATGACAGTCAGGTGCTGTTTCACGAGCCGACGAAGTATGTGGCGCGTCTGCGGGCGATGAAGACGGACGGCAATGTGTTGCTGCTGAAGTGCAATATGGATGCGGGGCATGGTGGTGCGAGTGGTCGTTATGAATCGCTGCGGGAGCAGGCGTTTGAGTATGCGGTGCTGCTGGAGCAGATGGGGATCGGGCGGTGACAGTTGTCGGGTGTCGGGTGTCGGGGGGGGGGCTGGGTGTGGATTTGAAGCGTGTGTTGGCGGAGGTATTGCGGGAGTATCGTTTACCTTTGCGTGGTGACCACGGAGTGGTGCACTGGGCGCGGGTGCTGGAGAATGGGCTGCGTCTGGCGGGAGAGACGGGTGCCAGTGAGGTGGTGGTCTCGTTATTTGCGGTGCTGCATGATTCGCGGCGTTTGAATGAGCATCATGATCCGGGTCATGGTCCGAGGGCAGCGGCGTTTGCGAAGCAGCTGCGGGGGCGTGTGTATGACGTGAGTGATGAGGAGCAGGAGTTGCTGGTGGTGGCGTGTGCGGGTCACACCAGTGAGCGGTGGCATGCGGACATTACGGTGCAGACGTGCTGGGATGCGGATCGTCTGGATTTGTTGCGGGTCGGGATTACTCCGGATCCTGCGCGTCTGTGTACTGCGGCAGCGAGGAAGCCCGACGTGCTGCGGTGGGCGTGTGAGCGTGCGGAGGCGGGGTATGAGCCGGAGGTATTGAGGGGGCTGGTATGTTTGCCTGAAGCAGGCTTCCCAAACTGAACGTTTTGGTGGAGAATCGCGACTGTGCAGGACTGTGGCGTGGACTGGCAGTGAGTTGCCTGGCTCTGGCAGGCGGGGATTGGAAGCAGCGTGATGCTGAAATCGCGACTTTATCGCAGTACGAACGTGTACAACTTCTTCATGAAGTCGTTGGGATATGAACGCAGCATTGATCGTTTTCTGCGGAGTGTGGAACTGGATTTGTCGGGTCCGGTGCGGATTCTGGATGCGGGTTGTGGCACGGGGATGCTGGGGCTGCATTTTTTGGAGCGATTTCCGGGTGCGGTGCTGACGTCGACGGATCTGGAGCCTCGTTTTCTGAAGACGACGGTAGCGAATGCGGCTCAGCGTGGTCTGGATGTTCAGCGGATCACGGTCGGTGTCAGCGACATATCGCATCCCAGTCGTCTGCAGTTGCCTGCTGGCGGGGCGATGGAGCTGGCGGCGGGCAGTTTTGATCTGATTTGTGTGGGAGCGGTGGTGGGGTATGCGTCATCGACGGAATCAGCGGTTCGTGAGCTGGTGAGACTGCTGGCTCCCGGTGGAACTCTGCTGAATCTTGAGATGTCAGAGAGTCCGACCGGGAAGTTTGTATCGCGTCGTTACAGCTATTCGAACATAACGCTGTCGCTGATGCAGCAGGTGCTGCGGGAATCCGGTTGCACTGTCAGGATGACTCGACTGAGTCTGGTGCATCTGCCCGCCAAGTTTACTCGCGTGGCAGTCATTGCGCGAAAGCCGACCTGACGTCATTTGGCGGGGAATCAGTTGTCAATGAAAAAAGCCCGCAGGTGTGGCCTGCGGGCTGTGGAGTTGAGGGAGGGGATTTGTCGGGCGTGTCCGACGGCAGCCTGCTGATCAGGCGGCTTTGCGTGCCTGGCGGTCTGCTGTTGATGGGAACGCCAGCGTGGCTTTGCGGTCGAGTGCCTGGCACAGTCCCGCAACGACTCGTTCGAGGTGTGCTGGGGGCAGTTCCGCATAGATGGGCAGCGACAGTACTTCGTCAGCTGCGCGTTCGGCTTCCGGCAGGTCACCGGGTTTATAGCCGAGGTATGCGAAGCATTTCTGCAGGTGCAGCGGGATGGGGTAGTAGACCATGCAGCCGATTTTTTGTTCTTTGAGTGACTGCATGACTTCTGCTCGCCGCCCGCCTGTGACGCGGGTGGTGAACTGATTGAACACGTGTCGGCGATCGGGCAGGGTGGTGGGCAGCATCACAACGTCATCGAGTCCGTTGCTGCGAATGAGTTCGGCGTAGCGTTCGGCGTTGGCAGTTCGCCCGGCCGTCCATTTGTCGAGGTGTCGCAGTTTGACTCGCAGAACGGCGGCCTGCAGGGCATCGAGACGGCTGTTGAAACCGACTTCAACATGGTTGTAGCCACCGGTATCTCCGTGAACTCGCAGGCGTCGCAGTCTTGCGGCGAGATCATCATCCTGGGTGGTCATGATACCGCCATCGCCGGCACCACCGAGATTTTTGGTGGGGAAGAAGCTGAAGCAGCCGATTTTTCCGAGTGCTCCGGTGCGTTCGCCGCGGTATTCGGCACCGATGGCCTGAGCGGAGTCTTCGATGATGGGGAGATCGTACGCGGATGCCAGTTTCCACAGCGGTTCCATTTCGGCGCACTGACCGAAGATGTGAACGGGCATGATGGCTGCGGTGCGTGAGGTGATGGCCGCTTCGACGCAGCGTGGGTCAAGGTTGAAGCTGACGGGGTCAATATCGACGAGCACCGGAACGGCACCAATGCGATGAATGGCTCCGGCTGAGGCGAAGAAGGTGAATGGGCTGGTGATCACCTCATCGCCTGGCTGAACTCCGGCCGCCAGCAGAGCGAGGATCAGGGCGTCGGTGCCGGAGGCGCAACCGATAGCGTGTTTGGCTCCGCAATAAGCGGCAATTTCCTTTTCAAGCTGCAGGACTTCATCCCCGAGGATGAAGGTTTGGCTTTCGAAGCAGCGATCCACGGCCGTTCGAACTTCATCGCGAATCGTGGCGTATTGCGCGACGAGGTCGATGAAGGGCACGGGGGTCCCTGAAACTTCAGCGGAGGCACGGGTCGTACCTGCGGACATAAGCGACTCCATTCGCTTGCTGTTGTCGTGGTTGCGGGGCGGACCCCGCCGGAACGCGGAAATTAGCGCCGTGCGATCGGAATGTCAAGACGAGGAGACCGGCAAAGATTGCCGATAAACGCTTGCCAAAGCCGGACTTACAGCTTTCCGTCAACGTTTTGCACTGGAGTGGCTTATCGGACGAAGCTGCGGGGGCTGTGGAGCATTCGTAGTGGATTTTCAGGTCCGGGAAAGTTTTGAGTCTGGAGAACCTTTGCGGGGGGAGATGAGGCTGGAAAAGCCTGGGTTTGAGCCTGTGTGGCTTGAAATCCCGAGGTTTCTGTCAGGATGGGGGCTGATTTGTGAGAATTCGGGAGCAGCGACTGGCTGGCGGGTCGTGGGTGATAATTTTTGTGAAGGGGGGCGTGTGATGGCGTTTGTGGAACCGGTGAGTGCGGAGTGTGCTGAGGACAAGGCGGCGCAGGCGTACGAGCGAATCCGGGAAGTTCTGGGTGTAACGGAGATCCCTGAGATTTTCCGGTACTTCGCGGCGGTTCCGGCGTTTCTGCACGACTTTTTCATGAATTTTCGGAAATTTGTGCTGTCGGCGGGGAAGCTGGATGAGAAGCGAAAGCTGTTGATTGCGGCCGCGGTAGCGGGGCAGGGCGGCAGCAGTCGCTGGCTGGATTATTTGGCGACATTTGCCGAAGCGCGGGGGGTCAGCAGGGGTGAGCTGGCGGAGGCGCTGGCAGTGGGTGCCGCGAATTCGATGTACAACGTGTTGTTCAAATTTCGTGATATCAGTGGTACGGATGTCTTCAACGGGATGGGCGTGGGTCTGCGGGCGCATACGTTTCACGGGACGTCACTGGACGAGACGACGGTGGAATTGATCAATCTGAGTTTGAGCGACATCAACAGCTGCAAGCCCTGCACGTCTGCTCATGTGGCCAAAGTGCGTCAGATGGGAATCTCGGACGAGGCGATTTACGAGGCGATCCAGTGTGCGGCGACGATGCTCGGCGGCGTGCAGTTTTTGCGATCGGTGGGTATGGGCTGACGGACAATTCGCCGGGAAAGGCTGCCGTAATCATCGTGCGGGCTTGATTTTGAGTGTTCACTTCGTCATTCTGCTGAGCTTGCCGAAAATCCGTTACTGCGTGTTCTGCGGTCAAAATCTGCGTGGAATGGGCAGAACTGTGTGAAAATTCAGTGTTGTGTGCAGTGTGTGTTGGTCGATCACTGGGTTTTCATGTTGTCTGCTCTCGGGTTTTGTGGGGATTTCGGTCTTCAGCGAAAAGTTTTTTGCGGGTGTTGGAGTTTGCGATGCACATTCGGAAGGGTGACATAGTTGAAGTTTTGACTGGCAACAGTTCGGGCACTCGTGGTCCGGTTCTTTCTGTGGACAGGAAGAGTGGCAAGCTGGTGGTTGAGGGTGTGAATCGTGTGTTGAA